>NZ_JMCC02000089.1 GCF_000737335.2 Enhygromyxa salina | reverse complement strand
GAGCCCGCGGCGGCCGAGCCCGCGGCGGCGGCCGAGCCCGCGGCGGCCGAGCCCGCGTCGCCACCCCAGACCAAGTCCAGCAAGAAGCGCAGGCGCAACCGCAAGCGCAGGCGCAAGATCAACGACGGTCCGCCCGAGAAGCTGTGCGAGCGCTGCTTCGAGCGCATGGGTCACCTCGAGCCCATCGCGATCCCCTGCAAGGTCCACGGCTGCACCAGCACCTGGTCTTGGGAGCGCGAGGGGCAGCTGCGCGCGTGGGCAACCCTGGACGCGCAAGATCACGTCACCGAGCTCCCGCAGCCGCCCCGGCGCATGTGCAACGGCTGCTTCGAATTCGTGCGCGGCCGCGGCGATCGTGAGGTCGCGTGTGGTCGGCCCGAGTGCGAAAAAACGTGGACCTACAAGACCGGCGCGCAGCTGCAAGACTTCCTTGCCGGCCGCACGCAAGACCCGATCCGCCTGTGCGAGGACTGCTCGCGCAGCCAGTTCGTGATCAGCTCCGCCGGCGGGGCGGTGCCCGCGGGCGCCGAGGTCATGCCTTGTCAGGTCGCAGGCTGCAGTGGTTCGTGGGTGTACGCCCCAGGCATGTCGCTCAGCACGGCCGACCCCGACGCCGCCGAGCCACCGCTGGATCGCATGTGCGACGACTGCCGCGTACAGCGGGATGCCCCGGGCCGCGATCCTCGGCGGATGTCTGCCGGTCAGGCCGATCAGGCCGATCAGGCCGCCGCACAGATTGCCGCGGCGACTGATGAGTCGGACCCAAGCGCCGACGAGAGCTCGCAGCAGGCTCCGGCGGCAGCCGACGAGATCGCCGACTAGATCGACGACCCAGCCGCCAACCCGACCGCCAGTCCGGCGGACTGACTTGACCACGCCAGGGGCGAGGTGTGACGCTCATCATCGCGCACGCCTCTCGCACTCCAGCTCTGCCCCTGCTCGCGGTTTCGCAAGACTCCCAAGCTCCGATCACTCCCACTCTCAGCGTGCGCTGTTTGGCGGAGCCGGGTCCACGGCCGCTACGACCTCTTTCGGGTGAGTAGCACCGCCATGGTCACGGCTGCGGCGAGCATCACCTCGATCGCCCAGCCCAGGCGCACGCCGATCAACAGCTGCAGGCGGATCCATCCGCACACAGCGACGATCACGGTGGCCCCCCAGTGCACCAGCCAGCGCAAGGTTGGCCCCGAGCGGGAGAACCCGGCAGTGTCGTCGGCCCCCCCGCTCGCCGCTGCCTCGCGGGCGTGATGCAAGATGAAGTAGCCCCCGCTGACCACGGCGAAGCCAAGCAGCGCGAGCGGCATCTTGCCTTGGTCGCGGGACCACAACAGGAACGCGACCAGCACCAGCTGCGCGTGCAGCAGGCTCAGGTTTGCCACGAGCAGGCGCTCGGCGAGGCGCGGGTGCACGCGATCCCCGAGCCACGCGAGCGCGAGCACGATCGCGCCGAAGCAAAACGGCGAGCCAAACCCGAGCAGCATGATCAGCCCCTCGAGCGGGCTGCGAAGGAACGACGCGTACAGCAGCTGCGCGAAGCTGAAGCCGTCGGGGTGCAGCGGCAGGGCGATCGCCGCGGTCAACACCAGCGCCGGCAGCGTCAGCGTGATCGGCAAGGTCTCCGGCGGTCGCACGGTGTCAGCGAACTCGTCCTCGAGCGCGTCATCTTGCTCGTCGTGATCCTCATGCTCGTCGCCCATGCGACCACGATAATGCCAAACCGGTGAGCGGAGCGAGCTCACTGCCGCCCCGACACCCTCAGAGCCCCCGTCAGGGCACCCCCACAGCGAACAACGAAGCGACCGCTTCCAGGCGCCATACGTGCGACGGAGCACACAACCCGCGTCGGCGAAGACCGAGGAGCGAACCATGCGCGAAGTGGCCGCCGTCAGCGAAGACCCAGGGTACTAGACCCAAGCGCTCGGCGAAGCGACCTGATCCCCTTCCTAGGGGCCCACACGCGCCCGCGAACAGCCAGCCCCGAGCGAAGCGACCACACGCGAAGCCGCAAGGTGGCTGCGCCCATCAGCCCCAAGCGCTCGCCGAAGCCACCTGAGCCCCCTAGGGGGCCACACATGGGCCCGCGAACAAACGGCCCCGAGGAGCGAAGCGACCAGACGCGAGTCGGCTGCAGTCGGCGAAGTGGCAAGGTGTCTGTGGGGGTCCAAACATGTATGTTCTCGGCGATGTCCCTGCACTCGGACGAGCTGTTCAACCCCACCGAAGAGCACCGCCTGCTGCGCCAGACCATCGCCGAGTTCGCGCGCCGCGAGGTCGCACCGCAAGCGGCAGAATTCGACGAGAAGGGCGAGCTCAACGTCGAGCTGTTTCGCAAGCTAGGCGAGCTCGGGCTGCTGGGGATCACGGTCTCGGTCGACGACGGCGGCGCGGGCATGGACGCGGTCGCGGCCACGATCGTCCACCACGAGCTCTCGAAGTACGACCCAGGTTTTTGCCTGGCCTACCTCGCGCACTCGATGCTGTTCGTGAACAACTTCTACAACTGCTCCAACGCAGAGCAGCGCGAGCGCTACCTCGACAAGGTCATGAGCGGCGAGTGGGTCGCCGGCATGGGCATGACCGAGCCCGGCGCTGGCACCGACGTGATGGCCATGAAGACCACCGCCGTGCGTGACGGTGGCGACTACGTGCTCAACGGGACCAAGACCTACATCACCAACGGGCCCGAGGGTTACTGCTTCTTGGTCTACGCCAAGCTGAACGATCGCTTGACCGCGTTCGTGGTCGATCGTGAGTGCCCGGGGTTCTCGACCAGCAACCACATCGAGAAGATCGGCATGCGCGGCTCGAGCATGTCAGAGCTGATCTTCGAAGACTGCCGGATCCCCGCCAGCAACCTGCTCGGTGAGGAAGGCGGCGGACTCACGCACATGATGCGCAACCTCGAGATCGAGCGGCTCACGCTGGCGGCCATGAGCGTGGGGATCGCCGAGCGCTGCGTGGAGATCATGATCGACTACGCCGACCAACGCCGGGCGTTCGAGCAGTCGCTCAACCGGTTTGGGCAGATCCAACGCTACATTGGTGACGGCTACGCGATGATGCAGGCGGCCAAGTGCTTGACCTACAACGTGGCGCGGGACCTGGGGCCGGACAATCGGGCGCGGGTTGGGTCGGACGCGGCCAAGTTGTTCGCGGCGCCGGTTGGGAAGCAGTGCGCGGACTGGGCGATGCAGGTGATGGGTGGGGCGGGGTATTGTCGGGAGTTTCCGGTCGAGCGGCTGTGGCGGGATGCGAAGTTGTTGGAGATTGGGGGGGGGACGATCGAGGCGCATCAGAAGAATCTGACTAAGGATTTGACGCGCATATGGAGGGCCTCCGGCGGGGTCTGAGAGACACTGGGGACTGGTTTGGTTGTTTGAGGGGGTGTGAGTGGCTGGTGGGGGACTGGTTGGTTGTTTGAGGGGGGTGTGAGTGGCCGGCGGGGGACTGGTTGGTTGTTTGAGGGGGTGTGAGTGGCCGGCGGGGGTCCGCGCACGGGGCTGCAGAGGGCCTCAACCCGGCTAGGTCTACTCCAGTCTCGTGGCCCCGCTTCCTCTCGTTTCTTCTCACTGGCCCGACCGCGCTTCTCTTCGTTAATCTCCACGTGCGTAGATACGCCGGGTTGAGGCCCTCTGCGGCCAGTCGTGCGCTCTTCGTCGATCGGGGTGGGCTCTCCGATCTGGATATGGGGCTAAATTAATAGCGGACGACGGACGGGGTTGCGGTCAGTCGCAGGTGTGAAGATGTCCCACTAGACGGGGCAGCGGTTGGCGAAGTCGCAGGTGCGGAGACGTTTGGCGAAGCGGCCCGAGCCGGAGCTCCCCAGACGGAGCAGCGGTCGGCGAAGTCGCAGGTGCGAAGACGTTCGGCGAAGCGGCCCGAGCCCCCTGCTAGGGGGCCACACATGCCCCTGCGCACAAACGGCCCCGAGGAGCGAAGCGACCAGACGCGCTAAGGGCTGCAATCGGTCATGGACGTGGGGGCCAACCGAGCCCGCCAGTTCACAAAGCACAACACGTACGTGGAGAGGTACCCGGTGGCTGCAGGTGGTCAGACGAGAGCCCCCTTCTAGGGGGCCACACATGCCCATGCGGACAAACGGCCCCTTGGGAGCGAGCGAAGCGAGTGACCGCGAAGTGCGAAAGCGCCTGTGGGGGTAACTTACAGCCTTGGGGGGATGGCTTCTCGTTCGAAGGCTTGGAGGACGTCGCCTTCGCGGAGGTCGGCGGTGTCGACTAGCAAGATCCCGCACTCTTGATCCGTGCCGACCTCTTTGACGTCGCGTTCGACGATGCGCAGCGAGGCTAGCTTGGTCGAGTTGATCTCGGCGCCGTCGCGGAGGACGCGGATGCCGGCGTTGCGGGTGATCTTGCCGTCGATCACGCGGCAGCCGCAGATCGTGCCGCTGGAGGTGGGGAACAGCTTGCGGACCTCGGCCTTGCCGATCGGGTGCTCGAGGTAGCTGGGGGCGAGCTGGTCGAGCATCAGGGCTTCTAAGGCGTCGCTGAGCTCGTAGATGATCTTGGCGCAGCGGATCGGGATGCCGTCGGAGTCGGCGAGGGTGCTGGCCTTGTTGCCGGCTTTTACGCCGAAGCCGAGGATCGCAGGGACCACGTTGCCGCCGGCTTGGCGGGCGGTGGTGGCGAGCTTGATGTCGCCCTCGGTGATCTCGCCGACGCCGGTCGAGATGATCTTGGTCTGGACCTTGTCGCTGCGGATCTCGTTGATGAGGTGCTCGACGGCCTCGAGTGAGCCCTGGACGTCGGCGCGGACGACCAGCGCGACGGTGGGGATCTCGGCGCGGCGCTCGGCGGCGAGGCGGTCGGCGAAGCTGATCGCGCTGGAGCGGGCGCCGTCGCGGCGGCGTCGCTGCTCGCGGCGGTGGGCGATGAGCTGCTTGGCGGCCTTGTCGTCCTCGACGACGTTGAAGGCGATGCCGACGGCGGGGGGCTCGTCGAGGCCCGAGATCTCGACGACGGTGGAGGGGCCGCTGGTCTGGATCGTGGCGGGCTGGGCCTTGCCCTTTGGCTTCTTGGGCTTGGACTTGGACTTGGACTTCTTCTTGGGCTTGTCGGTGTCCGCGTCGGCCTCGGCGTCGTGGTCGTCTTCTTCGAGGTCGCCGGTCGGGATCAAGGCGCTGACGCGGCCGCTGGACTCGCCAGCGACGACCATGTCGCCGCGGGTGAGCGTGCCGTTTTGGATCAGCACGGTCGTGATGACGCCGCGGCCACGATCGATCCGGGACTCGAGCACGATGCCGGTCGCGCGACCTTCTGGGGTGGCGCGCAGCTCGAGCACCTCGGCGAGCACGGCGAGCTGCTCGAGGAGCTCGTCGAACCCGGCGCCGGTCTTGGCGGAGATCGAGACGATCGGGGTCTCGCCGCCGTAGGTCTCGGACAGGACGTGGTGCTCCATCAGCTGACGCTCGACCTTGGCGAGGTCGGCGTCGGGGAGATCACACTTGTTGACGGCGACGAGGATCGGGACGTCGGCGGCCTGGACCTGGCGCAGCGCTTCGATCGTGGTTGGCATGACGCCGTCGTTGGCGGCGACGACGATCATGGCGATGTCGGTGAGGTTGGCGCCGCGCTCGCGCATGGCGGCGAACGCTGCGTGACCCGGGGTGTCGACGAACACCATCGGGCCGGCGTTGGTGCGGACCCGGTAGGCGCCGACGTGCTGGGTGATCCCGCCGGCCTCGCTGGCGGCGACCTCGGCCCGGCGCAGGCGATCGAGCAGCGTGGTCTTGCCGTGATCGACGTGGCCCATGACCGCGATCACGGGGGCCCGCAGCTCACCAACCTCGATCTCTTCTTCGCCATCGAGCAGCTCGGACTCGTCGAACGAGACGTCCTCGACCCGGTAGCCAAACTCGGCGGCGACCAGCTCGGCGGTCTCGACGTCGACGCCGGTGTTGACCGTGGCGTTGCGGATGCCCATGCCCCACACCACGCGGATGACCTTCGGCGCCTTGACGCCCATCTGGCGGGCGAGCTCGCCGATCGAGATCGCCTCGTCGACCCGGACGCGCTTCTTGTCGGCGCCCATCTCGGCGGTGCCGGCGCTGGATGGCTTGCCGCGGCGGGCCGCGCGACGGCCTGGCAGGCGGCGACTCGAGCGGACCTCGCGAGCCTTGCGGGCGCTCGCGCGACCCTTGGGCTGATCGCCGGCGCCGCCGCTGTCGATGATGATCTCTTGCTTGCGCCCGCTGCCGCGCGGCTTGTCGCCGCTCGCGGTCTTGGGCTTGGGCTTGCCGCGCAGACCCTTGAGATCGATGACCCCGAGGATCTTGGGGCCAGCACCGCGGGCTCCCACGATCACGCCCTCGGCGTCTCGGATCGCGCGCGGGTTGGCGGCCGACGTCTCAGCTGTTGCCTCGCCCGACGCGTTGGGGGACTTAGCGGGTGAGGCCGACGGCGCGTCAGCAGATTTAGGCTTGTCGTTCGAGCCTGAAGACATGGGCAGCGGCAACCGGGCCAGGGCATCGCGTGTGACGCGGCCCATCGGCGGGCCCCTTCGATACGCGACCAATGGGGGTCGCGCAAGGCCACGCCCGGCGCAGTGGCTGCCCGGACGGTTCGCGCGGAGCCCAAATTGACCCGAATCGGGCGAGAACGGGGCCTCAGCTGGGGTCCCAGCCCGCTTGGGCGGACGCCGCCAGAACCCGCGAAGCGCTCACTCGGCCGAGCGGCTGGGCTCAGGCGCTGGCGGGACGCACTGGCTGAGCGGCCGGGGATCGTAGCGTGTGCGGTTCGTCAGGATCACCACGCCGTAGTGATGGCTGGGCCAGATCCGTACCTCTGGGCGGTAGCCACCACCCTTGCCCATGTGATTGAAGTAGCGTTGACCGTCGATCACTTGGGTGTGCCAGCCCAGGGCGTAGTCGAGTGCCCGGCCGTTTTGATCGAGCTGCGGGGTCTGCATGGCTTGGACCGAGGCGGGCGTGAGGATCTGTCGGCCGTCCCACTCGCCGTAGTGCAAGTGCGCGCCAAGGAACTTGGCGAGGTCGCCGGCGGTGCCGATCAAGCCGCCGTAGGGAGACCCCTCGACCTCGAAGTAGACGGTGGTGACCCAGTTGCGCAACGACGGACCGAACACCTCGGGGTTGGCGACAGACTTGGCCACCGTCGTCCAAAATCCGCCCTTGCGTCCGTGGCCGATCGCGGCGTTGCCAAGCAGGGGCGCCCAGCGAAACCCGGTGTGCTCCATGCCGAGCACATCTAGGATCTCCTCGTGCACGTAGGTCTCGTAGTCGCGCCCGTCGGCCAGCTCGACCATCCGCCCCAGCACGACGTAGCCCAGGTTCGAGTAGCGCTGGTTGGTGCCCGGTCGGTAGCGCAGCCGTGAGCCATGCTTGGCGAGCAAGCCCTCGAGCTGAACCTTCACGCTGCGACGCTCCCGACCTTCGGGGGCCGCGGCCGCCCACACCGAAGGGCTGCCAAGGCCGCTCGAGTGGCTCAGAAGATCCCGCGCGGTGATCGGGCGACGGCGCGGCTCGTCGAGCACGAACTCGTCACCGAGCAGATCTTTGACCGGCGCGTCGATGTCGAGCTGGCCGCGCTCGTGCAGCTGCATGATCGCGGTGGCCGTGAACAGCTTGGTGATCGAGAACCACAAGAACGCGGTGTCGACGTCGACCGGTCGGTGATCAGCGAGCGCCGCGTAGCCGCCAGCCTCGACCTCGATCTTGCTGGCGTCGGGCTCATGGGTGCGGACCGTGGCGACGACCAAGCCCGGCGACTCGCCGCGGGCCTCGCCGACCGTGGCCAGCGCATCTGCGCGCAGCTCGGCGGGGGGCACGACCGTCGTGTGGACACACGCGGCCGCAGCCACGCACGTCGTGAGCATCAGCCGCGCGCAGACCGTCACACTTTCGAACTACGCCGAGGTCGCGGGCCTGTCCAATTGCTCGTAGGATGCGGCCGCGTGGGCGAGACTCTCATTGGGCCGGACGAGCTCGAGCTCGCGGTGTCGGGGCTCTCGGGCATGGTCGGGGCCTTGCTGCTGCCGGCGATCGGCGCGTGGTTGCGGGTGCTGCTGCAGTGGATCGAGTCGGACCGCTCGGGCCTGGGCCAGCAGCCGCGACTGTCGGGTCTCCAGATCCTGCGGGCCGTGCTCACCAGCTTCGCGCTGTTCTTCTTTTTCATCGCGCTTGGCCGGGCCGCCGGCGAGCTGCGCGAGATCCGGGTCGAGGCGCCGGTGTTCGCGGCGATCGTGACCGGGCTCCTCGCTGGGGTGGTGTTCTGGGCGATCTACGCGGCGGGGATCTCCGCGCTGCAGAGCGACTACCGGCGCGCCAAGCAGACCCGCCGGATCAAATGAGGGCTCGGCTCCGCGCTTTTTAACTCATACTGGATTTTTTCCTTGCATCTCGCCGTGCGGGTGCGCGATTATCCGCTCTGCGCCGACAGGACGTCGGTGGGAGAAAAAACACCATGAAGGTCAATTTCAGTCTGTTGGCGATCGCCGTGCTTCTTCTCGTGAGCAAGCGGTCGGCTGGCTAGTGCCCTAGTTCCAGCGTGCTCGGAGCACGAAGTAGCCATCGCGCTCGCCGCCGTCGACCTCGGCCCCGAGCTCGGTGAGCAGCTGCAGCGCGCGGTGGGGTCGGCTGACGACCAGCAACACCTGCCCGCCCGGGCGCAGCCACGCGCGAAGATCGAACAGCCGCCGAAGCGTGTCGACGTCGGCGTGGGTTGGTGGGTTGAGCAGGACCAAGTCCACGGGGGTGATCTCCGCGGGCAGGCCGTCGTGTTCGTGAACTTGGACCCGCGACGCGAAGCCGTTGCGCTCTGCGTTCTCGCGGATCAGCGCGCAGGCCCGCAGGTTGCTCTCGACCGCGATCACCTCGGCCTGCTCGAGGCGTTGGGCCGCCCACAGACCCAGGGTTCCAACGCCCGCGCACAGATCCAAGACCGCGCGCGGGGCAGGTCGCCCGGTCTCGGCGTCGCGGCGCAGCAGCTCGTCGGTGACATGCAAGAGGGCTCGCGTGCCACCATCGAGCTCGCGTCGCGAGAACACGCCGGGCTGGCTGCGCAGGCGCAGATCCCCGAGCGCCTCGTCGTGGATCTCGTAGTGGCGCGTGCTCAGCTCGGTGGCCAGCTCCGTGTCGATGTCGGGCCCGCGCACGCCCTTCCACAAGTGATAGCCGCGCTCGCGGGCGACGACCTCGACCGCGTCGTCGCCAAGCAGCGCGCGCATGATCTTGCCGAGGCTCTTGCCGCCTTTTTGTTTGCGGACCGCACAAAGAAGGTGTCCACCCTCGCGCAGCGCGAGCGCACCCACGGCCAGGCATGACTCCGAGAAGTCCTTGCCCAGGTGCGCGCGCGGCCAGACCATCGCCGCCTCGAAGCGCGCGTCGCCAACTGGCAGCGGCGCGCTGGTGTCGGTGCGTCCCAGATCCGAGACGCAGCGATGGGGCGAGCCAGTGCGCTCGCGCACGTCGAGGATCAGCCGCGTCGCGCCCGGGGCCAAGCCCGGCAGATCACCGCAGTGGACCAAGAGCAGCGCCGATGCCTCCATCCCCTTCGCAGCCTCGGCGAGCAGCCGGACCCCCGGATCATCGGGGTTGAGGCCGTCTTGGCCCCCGGGCCCCCCGACGCGGTTCGTGCTCGGCTTCGCCTCCGCGCGCTCCGCCACCCTCGCTTCGCTCGGGCTCGAGGTCGGGGCTCCCGGGGGAACGCTTCGCTCTTTTGAGCCCCCAGGGCCCCCGGGGAGATTTGCCTGTTGTCCCATGGCCCAGACCTTGGCCGATCTGCGGCCTCTCGTCAGCTGGGCCCCACGTGTAGACCGGAGCCGATCTCCGTGATAGAGCTCCCACCACTGCGCGAGCGCCCACGCCGAGCATGTCGGCTGGGGTATCGCGTGTCCGATCTGGTCTGGATTCCGCCATTTGGGGAGTCCGCACCACGGGGACTTCCTGCCCGGGCGCTTCGTCTGTGTGGGTTCCAGAGCCCCGGAGCGACGCCGGTGTGACACGACAGAGGTCGGTCACGCACGGATCGCCTGCCGATGGAACAAGGCTTTGAGCAAGCTCGACAATTTGGTTCCTCTCCTCGACCCCGAGGTCCTCGTCCGCGTCGCCAGCCCCAAGGCCGTCAAGGCCGGCCAGGAGCTGTTCAAGAATGACGCGGTCAGCGATCTGGTGGTCAACGGCGACAGCGTGCGCGGCAAGGTCAAGGGCACCCACGCGGCCCCGCACTCGACCTCGCTCAAGCGCATGGTCATCAAAGGTGGCAAGGGCACCAAGCTCGACTGCAGCTGCTCGTGCCCAACCTTCACCGATGGTTGGGAGACGATCTGCCACCACGGCGTCGCGCTCGCGATGGAGCTGCGCAAGCAATTCCTCGAGGGCGGCGACCTCACGTTGACGCAAAACCCGTGGGTCACCAGCGTCGAGGCCAAGAGCCGCAACCGCTACCAGATCGAGCAGCGGCTCGGGGTCTGGCACGTCAACGTGTTTGGCTCGGGGTCCGCGGTGTCGGCCGCGACCCGCAAGCGCCAGGGCATGGCCGAGGTCGACCGGCTGATCCAGCACTACCTCGATCAGGAGATCGACGAGACCGACGACGGCGCGCACGTGCTCGACGACATCGCGCTCGCTGGCATGCTGTACTTTGCGCGCCACGCCTCGGTTGCGATCAAGGGCGTGGGCAGGCTGCAGTTCGTGAGTGAGCCGCTGATCCTGCGCGTCGAGGCCGAGTCCCACAATAAGGATCACCGCGTCGAGCTGCGGGCGCTGCTGCAGCACAAGGCCAGCGAGCGGACCTTCGAGGTCGACAAAGGCCGCGTGATCGCGGGCGCCCCAACGTGGTTTCTGTGGCCCGAGACCGCGGAGATCTTCTTGGTCCCCGACACCCCGCCATGGACACTGGCCGCGATCGCCGAGCGCCCGGTGATCGTGATGGACGCGAGCGTCGCGGCCGAGGACATGGACGAGCTCAGCGAGGCGCTGCAGTCGGTTGGCGTGCCGCAGCGCGACCTGTTCAAGCTGGCCAGCGACTCGCGCGAAGTCGACAATTTCATCGTCACGATCCAGGGCGGCGCGAGCAAGATCCAAGTCACGCTCGCGGCGCGCTACGACAACGTGACACTGGCCGTCTCGGGTCAAGATCCCGAGTCGGCCCGCTACAGCGTGACGGTCACCGGGCCCAGCGGTGAGGATCAGAGCATCGCGTTCTACCGTGACATCGAGGCCGAGACCCGCGCGCGGCAGATCCTGTTTGACGGCAAGCTGCGCTGGAGTGACGCGGACGAGTCGTTCGTGGCGCTTGGTGACACCGCGATCGAGTTCATCGTCGCTGGCTTGCCGCTGCTGCCCGAGCGCTGGGAAAAAAAGATCCCCGCGCTGCCCAAGCTGCGCAGCAAGTCGCCCTCGCCCAGCATCTCGGTCAAGAACGCTGGCGGCTCCGTCTTGGATGTCGAGGCGATCGTCGACGTCGAGGGCGAGACCGGGCTGATCTCGTTTCGGGATCTGCTGCGCTGGCTGCACGAAGGCCGACGCTGGGTCGAGCTCGCGGACGGCTCCGTCGCCAAGCTCGATCCCAAGATCCTCGAGCCGATCGCCGAGGCCGCGGGCTCGCTGCAATTCGACAAGGCCGGCAACGCCGAGGTCAGCACCCTCGAGCTCGGCACGCTCGCGCGGCTGCTTCAAGAGGTCCCGTCAACGAAGGTTGCCAAGGACGTCAAGAAGCTGATGGAGAACATGACCGGCGAGCGCTCGGCCAGGGCTCCACGCAAGGCCAAGGGGCTCACGGCCAAGCTCCGCGACTACCAAAAGTCTGGCTACGCGTGGCTGTGGCAGCTGCACGAGAACCAGATGGCCGGGATCCTGGCCGACGACATGGGCCTGGGTAAGACCGTGCAGGCGCTGGCGCTGCTGGCCAAGGCCAAAGAGACCGACGGCGACATGCCCTCGCTGATCATCGGGCCAACCTCGGTGCTTGGCGTGTGGCGGCAAGAGGTCAAGAAGTGGGCGCCGAGCTTGTCGGTGCTGGTCTGGCACGGCGCGGATCGTGGTGAAAACCGCCGGCTGCTGAAGAAGACCGACGTGGTCGTGACCAGCTACGCGATCTTGCGCCGCGACATCGAGGATCTGATCAAGATCCGGTTCCGCTATGTGATCCTGGATGAGGCCCAGTACATCAAGAACTGGACCACCAGCACGGCGAAGTCGGCGAAGAAGCTCAAGGCCGATCACCGCCTGGCGCTCACGGGTACGCCGATCGAGAACCACCTGGTGGATCTGTGGGCGATCTACGACTTCCTGGCGCCGGGCTTCCTGGGCAAGCTCAGCGAATTCCAAAAGACCTACGTCAAGCCGATCGAGGACAACGACGACAAGGCGCTCGAGACCCTGCGCGCCCGGATCCGACCGTTCATCATGCGGCGGCGCAAAGAAGACGTCGCTCAGGAGCTGCCGCCAAAGACCGAGCAGACAATCTTTGTCCAGTTTGGGCGCAGCCAGCTGGCGCTCTACAACCGGATCCTCAAGGCCGCCAAGACCGAGATCGACACGCGGATCGGCGAGGTCGGCGTGGAGAAGTCGCAGATGACGATCCTCGCCGCGCTCACGCGTCTGCGCCAGGTCTGCACGGATCCGCGGCTGCTCAAGCTACCCGAGGGCACGGCCGTGCCGAGCTCGACCAAGATGGACGCGTTCCGCGAGCTGATCGCGGACAGCGTGGGGTCGGGGCGCAAGGCGCTGGTGTTCTCGCAGTTCGTCGAGATGCAAAAATTGATCGCCGAGACGCTCGACGAGCTGGAGATCGAGTACGTGTGGCTGCACGGCGGGACCACCAACCGCGAAGAGCTGGTCAACAAGTTCCAGCAAAAGAGCGGGCCGCCGGTGTTCTTGATCTCGCTCAAGGCGGGTGGGGCCGGGTTGACGCTCACCGAGGCGGACACCGTGATCCACTATGATCCTTGGTGGAACCCGGCTGTGGAAGATCAGGCGACGGACCGGGCGCACCGGATTGGGCAGGACAAGCCGGTGATGGTCTATCGCTTGGTGGTGGAGCACACCGTGGAGCAGAAGATGGTCGAGCTTGGGAGCGAGAAGCGGAAGATCGCGGAGTCGGCTCTGGGGCGGGATACCAAGGTTGGGAAGAAGCTGACCATGGAGGATGTGGATGCGCTGCTTGCTACGCCGGTGAGTGGGACGGCGGCTTGGGACGAGGTGTGATCGGGCGGTGTTTGGTTGTTTGCGGGGGTGTGTGGTGTCCGGCGGGGCACCGCGCACGGGCTGCAGACGGTCCCAAACCGGCTACGGTCTACTCCAGTCTCGTGACCCCGCTTCCTTTCGTTGCTGCTCATTGGCCCGACGGCGCTTCTCTTCGTTAATCTCCACGTGCGTAGATACGCCGGTTTGGGACCGTCTGCGGCCTTGTGTGCGCTCCTCGTCTGTTGGACGATTGCTCCGATTCAGGCGGCGGAGGTTGGTGTGGTGGTTGCGGGGGTTGGGGTGGTGTTCGCGGAGGTTGGGGTGGTGTTCGCGGAGGTTGGTGTGCCGATGGGGACCGCGCACGGGCTGCAGACGGTCCCAACCCGGCTACGGTCTACTCCAGTCTCGTGAGCCCGCTTCCTTTGGTGCCTTCGTCTTGGCCCGACGGGGCTTCTCTTCGTTAATCTCCACGTGCGTAGATACGCCGGGTTGGGACCGTCTGCGGCCTTGTGTGCGCTCCACGTTGATCGAAGCTGTCTCTCCGAACCTGGCAGGTGGAGGTCTGGGCATCCAGCCTCGAACGAGCTGTGTATCTGGGCCGGAACGGACTTTGGGTCTGGTGTGGGAGTTGCGGGTATATGCTGTGGGCATGACGGTCGTGCGGTCGATTCAGTTGTTCTTTCAGGAGGGCAAGTCGGACAAGGTCTATAACGCGACGTTGCTCGATGATGGGGGTGGGGTGTACAGCGTCGAGGTCGAGTGGGGGCGGCGGGGGGCGAAGTTGAGTCGGGGGAAGAAGGCGGTGAAGGTGCCGTTGGCGGCGGCGGAGAAGGCGTTTGCGAGGCTGGTGCATCAGAAGACCTCGAAGGGGTACGAGGAGCTGACCGAGGTGGTGCGGCCGCAGGCTGTGGCGCCGCCCGAGGGGGAGGGGTCGGGGAGTCGGGTGACGGGGGGTCGGGAGAAGGTTGGGCAGGGGGCGCAGCTGCTCAACGCGATCGATCCGGGGGCGTTGGCGGGGTTGATCTTGGATGATCGGGTGATCGCGCAGCAGAAGCTCGATGGCAATCGGGTGCTGGTGCATGTCGACGAGACGATCCGGGCCACCAATCGGGCGGGGCAGCTGACGACGATTCATGCTTCGATCCTCGCGGCGCTCGACTCGGTGCCGCAGGGCACGGTGATCGATGGCGAGTTGATGTCTGGGGCGGACGGGCCCAGCTATTGGTTGTTTGATGTGTTGAAGATCGGGGGGGAGGATCTGCGTGGGCTTGGCTACCTCGAGCGGTGGGAGCGACTCGACGCGGAGATCGAGCCGGCTGTCGATGCGCCGATTCGGATCCTGGAGTATGCGCAGGGGCAGGCGGCCAAGCAGGCGCTGTATGATCGGCTGGTTGCGGGCAACGCGGAGGGCATCGTGTTCAAGCGGGTCAACGCGGTCTACACGTCTGGGCGGCCTAGCTCGGGGGGCGATCAGCTCAAGCACAAATTCATCAAGTCGGCCGACGTGGTGATCCTCGAGAACGCTGGCAACGCGTATCGGATGGGGGTGTACGCGGGCGGTGTGCTGCGCGAGGTCGGCAAGGTGTTCGCGGGGACGACCAACGAATCGCGGGCGGATCTCGACGCGCGGCTGTCGGCGGGCGAGCAGCCGGTCGCGGAGGTTCGCTACTTGTATGCGACCGACGATGAGCAGCTGTACCAGCCGGTGTTCATCCGGCTGCGCGACGACAAGCCGGGGCTCGAGTGTGGTTTGGACCAGCTCGAGAAGACCCGCCGTGACGTCCACGAGCACTGAACGGGAGTCGGGTCAGCCGCGGCGGCGAAACGGTAGGACCCGCGCGCCCTTGGGCGGCGGATCAATTGGCGGCAGCGACAGCACCAGCTTCTCGATCGCCGGCAACGCCCGCAGCATCACCCCGGCCGCGCCGAGCTCCGAGAACCGGCCGCCGTAGACCAAGATCACGTGATAGATGCCGCCAAAGTCCCGCGCGAACCAGCCCAGATCATCCTCGATCGCCTCGTGCCGCTCGGGCGCGCGGCGGACCGCTGCGATCGCGCGACAGGTCGCAAAGTGGGCGGCCCACCCCTGGGCGTCGCGGTGCTCACCGAACTCGCGGATCGCTGGCAGCTTGCGAAGCAGCCGCTCGCGGAGCTTGCGAGGCTCGAGCCCGGTGACCCGCTCGCGGAGCTTGGTCTCGTCGAGCTGCACGAGCTCGGTCATGTCGAGTCCAGCTGCTGCGGCGCTGTCGGCCAGCTCGCCGATCCACATGATGACTTCTACGTCCTCGGGTCCGGGCGGGGCCTCGGAGCTGCCCCACAGCACGGGCGAGTCTTCGTCGATCACGACTGCCTGCAGCGCGTTGGCCTTCTCGGCGAGCAGCGCGAGCGCGTCGTCGAGCTCACGCGCGACCGGGCCGGCGGACATTCGCGGACGCCGGGCTTCGATGCGACCGCCGATCCCCGAGAAGGTCTCGACGAGGGCGACGAGCTTGGCCTCGGGCCCGCCGCCGTCTTCGAGCGGGGCGCTGAACAGGGCGACGACGCGCCAGCCCCCGGGCAGCTCGGCGAACACGCAGTCGTCGGACTGCGGCGGTTGGCCTCCGAACTCAAAGCGAGCGTCATCACAGCGAAGCTCACGACGGACCAGATCGAGGAAACGCTCGAGGTCGACCACCCCCGGAGGTTAGCCGATGTGTCCACGCGCCGCGGACTCGGGCTCACATGCGGCCAGGCCGAGGAAACCAGCTATCCTCCGGCGCATGCGCGCATGCCGAACCCGAGCGTCCTTCTGCGCGGCCCTACTGTTGGCCGCGCCGCTCGCCTCCTGCACCAAGAACAGCAACACCAACGTCAAGATCGCCGGCGAGGGCGACGGCCAAGCAGAGTCTGCGCGGGTCAACCCCGGCAGCCAAGGCCGCGACGTGAAGCGTGGACCGATCGAGAAGATCGAGGTTTCGGCCAGCGTCACGGAGATCGGCGACATGCTCGACGCCGGCTCGAAGCTGCTCAACATGTGGTCGCCCCCGGAGCCTGGCGCGCCGCCGATCGAGCTGCGCAATCTAGTCGCGGTCTCGCTGATCCAAGAGGGCTTTGGTCCGGGCTTCCTCGAGTCGATCGATCTCGACGGCGTGCACGCGATGCAGCTTGGTTTTCCGCACGACGATCAGCCGGGTGTCACCGACGCCGACGTGGATCTCTCGCTGGCGCTGAGCGCAATCGATGCCGTGCGTGCGATCGAGAGCATGCCGGCTGGCATGCAGCCGCAGCCGATGGGCCAGAACTTGTGGCAGCTGGTCGAGGAGGACGCCAAGCTGTTCTTCCGCGCGCAGCCCAAGGCCCTCGAGATCGCCCTGAGCATGGAGGGGCTCGATCTGGCCAACAGCCTGCCGGGTAAGGTCCAGGTCGGCGCCAACCAGCCGCGCATCAAGGTCGCCGCCACGAACATTCCGCCGGTCAACATCGACGTCAGCGAGCTGATCCCGCTGCCGCCTGGGCTGTCGCGCACGCTCAGCTCGATCATCAACGAGACCAAGAACATCGAGCTCGCGCTCGACTTCGGCACCAACCGGGATCTGTCGGCCCGCACCGGCGTGGAAGCTCCGTTTGGGCGGCTGGGTCTCGATCCGATCGGCCCCGCCACGCAGTCCCCCAGCGCGCTCGCCAAGGCCCTGCCCGGCGAAGCCATGTTCGCGTGGGTGATGCCGTGGGGCGATCCCAAGCTGCTGCACAACGTGCTGGACAAGCAGATCCCAGTCAACGAGATCCCCGCGCCCTTCGATGGCTACGTCGACCAGGTCCTCGCTGGCGCCCACGGGATCCTAGACGCCGTGCGCACCGAGGTGCTGGCCGCGGCCTACATCGAGAAGGGCAAGTTCACGCTGGTGCTCGCGGCCGAGGTCAAAGACGAGAAGGCGGCCCGCGATTCGATGCGCAAGGTGATGGGCGCGGCCGAGAAGGCCCTGCAGGATCACATCGCGCTGGCCGGCAACAGCCCGGACCACGCCTACAAAGTCAGCTTCAAGAAGGACGGGGTCAAGGCCGGCAAGGCCAAGGGCGATCTGCTGACCGTGACGATCCCCAAGGACATGCAAGACGACATGAGGGACATCGGGTGGCTAGTTGGCGACAAGAAGCCGCAGCTCGAGATCTCTTCGGTCGTCGCCGACGGCAAGCTGATCGTGGCGATCGGCGTCGGGCAAAAGAGCCTCATGAACGATGTGGGTCGGCGGCTCGGCAAGTCGTCCGACGACGGGCTCGAGGGCGGCGGCGGCTTGGCGCTCGCGCGCAAGCTGTCCGACGGCTGCCAGTACTGCGTGATCTTCAACCCAGTCGAGCTTGGCGAGATGGGCTTCACGGTGGTCGCCGCCGACGCGGACGAGCCCGCCGAGGTCCGCAAGGCCGCGACCAAGGCCCGCGACAAGCTGCTGGGGCTGGCGATCACGGGTGAGATCGCGTTCGCGCTGCGGCTCGATGACACCAACGGTGTGTTCGGGTTTGGCGTGCCCAAGTCGCTGCTGTTCACGGACCCCGCCAAGGTCAAGAGCGTCGTCGAGCTGGTCAAGTCGGTCGACGAGGCCCGGGACGCGACGCAAGTCCAGTCGCCGCAGTGAGCTCGCCGCGGTGAGCTTGGGTCGTCGGCGTGTCGCGGGGCTGATCCTGGCCGGGGGCGCGTCGCAGCGCATGGGCCGGGCGAAGGCGCTGCTCGAGTTCGAGGGCCGCCCCTTCGTGGGGATCGGCGTGGAGCTGCTGCGCCAGGCGGGGTGCGCGTGGGTGTTGGTGGTCGATGGGGCGCACCCGCTGGACCCGCACGCCGGGGCGATCGCGGGCGCGGAGCTGGTCCACAATCACCGGTGGCAGCTCGGGCCGCTGTCGAGCCTGCAGTGCGGGTTGGCCCGCGCGCTCGAGCTCGAGCCCCTGCTCGACGCGGTGTTGGTCCACCACGTGGAGCGGCCGCGGGTTCGGCCGCAGACTGTCAGCGCGCTGCTGGCCAGCGCCGCGGCGGAGCCCGATTGTGTGTGGCAGCCAAGCCACGCGGGCCGCTCGGGTCATCCCTTGCTGTGGCCGCGGGCGCTGTTCCAGGCGCTGGCCAGCCTCGATCCACGCCACGAGACCGCCCGCACGCTGATCCGCGGGGCCGCGTCAGGACAGCGCCGCAAGCTCGAGGTCGACGACGAAGGCGTGCTCGACAACATCGACACGCCAGACCAGCTGGCAAGGCTGTCGTCGCCCGCGACGGATCTATGAGACGCGCCCGATCGCAGCGTCGACCATGTTCATGGACGAGCCGTCGCCGCCGTGGCGCAGGGCGATCAGCTCCGCGGCGATGCTCACGGCGATCTCCGGCGGGGTGCGGCCGCCAAGCGCGAGCCCGACCGGCGCGTGCACGCGCGACAGATCCGGCCGCGCCCGCCCGCGCTCGTCGTAGCGCCGCAGCACGCGGGCCAGCACCGTGTGGACCTTGCGGCGGCTGCCGATCATGCCCAGGTACGCGTGCGGCAGCTCGATCAGCTTGGCCAGCGCTCGCTCGTCGCGGGCGTGGTCGCGGGTCACGATGACGATGTAGTCGCGCTCGTTGAGATCCGGGATCGCCTCGTGGATCTCGTCGGCGTCAAACGCCAGGCGCTCGACCTGCTCGAACGCTGGATCTTCGAGGAGCTCTTCGCGGTCATCCGCGACGATCACCCGCAGTCCGATCCCCCGCGCGAGCGGAGCGAGAGCTTGGGCGACGTGCCCGCCACCGACGATGATCAGCCTCGACTCTGCCTGTAGGTACTCCACGAAAACCTCCATCGCGCCCCCGCAACACATGCCCAGATCCCGGACCAGGTGGGCCTCGACCGTGCGGGGCTTGCCGGTACGCAGCACTTGCCGGCAGGTCTCGAGCACTTGGTGCTCGATCGCCCCGCCGCCGACGGTGCCGAGCGTCGAGCCGTCGGCGTAGAGCAGCATGCGGGCGCCGACCACCTGCGGCGCCGAGCCAGACCGCCGGATCACCGTTGCGAGGGCGGCCTCTGGGTGGCTCTGGCCCGAGAGCAGCTCGAACACCGCCGCCGCCAGCTGGGCGGGCGTCGCAGACCCAACAGCCGAGGACTTGGTCATGTGAGCGTTCTACTTGGGGGCTGCGCGCGATGCCAGGGCTGCTGTTGGCGCGACGCAGGTTGGGCGCGAGCCGAGGGCAGACCCAGCGGGGCTAAATGCGATAGGCTGCGCCCAGGAGAACCGCCATGACTCGCTCGATCACCGCCTCGTTCGCCGCCCTGGTCATCGCGGGGCTGAGCCTCGCCGCCTGTGACGCCAAGGAAAACCCCTACGAGGTCAAGAAGAAGGAGACCGTCGACCTTCACAGCTACGAAAAAGAGATGACCCCGGAGGAGCTCGCGGAAGCGCGCAAGGCCGCGGGGCACGACTCGATGGACGAGATCGCGGCGGAGAACGCGATCATGTTCGAGAAGGGCGCGCGCGAGTACATCAAGACCCGCGTCCCCGAGTACCGCGAGCTCGTCACCGAGATGCGCGGCTACCTCGACGAGATCGAGAAGGGCGCGCCCAAGTGGAAAGAGAAAGAGGGCAGCTTCGAGAAGTTCAAAGAGGGCTACAAAGAGGACGTCAAGGCGTTCCTCGATGTCTACGACGTGCTGACCGCCAACGGCGTCGAAGGCGGGAACACCCAGGCCGATCTTGGCTGGGCGGTGCGCGCCTTCGAGGCGCTCAACAACGATCTCAGCCCCGACGTGTTCGACAACGCGCAGCTCGCTGTGGCGATCAAGGACATCCGCGATCGGCTCGACAAGGTGTCGGCTGCGATCGACGAGATCGAGAAAGACGAGACCCTGGAAGTCAACCCGCTGTACAAGGCGCCCAAGCGGGACGCGAAGAAAAAGAAGAAGTAGCGGGCGTGTCGCGGTAGCCCCGCAACACGTGCGCGACGGCGAATTCGGGAGTAGAACCGCGCCTCGCGGTGAGTGATCCCAACACAGAGCCCACGGGCGTGACCGCCGTGGTCGGCATGGTCCGCGCCGTGTCCAGCTTCTTGTACCGGTACGCGGGCCGCTATTGGGTCTCGTACCTGTTCGGGTTCGCGGCCCTGTTCGCCACCAACTGGGCGGTCGTTCGGATCCCCACGGTCATCGGCGAGATCCTCAACACGCTCGAGCGCAGCGGGGCAACCCAAGCTGGCGTCGAGCTTGGCGAGCTGGCATCCGCGGCGATCAAGCCGGTCTCCAACCTCGCGCTCGAGCTGATGCTGCTGGCGGTCGGGTTGATCGTCGTGCGGACCTTGTCGCGGGTGCTGTTCTTCAACCCCGGCCGCGACATCCAGTATCGGCTCGGGGTCGATCTCTTCGCCCACCTGCTGACGCTGCAGCGGCCCTTCTACGCCCGGCGCAAGGTGGGGGAGCTGCTCTCGATCGCCGCCAACGACACCCAGTCGGTCCGCCTGCTGGTTGGGTTCGCGGGCCTGCAGGTCTGCAACGTCGCCGTGGCGCTGCCGATGCACCTGTACCAAATGCTGCGCACCGACTGGGTGCTGACGCTGTGGTGCGTGACGCCGGTCCTGATCGGGGGGATCTACATGCGCTGGACGGTCCAGCGGTTCTACGCGCTGATCCGCAGCTCGCTCGAGAAGCTGGCGTCGCTGTCGGATCGGGTGCTCGAGAGCTTCTCGGGGGTCGGCACGGTCCGGGCCCACGTCGCCGAGGAGGCCGCGGTCGAGCGCTTCGAGCGTTACAACCGCGACTACTTGGAGCTGCAGCTCGAGGTCGCCTCGCTGCGCGCGTTTGCGATGCCGGTGCTGGGTCTGGCCGGCTACATTGGTACCGGGTTGGTGCTGTGGGTCGGCGGCAACCAGGTGATCGCGGGTGAGCTCGAGGTTGGCGACCTCGCAACCTTCACCGCGCTGCTGGTCAGCTTGGTCTCGATCCTGGCCTCGCTGGCCTGGGTGCTGACCGCGTTCTCGCGTGGGACCGTCTCGCTCAGCCGGGTCCAAGCGCTGCTCGACGCTGACCCAGAGCTGCCCGAGATCGCCCACCGCGAGTCGTTCGCCAGCGCCCCGCGGGTCGAGCTTCGGGATCTGACCTTCACCCATCCCGGCCGCGACGAGCCGGCCCTGCGCGGGGTCAACGTGGTCGTGGAAGCGGGCCAGACCTTGGGGATCTTTGGGCGCACGGGCGCGGGCAAGACCACGCTGATCGACCTGCTCGCGCGGGTGCACACGCCCGCGCCGGGCGCGGTGCTGATCAACGGTCACGACGCTCGCGGCTGGGAGCTCTCGGGTCTGCGCGCGGGCATGGCCGTGGTCCCGCAGAGCCCGTTCTTGTTCTCGACCACGCTGCGCGACAACATCCGGCTGCTCGGCGAGCAGACCGGGCACACGGCCTCGGCCGACGCGGAGCTGGCCGGTCCGGCGTGGTTCTCGTTGGGTCGCGCTCGTGGGCACCGCGCCGCGCCAGCCAGCAAGTCCGGTCCAAGTGGAGCTGCGGAGATCAATGATCCTCGGCTCACGCAGGTGATCGACTCGGCCTGCCTCGGCCCCGACCTCGCGGCGCTGCCCCAGGGCCTCGACACGATCGTCGGGGAGCGCGGGGTCATGCTCTCGGGTGGCCAGCGCCAGCGCACCGCGCTGGCCCGCGCGCTGTACCGCCAGCCCAAGTTGCTGCTGCTCGACGATGTGCTCTCGGCCGTGGATCAGGCCACGGAGACCAAGCTCGTCGACGCGATCCGCAGCTTGAAGGCGGGCAAGGGCGGCGCGATGCCGCCGACAACGGTGATCGTCTCGCACCGCACGAGCGTGCTCGAGCACGCCGACGAGATCCTCGTGCTCGAGCACGGACATGTGATCGAGCGAGGCACCCACGCGCAGCTGCTGGCGCTCGGTGGCAACTACGCCGCCGCCCACGAGCACCAGCGCGAGGAGGGGGAGGGGACAGCGGATGACTGAGCCGACACCCCGCAGCACCCCCTCGACCTTCGCGTTGATGCGGCGGTTTTGGCAGTACGCGCGGCCGCACAAGCGGTGGTTGTTCGCGGGTCTGATCGTGATCCCGCTGGTCGCGGTGATGACGACCGTGCGTCCGCTGCTCGTCAAGCAGGCCGTCGACGAGGCGATCCCCGCGCACGACGGCCAGGCGCTGCAGCAGCTCGCGCTGTTGTTCTTGGCCGCGGTCGTGGTCGAGTTCGTCTCGATGGCGCTGCAGGTCTACGCGCTGCAGCGGGCCGGGCACCTGAGCATCTACGAGCTGCGCACGGCGATCTTCCGCCACGTGCTGTGCCTGCCAGCCCGGTTCTTCGACAAGAACCCGCTTGGCTCGCTGCTCTCGCGCAGCACCAGCGACGTCGAGGCGCTCGGCGAGACCCTGTCGTTTGGGGTGTTCACGATCGCCACCGACGTCGTGATGATCGGCTCGATCTTGGCCTCGATGTTCGTGCTCAGCTGGAAGCTGGCGCTGATCTCCTTGTCGGTCGCGCCGCTGCTCTACGTGCTGGTTCGGTGGTTCTCGTCGCTGCTGCGCGGTCTCCAGCTCGAGATCCGCCGCGCGCAGGGGGTCCAGTCGGGCTACCTGGCCGAGCAGCTGTCGGGCATCGGCGTGGTCCAGCTCTATGGCCACGAAGACCACGCGCGCACCACCTTCGAGGCGCTTGGAGATCGCTACTTGCGGGCGACCAAGCTCGCCAACATCTTCGACTCGCTGCTGTACTCGTTGATGGACGGGATCTCGGCCTTCTGCGTGGCGCTGCTGCTGTACTACGGGGCCCCGGCGTTGCTGGGCGAGGTCGGGCTGTTTGGGGATCTGTCGGGCGCGCTGACCCTCGGGCTGCTGTTCGCGTTCGTCGAGTACCTGCAGCGGGTGTTCGTGCCGATCCGCGAGTTCTCGAGCAAGATCGCAACCATCCAGCGCGCGGCCGCGTCGCTCGAGCGCATCTTTGGCTTGCTCGACACCCCCCGCGAGCCCCGGGCCGCGCTCGATCACCCCGAGCGGTACCAGGGCCAAGCTGATCCGCTGGCCCGGTGGACCGGCGCGCTGCGGGTCCGTGGCCTGCGATTTTCGTACGGCTACGACGACGGCGCCCCCGAGATCCTGCGCGGGCTCGACTTCGACGTCGCACCCGGCGAGGTCGTCGCGGTGGTCGGGCGCACGGGCTCGGGCAAGACCAGCCTGGGGCGGATCCTGACCCAGATCTACGCTGGCTACCGCGGCAGCGTGGAGCTGATCCTCGACGACGGCGAGGCCCTCGAGCTGCGCGAGCTCGAGCCCGACCGGGTGCGTCGGTGGCTGCTCATGGTCCACCAGGACGTGTTCTTGTTCGACGAGAGCGCCGGGTTCAACGTCACGCTTGGCGACCGCGAGCTCGAGGATGATCCCAGCCGGGTCCACGCCGCGCTCGAGACCGTGCAGGCCGCCCAGTTCGTGCGCGAGCGGGGCGGGCTCGAGGCGCCGGTCGGAGAGCGGGGCGGGAACTTCTCCGTTGGTGAGGCGCAGCTGTTGGCGTTCGCCCGCGTGGCCGCGCGCTCGCCTTCAATGTTGATCCTGGACGAGGCGACCGCGAGCGTCGACAGCCTGACCGAGCAGCGGGTCCAACAGGCGATCGAGCGGCTGCTCGAAGGGCGCAGCGTGCTGGTGATCGCGCATCGGCTGAGCACGGTCCGCCACGCGGACAAGATCATCGTGCTCGCCGACGGGGAGATCTCCGAGATGGGGGATCACGACAGCTTGATGGCAAACGACGGGCTGTATGCGGATCTGTACCGCAGCGGGTTTGCAGAGGAGTAGCTCACGTCAGCGCCGTGCACGAGGCGGGGCCTGTCCGAGCACCAGGCTGCGCTTGCCGTGCATCGTCAGCGGTAGCACGTGGACCCGATCGAATGGCCGCGTGGGTGGATCGAGGTTGACGAGCTGGGGCGGGTCGTCGAGCTCGCCTACGAGCTCGAGTTCGCGGCGCTCGAGCTCGATGTCACCGGCGTAGAAGCTGATCGCGTAGCGCTGGCCCGGGGAGAGGGTGAACGCCAGCGCGTCCGGCCGCGCGCTGAACTCGAGCTCGACGCCGGCGTCGCGAAACCGCACCGGCTTGCGGCTGCGCGCGAGCACCCCTGCGTCAACAGGGACCAGCTCGGCGAGCCGATAGCGGCGGGCGTCGACCTTGGCGCTGGCGCGGCCGCTCATCAACTCGAAGATCGCGGCGGCGCGTCCGCGGGCGAAGATCGGACCGTGGTGGACGCGAAGCGCCGCCTCGTAGAGCCGCGCGACCTCGGGATCGATGATCTGGATCTGCGCGGGGTCGTCGGCGAGCGTGCGCAGGTAGCCGTCGGGCAGCACCCGCGGGAGATGCCCGGCCTTCCAGTCGATCCGCCGGACCGGCGGGAGCCGGGCGAGCACGGGATCGCCGAGCGCGAAGGCGTCGACGATGTGCAGGTGTGGATCCGCGAAGAACCCGTAAAAGCCCATGGTCGAGAACAGCACCACGCGCTCGCCAGACCTCTCGCCGACCGGGTGGCCAGCTTCGCCGGCGTCGCGCCACGGGTGATCGGGCATCGAGCGGCCGGGTCGCCACGCCCACGCGCTCGATGCTGCGGCGTAGTGGCTGCGCTCGTCGGTGATCCCGTGTTGTATGCCCGCCGCTGGCGAGCTGGCATCGGGCGACCATGGATGTCGCGCGCCGAGACCCGCGAGCAAGACGCACGCCGGGAACATGGCCAGCGCGGCCCGGCTCGACCAGCGCAGCTGGCCGAGCATCAATGCCCCACACATCGCGGGCGCCGTCAAAAACCGTCCCTCCATGAAGTCGCCGCCGATCGCAATCACGTAGATCAGGTAGGCCGCCGCCCCGCGCCCGAGCGGGCGCAAGCCCGACGCGCCGACCCGGGTTGGCAACCACGGGATCACGAGCCCCGCCAGCACCAGCGCGAAGGTCAGCGGATCACGCGTGGCTGCCCGCCACACGTACGCGAACCCGCGCGAGATGAGCTCGCTGCGATCCAGCCCCAAGCCGAGCTTGGCCACCGCCGTGTTGGGGATCAGCGCGCCATAGTAGATCAGCGAGAACAGCTCCCACCCGATCGCAGGGCTCGCGCCGAGCAACCACGCCGACCACCGTTGCCGCCGCGACAGCCCGGCCTCGCGGGCGCAGCGATCCACGTGAACGAACACCGGCGCGAGCAGCAAGACTGCGTCGGGTCGCGACAAGAACGCCGCGCTGACGAGCCACCCGGCCGCGAGCAGTCGTCGCCGCGGATCGCCTCGTGACAGCAGCAACGCCGCGGCCCCGGCGATCACCAGGTGCGTCAGCGGGTTCTCGAGCCCGGCGGTCGAGTACTCGACGAACGCCCGCGAGCAGCTCAGCGCGGCCACGACCACCAGCGCACCCGTCCACCCACGACAGCGCCCAAGCGCGACGCCAAGCGCGACGCCGCTGACCGCGAGCCCGACCGCGATCGTCGTCCAGAACGCCTCGCGGGTCAGCGCCCAGGCCAGCGCGAGCGTCAGCATCCACGCCGGGTGGGTGAAGCTCTGCACCCGCCAGCCCACGTTGAACACGGGGCCGCGGCCCTCGACCAGGTGCTTGGCCGTGCGCAGCGTGATGAAGGCGTCGTCGCACAGCCACGCGTTGATCCCGATCACGGTCAGACCCAGGGCGGTCAGCCCGATGATCACCGCCCGGCTTGGCCGGGCTCCATCGCTCGCGTGTGGGCGGTCGTGCGAATCGAGCACCGCCGCCATCCTACAATCGCCAGCAAATTCCCGAACCAACCCGGGATCACATCCACCCCGGATGACGACGAACCCTCAGTACACACCACAGCCTTCCAAGCCCGCGCCCGCCCTGGCGGCGCCCACCCGTACTGAGCCCGACGTGACCAACACACCACACGATGCGCTGTTCAAAGCTGCGTTCGAACACCCCGAGCATGCTCGCGGGATCTTTCGCAGCATCCTGCCAACAACCCTAGCTGACGCGATCTCCTGGGACACCGTCACCGCACAACCCGGATCCTTCATCGCCGACGATCTTGCCGCGACTCACAGCGACCTGCTGTTTTCGGTCCAGATCGCGGGCAAGCCGGCGTTTCTGTACCTCTTGCTCGAGCACCAGAGCACCAGCGATTTCGACATGCCGATACGCATGCTCGCCTCCCTCATTGGCATGTGGAAGCGCCACCGCAAGCAGCACGGCGGACCGCTGCCGCTCGTGGTTGCGATTGTGGTCACCCACGCCCCTGATGGGTGGAACGCGCCGGTGTCATTCCACTCGATGTTCGATCCACCGCCTGGGTCGATCCCTGGGCTCGCCGAGCTGGTGCCTGACTTTTCGCTGTTGGTCGTGGATCTCAACGAGCTCGACGACGACACGCTCAAAGCGCGGGCGCTAGCAAGCTTTCCAAAGCTTGCGTTGTGGCTGCTCCGCGACGGCCGCGACGCTCGTGACGCCGACAACGCCGCGGCCTTCAAGCGCCAGCTGCTCGGTTGGTTCGCTACGTTTCGAGACGCGTACAAAGCCCCCAACGGGGTCGAAGCGCTCGCGCAACTGTTTCGCTATATCGCGTTGGTCGTCGGGGATGTTCGCTTCGACGATTTTCGTGCCATGATCCACGAACAACTCCCCGAAGCTGAGGAAGTCGCCATGACGATCGCCGAAGAACTGCACGAGAAGGGCATGCAACAAGGCATGCAACAAGGCCGCGCCGAAACCCTCGAGAAGCTCATGACCGCAAAATTCGGGGAGCTGCCGCCGTCTTGTATCGCCCAGATCGCCGAAGCCTCCGAGAAGCAGCTCGTCGCCTACATCGACCGCTTCCTCACCGCCACGACGATCGAGGCCGTGTTCGCCAACACGCACTGAAGCCCCATCCCGGGGCCAACATCGCTTACCTGGCATGACCCGAGCTCAACCCGCGCCGGAGCCCGCGTCCACGCCTAATGGCATCGAGCTGCGATGGTTGTTGCTCGGGCTCGCCAACGCGTTCGCTCCGGGCCTGGCGCTCTGGGCGTGGACCCGTGGCGATCGCAAAGCGGTCCTGCTCGACAACCTGCTGGAACAGAACGCGTCCCCATGGGCGGCCTTGGTCTGGGCTGCCGGCTCCGCGATCCTCGTCGGCGGCCTGTATCTGTGGGTGGGCGCTCGCGCGGGGGACCGCAAGCCGGCGCTGCGGCGCCTGACTCTGCTGCTCGCCCCGCTCGCCGTCACAGTCGTGATCCCGCTGCTCTACGTGCCAGAGATCGAGCGCGCGCGTCGGCTGTTCGTGGTCACCCTGACGTTGCTGTGCGCGGGCGCGGTCGGCTTGTCGGTCGCAACCGCGTGGCCGTGGCTGCGCGACCGCGATCTTCTCGTCCGGCTTGGGGCATCCAAGCGCGCCCCGCCGATCACCCTCGCCACCCTCTTGCTCGGCTACTGCGCGATGATGATCCGCCTCGGCGTGATCCGTCACCGGGCCCTCGAGTCGCGGATCTGGGACATGGGGATCTTCGACAACCTCTTGTTTCACGCGACGCAGGGCCACTGGCAGACCACCACCGTCCTGCGCGGCGAGACCTTCACGTCGGCCCACTGCGCGCCGATCCTGCAGCTGCTCGCCCCGATCTACGCGGTCGCCCCCGGACCCGAGAATCTGATCGTCATCCAGGTCGTGTGGTTAGCCAGCGGGGCCATCCCGATCTACCTGCTCGCGGATCATGCGTTCGCCAAGTGGCCTGCGCGGCGCTGGCTTGGTGTTGTGTTTGCGCTGTCCTGGCTGTGCCACCCCTCGCTGCACGGCGTCTCGCTGTTCGACTTCCACGCCCTGACCCTGGCGGCGCCGATGATCGTGTGGGCCGTGTACGCGCTCGAGACCGGGCGCACCGGTCTGTGGATCGCCATGATCGCCGCGCTGCTGCTGACCCGCGAAGATCTGCCCTTCGTCGTCGTCGCGCTGGGCATCTATGCCTTGGCCGCGGGCCGGCGCAGGCAGGCCGCGCTCACGATCCTCGCCGCGCTGGCAACCTTGGCCTTCGTCAAGCTCGCCTTGATGCAAGACCCTGGCATCTTCATGCCGGACGCCTCGTCCAGCTATCGCTACGCAAACCGCTTCAGCAAGGTCATCCCCAACCCCGACACCGGCGGCGCCACCGACATCCTCGCGACCGTGCTCAGCAACCCCGGGTTCGTGATCCAGCACGCGCTCACGCCGGCCAAGCTGATCTACATGGCCACCCTCGCGCTGCCGACCCTGGCGCTGTTCGTGGTGGGTGGCCGCGCGCTGTGGGCCCTGAGCTTTGGTCTGGCGTTCACGGCGCTCAGCTCTGGCAGCAACCTTCACAACCT
This sequence comes from Enhygromyxa salina, assembly GCF_000737335.2. Taxonomy (GTDB): domain Bacteria; phylum Myxococcota_A; class Polyangia; order Nannocystales; family Nannocystaceae; genus Plesiocystis; species Plesiocystis salina_C. Next base: position 100,222 of record NZ_JMCC02000089.1, on the reverse strand, counting down.
CTACCTGCACTACACGGTGTTCTCGTTCCCAGCGATGGCCGCCGCCGCGGTGTTCGGGCTGCGCAACGTGAGCGAGCGGCTCGAGCCGACACGCCGCGGGCCGGTGCTGGCTGGGTTTGCGGCCGCGCTCGTCTGCGCGGGGTTGCTCGCGGGTGATCGGCTTGGTGCGCTTGGCCACTCGCAGGCGTTCTTGACCGGCAACGCGCCGCTGATCCGCGAGCTCGACGATCACCAGCGCGAACGCTACGCCTGGTTGGCGGACGCCGTGCAGCAGATCCCTGCGGACGCCTCGGTCGCCGCGACCGACTCGCTTGGGCCCCATGTGTCGACCCGCGCGCGGCTCTACCACTTCCGAGACTACTTCCGGGATCATCTCGAGCAGGTTCCCGAGCCCCCCGACTACTTCGTTCTTCACGAGGCCGAGCTGTCACCCGCTGAGCGAAGGTCCCTCCACAGGCGCGTGCGCCTCGGCGATCTCGAGCAAGTCGGCCGCTACGCCGAAGAGATCGTCATCTACCGACAACGCTGAACTGTTTTCAGCTCGGGCGAGGGCTTCTCGCCCGCTTGCGGACACCTTCGTAGACAGGTTCATCGACAGCAGCGAACTGTTTTCAGCTCGGGCGAGGGCTTCTCGCCCGCTTGCGGACACCTTCGTAGACAGGTTCATCGACAGCAGCGAACTGTTTTCAGCTCGGGCGAGGGCTTCTCGCCCGCTTGCGGACACCTTCGTAGACAGGTTCACCGAGGGCAGCCAAGTCTCGGCCTATACTCCGCCCAACCCAATGGCGTCCTACGACCTGATCCTCGTCGGCACCAGCTTCGCGTCGTCGTTCTTCCTGCACGAGTACCTGCGCCACGCCAAGCCCGACGCCAAGATCCTCGTGCTCGAGCGCGGGCGTCGGTACACCTACTCCGAGCTGCTCGAGATCCGCCACGGTCTGCGAACCGTCGGCGACCGGACCTTCAGGCGGATCGGACGAAAGCCCTGGTTGTACGCGCCGTCGTTCGGGGGCACTTCGAACATGTGGTACGGCAACACGCCGCGCTTGCTGCCCGAAGACTTCGAGACCCACTCGCGCTACGGCGTTGGCATGGACTGGCCGCTTCGCTACGACGATCTCGAACCATTTTATTGCGACGCCGAAGACCTGATGACCGTCGCGGGTCCCAGCGATCACACGCCGTTTCCCCGCAGCCGCCCGTATCCGCACTCACCCCACCAGCTCAGTGACCCAGAAAAGTTGCTGCTCGCGGTTCACGGAGATGATTTCTACGTGTGCCCCACAGCGCGGGCCCACGATCCCCCGCGACCGCGAGTCACCACGGATCGCGCGGCGTGCTGCGCCAGCTTCGTCTGCAATTTCTGCCCGGTCGACGCGAAGTTCACCGTGCTCAACGGCCTCGCGCACCTCTACGAGGATCCCCGCGTCGAGCTTCGCTGCGGCGCGGTCGTGCAGTCGATCACCTCGGCCGATCAGATCGCAACCGGCGTCGAGTGGCTACAAGAAGACCCCAACCAGCTCGCGTCGGCCAAGGGCGTGGCCTCGCGGCGCGACGCGTCCGCGACCGGCGAGGTCATCGCGCTGGGCGCCAACGCGCTGTTCAATCCCCACATCCTGCTGCGCTCGGGCCTCGACGATGGCGTCGTCGGCCGCTACCTCCACGAGCAAGTCGGCGTGGAGGCGCTCGTGCATCTCGACGGCGTCGAGGGCTTCAACGGCAGCACCAGCTGCACCGGCCATCACTATCGCTTCGCTCGCGGTGAACACCGACGCGAGCGCGCCGCCATGTTGCTCGAGACCTTCACCCGCACGTGGCTGCGGATCGCCAAGGGAAGGTGGCGCCAGAGCTTGCGGGTCACCGGCGTCCACGAAGATCTGCCCCAGTCCCACAACCGCGTCAGCGTTGACAAGCGTGACCCGAGCAAGCCTGTCACCCGGCACACCGGGTACTCGGACTACACCCAGCGCGCGATCGATCGCTTCGCCGGAGACCTCGAGACCATGTTCGCCGGCTTGCCCGTGCAAGAGATCGCCGTTGAAGCGCCGCGGGCAAGCGAGGGGCACATCCTGGGCACCGCGCGGATGGGCTCGGACCCCGCGACCAGCGTCGTCGATGCGGACCAGCTGCACCACCGGATGCGCAACCTCTACGTGCTCGGCGGCAGCAGCTTCAGCATGGGCTCGACCGCCAACCCGTCGCTGACGATCGCCGCGCTGTCACTCCGCTCGGCCCAACGGGGCTTCCAATGAGCTGTTTTCAGCTCGGGCGAGGGCTTCTCGCCCGCTTGCGGACGTTTTCGTAGACAGGTTCACCGAGGGCAGCCAGCTGTTTTCAGCTCGGGCGAGGGCTTCTCGCCCGCTTGCGGACATTTTCGTAGACAGGTTCACCGAGGGCAGCCAGCTGTTTTCAGCTCGGGCGAGGGCTTCTCGCCCGCTTGCGGACATTTTCGTAGACACCTAGCGATACGGTGCCGGAGGGGTCTGCAGTCGCTCTTCGAACATGGTCAGCTCCCGGACCAATCGCTGCAGCTGTTCATGTAGCGGCAGCTGGCCGGGCTTGCGCTTGCGCTCCAGCGACCACTCTTCGGCCTCGAACAGCGAGCGGATCGGCGCGCTCTGGGCCCCAACATCGTGCAGGTACGCTTGGTCGCTGGCGCTCAGGCGCTGGACTGCGTGGATCCAATCGCCGATCTCCCGGGCCGCGTCGTTGAGCACCTGCTGGGTCTCGTCGAACTCACCAAGCGCGACCGCGACGTCGAGGCTCTGCCCCTCGCGCAGCGGACCCTCTAGGCTCAGTCGCAGCGCGCGGGTGTCCCGGGCCAGCGCCTGCAGCGGGGACGAAAGGTGCGAGAGCTGCAGCGGGTGCTCTTGCGGGCTGCTCGCGAGATAGCGACGGCTGCGGATCTGCCCGCGCATCGTCTGCATGAGGCCGAGCGCCGCGACGGCGGCGAGCACCAGGTAGACCCACGTCACGTGCGCGGATGATACCCAGACTCGCCGACCGTGGGGAAGGCTGATCACGCATGTGAGCCAGCGACGGTCGCGGGGCCGCGCGCGAGGCTAGCCGGTCAAAGTGTATGATGTACACTTCCTCGATATGGCCGCCGCACCCAAGATCCCCACGAACGACAGCGAGCGCGCAGCCGAGCTCGACGCGCTGCTGTCCCGAATCAGGCCCGAGCGGGTCGTCGTGGTCACCGGTGCAGGGATCTCGGCCGAGAGCGGGATCCCAACCTTCCGCGGCCCCGAGGGCTACTGGACCGTGGGCTCGCAGGAGTACCACCCCGAAGACATGGCCACGCAGGTCGCGTTCTCCAACATGCCCCGCGAGGTGTGGCGCTGGTACCTGTACCGCAAGGCCGTCTGCAACCAAGCCGCCCCCAACGTCGCGCACCTGGCCCTGGCCAAGCTCGAGCAGGCGCTTGGGGATCGCTTCATGCTCGTCACGCAAAACGTGGATGGTCTGCACCTGCGCGCGGGCAGCACCCACGCGCGCACGATCCAAGTCCACGGCAGCACCGACTTGATGCGCGCGATCGAAGGCGACGACACACCGATCCCGATCCCAGCGAGCATGCCGATCCTCGGCCGCAACGACCCGATCAGCGACGAAGCATGGGAGCTGCTCACAACCCCAGATGGTCGGCGCACGCGCCCGCACATTCTGTGGTTCGACGAGTGCTACAACGAGCGGCTGTATCGGGCCGAGTCAGCCCTGACAGCCGCCAAGAGCTGCGATCTGCTCGTCGTCGTGGGTACGTCGGGGGCCGCCGCGATCCCCTATCACGTGGCCGCGGTCGCGCTGCGGCGCGGGGTCGGGATCATCGACATCAACCCCGAGCCCAACCCCTTCTCCGAGCACGCGCTGGATCAAGCCAAGCGCGGCAGCGGCCTGTGGCTGCAGGGCACAGGCTCACAGTGGGTGCCCGAGCTTGTCGCGCGGCTGACCTGAAGAACTACTCCTGCAGCTCGCTGACCTCGGGCGCTGGTTCGGCGCCTCGCGGCAGCTTGATCTTCGCGGACTGTTCGTCCGTGAGCGGCTGGTTGTTGATCAACTCCAGCTTTGCCCGCCGCCAGTCATTGTTGACGACCGAGAGCCGCACGCGAAACTCGAGCTCATCGATCCGCAGGCGCGCCTTGCTGTTGCCCCACTCCCAGCGATCCACGACATCGCTGGGGTCCCCACCCATGCCCAGCGCGGGGTTGTCATGAAACGGCGTCCCCGGCAGCGTCACGCCAACCGAGGCCAGCGCGGCGGTCGGTTCAAACGCGCCGTCACCCGGCAACCCAGAGATCGCCACCATCGCCGCGTGGCCATCTTCAAACTCGATTCGGATCTGCTCGAACTGTTGGTGCTCGTACACGCGGATCTCCTGCTCACACGCAAAGAACACTCGCTCGGGCACGAAGCGCACGCACGAGATCCGATCCGTGCCGACATCCTTGGGCGACCCGAGCACCGCGTCGACCTGCTCGGGGGTCTTGTTGACCAGCGCGTTGAGGTTGATCAACGGCGTCGATTTGACTTGGCCCAGCTCGACGCCCTCGGAGTTGGATTGGGGCCCGCTGACCTCTGGTGCGTCGGCAGTGGTCTTTTGACCAGCGCCTGACTTGGCGCCACCAGCCGAGGCGTTCGAGGCGCCGTCTTGTGAGCAGGCGGTGAGCAACACCGCGATCAACATGCCGCTGCGAGGTCGGTTCACGGGCGCCAGCATACACACCCGTGAGCGTGTAGGTGTGCAGGACCTGCTCGAGTGGGGACGCCAAGCTCGCGCAAAGGCTGGCCAAGGCGCCGACTTCGTTCAATGTGTAGAGGTGCGCTCGCCCCTCCTCTGCTCGGCCCGGCTGGCTCACGGCAGGCGAATCCCAGGGGCAACGGGGGGGCGGCGGTGAGCTGGGCGGTCGCCGTCACCGGTGGCGCTGCGCCGATCTACGTCGGCTATCGCTGGTGGCGTCGACACCAGCGCGAGCAGCAGATCTTGCAGGAGCTCGAGCGGGTCAACGACGAGGCCCCACGGATCCCCGAGCACCTCGACCCGCAGCTGGCCGCGCTCGCTCGCCAGACCCACCGGCTGCGCCTCGAGCTCGAGACCCCCGTCCGCAGGATTCGCGCGCCGCTGCTGTCCGAGACCCCATGGGCTCGGCGTCAGCGCTGCGACGAGTACGACGCCGCCCTCTACGAAGTCCGCCAGGCCATCTGGGAGTGGCTGCGATCCCTGCGGCGACTTGGCGTCAAAGAGCGGCGGCTGCTCGGGGAGCTCGGTCTCTCGGTCGCGCCGTTTCGGCGCTTGTTGTTCGGCTGCGATCGCACCGATGACGTCTGGGAGCAGGTCGTCTACGCGCGCGCTCCCAACCTGGACCTGGTGTGGACCGAAGTCCGGCGCACGATCTCCGAGCTCGAGCGGTTCGAGCGAGCGCTGCTGAGCGCGCCAGTTGATCCATATCGGTGAGGCGACCTTGGGGTCACAGGTATTTAGAGCCCAGTTCTACAGGCGGGCGATGTGATAGCTTGCGCGCTCGCCAGGACATGACCTCTCGCGCGCGCATCCCCGCCCTCGTCCTCGCTCTTCTCCCGTGCGTGGCCTGCTTTGACGACCCCGACTACAGCGCTGACGGTGAGGTCTGCGAGTCGCCCTGCTTTGGTTGCACCGTGCCGGAGGCCAGCAACTTCAACCACATGGCCGAGGTCGACAACGCGAGCTGCATCTGCGACGCCGTTGGCAACCCGATCAGCGACCAGTCCCAGCTCGTGGCCGGGTTCGCAGGTGGCGATGAGGATCAGTGGCAGTCGTTCACCGTTGGGCTTGGGGGTGGACTGGCCAAGCTCGCGATCGAGCTGACCTCACCCGTGACGCCGATGCCTTCGCCCGCGACGATCGAGATCTATACCGGCGAAGGCATCGGCGGCACGCTGCTCGGCAGCCTCGAGGTCATGCTCGCGCCCGGTCCCCTCGAGCTGCAGGAGTTCACGTTTCCAGACCCGATCGCGCTGGCCGCTGGCGAGGTCTACAGCTTCCGCGTCGTGGTGCCAGTTCAGATGGTCATTCACATGGCCTTCGCGGACGCCAACCCCTATCCCGGTGGTTCTGCCAACGGCGATCCCGACCTCGATCTGGTGTTTCGCACCCAAATGGTCGAGTGCACGTCGAACTAGAAAGACTTGGGTGACTCGGTGCAATCGCCGGTAGTGACCGCTATGGCGTGAGTCCCAGAGCGGCTCGGCCTAGCGCGTGGGCGCCCGCGGTCGCCGCTAGAGCAGCTTCACTTGCGAGGCTTCGAAACGCCCGCTCGTGGAAGCGCTCTTCCGGAAGAATTCGCGCGAACACGGCGCGGACATCAGCAGGAGCCTCCGGGTCGTTGGCGATGACCTCGATCCGCTCGAGTCGCATCCGTTCGGCGTGGGCTCCGATCGCGCACCCGGTCTCGAGGTCGTGCAACGACTCGAGTGCCGCGCGCCAGTACCGTTCCTTCGCGGGCTTCACCTCAGGCGCGTGGCCGCGAGCCTGAAGCAGCCCGGCGATCCACTGAGCGTGGCGATCTTCTTGGGCGGCGATCTTGGTCAGCGTGCGCGCGGGCAGCCCAGTCGCGAGAGCGTAGCGATCCCGGAGCGCGCGGATGCGCTGGCCCGCGCCGATCTCACCTCGATACTGTTTGTACAGCCACGCGACCAGCTTGTGGTCGTCGGTCTTGGTTGCCTGCCACCAGCTTTCACTCGTCTGTTTCATACCCTCAGCTTAAGAAGCCAGATATCGGTGTAAACTAGTATCAATGGATACTCTATCTGTGCAGCCGATACTTAGCGACGATCTGCTCCGCGCGTTCGTCGCATTCGCGGAAGCCAAGAGCTTTACGCACGCATCGGGGCGCATCGGCCTTTCTCAGCCAGCTCTGTTCGAACGAGTTCGGAAACTGGGGGAGCTGCTCGACGTCAAGCTGTACGAGAAACAGGGAAAGGCGTTGAAGCTGACGGCGCAAGGTATCCAGCTGGCAGCGTTCGCGCGGGACATGCTCGCGCAGGCTGCGCGTTTCACCGAGGAGATCAGCGGCTGCGTTGCGGAGCGAGTCACCCTTGCTGCAGGAGAAGGGTCCTATCTTTATTTGCTCGGAAAGGCGCTTCAACGTTGTCGCGTGGAATTTGATGGTGAACTGTCGCTGCTGACCCTCGGGGGTCCTCGCGCTCTCGAAGCGGTTCTTTTGGGGTCTGCGCAGCTGGCGGTGGGCGTGTTCGATGTGGTGCCACGTCGGCTGGTCGTGCGCGACCTGCTCACCGTGCCAGTCTGTGCTGCTATCCGCACGAGGCACCCGCTTGGTCGTCGGAAGTCATTGAGGTTGCAAGATATCGCCGGCGAGCGGTTGATACTCGCACCAGCCGGACGCCAACAACGAGAATCAGTCACGCGGGCGATCGCCAGCGTCGGAGTCTCACCCCAAGCGCCTATTGATGCAGACGGCTGGCCTCAAATGCTCTGCTTTGCCAAGGCCGGGTTAGGGGTGGCGGTTGTGAACGGAGCGTGTGCCGCGCCGAAGGGCGTCGCACTCGTACCGGTCCCCGAGCTCGGGACGGTGACGTATCGCCTGGTTTGGCGTCGCGGGGCCGTCACCTCGCCTGCCATCGAGCAGGTGTCCAAGATCATCCAGAGCTCAATTGCGCCGTCCACCGACGCGCTTTAGTTCGGCTTCGATGTCGCTCGAGCAAGTTCGGCCTTCGCCTGCTCGTAGCGGCTCACGTGTAGCTCTCTCACCAGCGCTGCGCCGCCTCGCGCCTCGCCTGCTCGAGCAGCGCCCCACTCGGCGGGTTCTTCTCGTGGACCTCGACCCGGAGCGGACTTGGGGTGTGCGGCACTCGTGCCCGGGCGTTTGACGCTTGGCTCTGCAGGTGCTCCGATGCGGCATGCCGAGCCTCGCTCGCACCTGCTCACGACTCGTCCTCGCCATGCCGCTGCTGGCCTGCGTGCCCCCCACGCCGGCCACGCCCTACCCAACGACGGCCCCGCTCGAGGGTGAGGCCGCCGAGATCAGCGAGCCGACGAGCCCGACCACGGTCAGCTTCCTCGATCGGTCTGTCGATCTCTCGCCCTTTCTCGAGGGCTTCCCGTACGCGAACTTCAACCCCAAGCTCGAGCACGGTCGGATGTTCTTCATGCACACCGGCGAGCGCTACGTGCTGCGCTCGCTGCCGCTGCCCCAAGCTGGCGCCGCGGCCACGCCCCTCGAGATCGACGGCGCCGAAGCGGTGTGCGAGGTCGACTGGTCGACGCGCAGCCTCTGGGGCGTGCGCATCCACCCGGCCACCAACACGCTGTGGCTCCACGCCGACGCCAGCAACGACGAGCAGATGAACCTGTGGCGGATCGACCTGGCGGCCCCGCTCGCGCAGCGTGTACCCACCCAGATTACAAACGCCGACTACGTGTACGGCTGGGGCTTCTCGGAGGACGACGGGCACGCGCAGATCGCCTACCTCGCTCGCACCGGTCAGCAGGCGCCCTACCGCACCTGCCTGCGCCTGCTCGATGCGCAGGACCCCACCCGCGAGGGCGCCGATCAGGAGGTCGTCTGTGACAGCCCCGAGCTGACCTTTACCTGGTCGTCGCCACACTTCTCACCCGACGGCCAGCAGATCTACTTCTCGGCCCAGGTCCAAGGCGATCGCAAGCGGGTGCAGATCGTCGAGGTGGATCTGCGCAACGCCAAGAACAAGCCGCCAAGGCTCGCGCCGATCACCGATGTCAACGTGCCGCGCAGCAGCCCCGACGTGCTCGAGGGCTGGGCCGGCGAGCACCTCCTGTATGTCTCGAACGAGGCCGGCTACGGCGACATTTACAGCTGGTCGCGGCGGACCCGAAAGCACAAGCGCCTGACCCACCACACCGAAGAGCTGCTTGGCGCTGCGTCGCTGCAAGTTGGCTCGACCCACGCGGTGTTGGTGGCGCACGGGACCCCGGCCGGCAGCACCCTCGAGCTGCTCGACGCGAGCTCGGGCGCGGTGCTTGGCCACGCCGCGGCGCCCGGCAAGATCGGAATCCTCGACGCCCACGACGGCCGCGCCGTGTGGACCCAGCAAGCGCCCGACAAGGTCTACGAGGCCAACCTCGCTAGCTTTTCCAAGATCGACGGCGAGCTCTCTCTCCACAACGACACGCTGATCCGGCCAAGCGCCGCGCTGGAGTCCGAGCTGGTCCGCTGCGTGCCCGAAGCGGTGAAGATCCCCAGCTTCGACGGCACGCTGCTCCACGCGTTCGTGCTGCGCCCCAAGCAACCCCTACCCGACGGCCAGGCCATTGCGATGGTGCGGTCGTTCTACGGGGGCGACAACGAGTGGACCCGCCACGACCACCTGCTGTGCGCCGCGGGGATCACCGTGGTCTCGCCGGCCGTGCGCGGCTCGTCTGGGTTTGGCAAGGCGTTCGCGGCCCTCAACGATCGTGACCTGGGCGGCGACGAGATCGTGGATCTGTTCTGGGTCGCGCGCTGGATCGAGACCGAGCTCGGGATCCCCAGCGCTCGCGTGGGCGTGTACGGTCGCAGCCACGGCGGCTACGCGACCATGCGCGCGATGACCTTTCCGCCCGAGACCAACGACCGCAACGAAGCCTACGGGTTTGGGTTTGGGCTGGCCGAGGCCGGGTTCTCGGACATCGTCGCGTTCCACGACGCGACCAACATCCCCGACTGGGTCGTGCTCGAGGCTGGCGATCCAGCAGTCCCCGAAGATCTGGCCCGGCTTCGAGATCGCAGCCCGATCAACCACGTCGAGCGGCTGGCCGCGCCGATCTTCCTGCTGCATGGCGCCAACGACTGGCGGGTCCCCGTCGCTGGCTCGCGTGCATTCGTCGAAGCGGCCAAGGCTGCAGGCAAGTCCGTCAGCTATCTCGAGGTCGAGGGTCAGGGCCACCACGTAGAAGGCCAAGAGCGCATCGTCGAGGCTTGGCAGGCGCGCTTCGACTTCATCGAGTCTGTGGTCGCCTCTACCCCGTAGTGCCGGCCGCAGGGTGGCCACTGTCCCAACGACCAAAGCGCCACGCTTTTCAATCTGTTAGCGGCCGTCAGGGGAGGTGTGGTGGTAGCGTTGAACGACCGTGGACGATCAACCACCGCGCGTGTTCGTCAGCTATAGCGACGACACCCCCCTGCACGCCAAGCGCGTCCTCGAGCTCGCGCAGTGGCTGCGGACCCAGGGCATCGATGCCCACATTGATCAGTTCGAGGAGTCCCCCGAGGAAGGCTGGCCGCGCTGGGTCTACACGCAGATGCGCGAGTCCGAGTACGTGCTGATCGCGTGTACCCGCGGCTACCTCGAGCGCTGCGAGGGCGAGGTTCCCCGCGGGCATCGGGCCAACCGGGCCGTCAAGTTCGAGTCACACCTGAGCCTGCAAGAGATCCACGACGCCGAGGGCCGCAACCGCAAGTTCATCCCGCTGGTGTTCGACCAAGACGACATCGGTGAGTGCGTGCCGATGCCGCTGCGCAGCGCCACCCACTACCGGATGCCGGATCAGCGCAATGATCTCTACCGGCGGCTCAGCGACCAACCCAAGATCCGCCCCGCGCCGCTTGGCACCCTGCGCACCTTTGACGACGACAGCCGCGACGCGCTCTCTGTCGTCAATCCAATCATCGCAAGCGAGAGCCTCGAGGCGCTGATCGTCACGGATCAGCCGGCAACCAAGCGCCGCAAGCGGTCCTGGTCTCGCGGCCAGGTCCAGCGACTGCTGGTCGTTGGCGCGTTTGGCCTGGCGTTCTTGACCACCGCGCTGTTCATCAACGGCGCGCTCACGACTGACGATGCGATCGACGGCGGCGAAAGTTGCCGGATCGAGCTCACGGATCCAAGCGGCAACGCGATCAACAGCGAGTACATCACGCTCGAGCTGCCTGCGGGCCAGCAGATCGAGTTCAAGGTCGAGAACGGCAACACCTTGCGCTTCAAGTGCCCCACGGTGGCCGTGCAAGCGCGGGTTCGCGTCGACACCTCCGTGGCGTCCGAGCTCGCGGGCGAGACCGCGAAAGTGGTGGCCGGGCTCAACGACGTCAGCGACACGCCGACTCCACCAACACCGCGGATGCTGGAGTCCACCTTCATGATCCAGCCCAAGGTCGAGATGCAGACCGTGCGCTTGGGCGTGGCTCCCGACGAGCTGACCGCACCGATCCCTGCGTCCAAGCCCGCACCGGACTCGGTGGATCCGCAGCTGCCGGTCCCGGGGTCCGATCCCGACCTGGGCGCGCTCGACCAGCCAGACCCGTCCCCCGAGCCCGCCAAGAAGTCTCTCCAAGCCAACTCCAAGACCAAGACCAAGATCGAGCTCACGATCACGCCAGCCAACCCAAAGCTCGAGCGCGAGTTGAAGACCAAGCTCGAGCGGGTCGAGGCGTGTGTTCCCAGCGCCCCAAAGTCGGGCACGCAGGTCACTTGCATGATCGAACAAGACGCCGCGGGCGCGATCGCCAACGTCACGATCGACGACGCCCAGCTGCGCAAGCAGGACCGCGCGGCCGCGGACTGTACCCAGCGCGAGCTCAACTCGTGGGCCCAGGGTGCCGGCAAGTACGACCCTGGTGGCGAGCCATCCAAGCTCACCCTGAAGTTCGGCTCGCGCTAGAGCGGCGCTAGTCAGCTCGCTCAGGCATCCACCACGCGGGCGCTCGAACTCACCCAAGCAGGCGGGTGCGCAGCGACTGATCCAGCTTGGCGATCCCCTCGCGCAGCGCGTTGGCCCGCGGATCCTCGCGCGGCACGTCGAGGTCCATCAGCAACAACCCATTGCCGCCACCTGTGACCAGGTGCTGTCCCGTGATGTTGACCCCGACATCGGCGACGACATGGTTCACCCGCGACAGCACGCCCGGCACGTCTTTGTGGATGTTGACCAGCCGGCAGCCGCCGCGCAGCTCCGCGCCATCGAGGGCGGGCAGGGTCAGGCAGCTGGTCGTGCGTCCGGTCGTCATGTAGGCCGCGAGCGCCTCGCTGACCTCGACGCCGATGTTGGCCTGGGCCTCTTGCGTGCTACCGCCGATGTGCGGGGTGAGGATCACCGAGCGCTTGCCCTGCAGCGGCGACTCGAACCGATCACCTGCGGCCTTGGGCTCTTTCGGGTACACGTCGATCGCGGCGCCGGCGATCTGGCCCTCGTCGAGCGCGGCCGCGAGCGCGTCGAGGTCGACGACGCTGCCGCGCGAGGCGTTGATCAGGTAGGCGCCGCGCTTGAACTTGGCGAGCTCGGCCGCGCCGATCATCCCGCGGGTCTGCTCGGTGTCCGGTACGTGCAGGGTGACAAAGTCCGACTCGCGCAGCAGCGTGTCGAGGTTGTCGACCGCGCTCGCGTTGCCGAGCGGCAGCTTGTTGATGACGTCGTAGTAGCTCACGCGCAGGCCCAGGGCCTCGGCCAGCACGCTCAGCTGCGAGCCGATGTGGCCGTAGCCGATGATCCCCAGCCGCTTGCCGCGAACCTCGTGGGCACCCTTGGCGTCCTTGAGCCACTCGCCTTCGTGAGCCGCCCAGCTGCGCCCGAAGATCTGCCGCGACAAGATCACGATCTCGGCGATCACCAGCTCGGCGACCGAGCGGGTGTTGGAGAACGGCGCGTTGAAGACCGCGACCCCGCCGACCCGGGCGTGCTCGAGGTCGATCTGGTCCGTTCCAATGCAGAACGCCCCGACCCCGACCAGACGCGGGACGGCGTCGAACACCGAAGCGCGGACCTGCGTCTTGCTGCGGATCCCCAGCAGCACCGGCTCGTCGCCTGGGATCGCCAAGAGCGCTTGGATCAGCTCTTGATCCGCCAGCCCCGCGGCGCTGCGGTGGACCTGGATATTCGCCCGTTCGAACGCAGGATCGGCGGACTCGTGGATGCTCTCGCTCAACAGTACGTGGGCTCGCGGCACGCGGCGGAGTGTGCTGGTTTCGGGTGCAACCGGCAAGACGACGCCAGCAGCGGGCCATGTGCGAAGGTCCAGAACAAGCCGGATCCCCCTCCCGGGGGGCCGCACGTGCGCTCGCATGCGAGCGCCCCGAGCAGCGAAGTGCGAAGGTCTGTATGGGGGTCTAAAGTCCCCGGCATGCCCGAGCGATCCCTGCCGTCCACCGCCGCGCAAAAAGACCGACTGCTGACCGGCGACCGCCCGACCGGTCCGCTGCACCTTGGTCACCTGCTTGGCTCGCTGCAGAGCCGCGTGGCCATGCAAGACAGCCACGAGTGCTTCTTGATCGTCGCGGATCTGCACACGCTCACGACCAGGCCCGAGCGGGATCGGATCGCCGAGCTACCCCGCAACGTTCGCGCGGTCGTGCTCGACCTGCTCTCGGTTGGGATCGACCCCGAGAAGTCGACGATCTACCTGCAGTCGGGGGTCCCGGCGGTCTACGACCTGGCGATCTTGTTGCAGATGTTGATCCCGGCCTCGCATCTGCGCTCGCTCGCCAGCATCGCGCAGATGGCCAAGGTCGCGGGCGTCGACGACGAGCGCATGTCGCTGGGCTTGCTCGGGTACCCGGTGCTGCAGGCCGCCGACATCCTGATGGCGCGCGCGCAGTTGATCCCCGTTGGCGGTGACAACCTCGCGCACGTGGAGATCGCCCGCGAGGTCGCGCAGTCGTTCAACGAGATGTACGCCGAGGTGTTTCCGCTGCCCGAGGGGCGGGCCTCGCGGGTCCCCATGCTGCCGGGGATCGGCCCCGACGGGCCGGCGGCCAGCAAGATGTCGAAGTCGGCCGGCAACACGATCAACTTGGGTGACACCGCGGACGTGGTCGCCAGCAAGCTGCGGACGCTTGGCGGTGCGCGGCTGCGGGGGTTCATCGACGCGCTGATCGGCAACGGTGACGACGATGACGGGCAGGCGAAGGCGATGCACGCCGCGCACCAGGCCGGCAAGCTCAGCGACGCCGCCGTCCACGATCGGCTGATCACGGAGACCGAGGCGCTGCTCGCCCCGCTGCGCGAGCGTCGGGCGGCGTTCGAGGCCGATGAAGGCCTGGTCGAGGAGATCCTCGTCGACGGCACGATCCGCGCGCGCGAAGTCGCCTACGCGACGCTGCAGCAAGTCCGTGAGGCGATGGGCCTCGAGCCGCTGTGGAAGGGCCTGATCGACGTCGCCGAGCGCCGCGCCCTGGACCGCAAGAAGCCCTACTGATCTCAGCCCTCGAAGGTTCCGTCGATCGTCTCGCAGTCGCGCTTGGCCCGGGCCATGTCGGCGCCTTCGTAGTAGACCATCGCAACGCCGGTCGCGGGCAGCTTGCAGCTGGCGATCACCGCTTCGCGTGGACACGGCTCCTCGCTCAGCTCGACGCCCTCGAAGCAGCGCGGCTCGATCGCGCCTTTGTGGTCGGTGTAGTCGATGCACACCCGCCGCGGCTCGCCCCCAGGCTTGGTCGCGTGCTCGCGGTGATCACAGCGGGGTCCCCCTTCGGGCACGACCGGCGGTGTCGGTTCGGCGACCTCGACTGGCGGCTCTGGCGTCGGCTCGGGTTGTTCGGCCTGCGGGGGATCAGCCACAGCGGGCGCGCTCGGTTGGCGGGTCGCCGCTGGATCGCTCGTCGCCTCGTCGCAGGCGAAGCCCGCGAGCAGGACGAGAGCACACAGCAAGGGCAAGCAGGCGCGCCGTGTCGGCATCGGCCGACCATATCGACCAGACGGGGCGCCGGCCATCATCCCGGCGCCGACGGGCCTCGGCGGCGGCAAAAAGACGGGCGTGGTCCACGCGTCCCCGCGCCCCGAGGCGCTCTCGCTCGCAAATTCTGCCCGCGAGGGCCCCCATGTTGAACGAGGAATTCAACGCTTGCCCGGCCGGGTCGACACCGCTATAAAAATCTTGGCGTTGAAAACGACTTTCAATGCCGAAGTCACCGCCACACAGGGTCACCACCATGCTCGTCTGCATCTGCAAAGGCGTCTCCGACCGCCGCATCACCGAGGAAATCCGGCGGGGTGCGTGCACCGTCCGACAGATCCAGGAGTGCTGCCAGGCGGGCACGGACTGCAAATCTTGTGTCCGGCAGATCCGGCAGATGTTGACGACCCAGAGTCACGCGCACCAGGCCGCGACCGACTCGACCTGAGCTGCGCGACCGCGCTCGGGCACCTCTCGGGCACCTGGGCGACGCCCGATCTTGAAAGCCAGTTTCATTTGATCGCGTCGCCCAACCGACACTGAAAATGCCGTTCGAGTTCGTCCGCGTCAGCTCGAGCACCCCTCGCCACGCCCGTTGAAAGGGCTGCTGCGCTTGCTAGGGTGCCGCCGAGATGAAGGGAAAAACAGAGATCATCGAGTTGCTCAATGAGGTGCTGACCGCGGAGCTGACTGCGATCAATCAGTACTTCATCCACGCCAAGATGCTGCAGAACTGGGGGTTGACCAAGCTCGCCGCCCACGTTCGCGCCGAGTCGATCGACGAGATGAAGCACGCCGACGAGCTCATCGATCGCATCTTGTATCTCGAGGGCATTCCCAACCTGCAGCGCTACAACAAGGTCAACGTCGGCGAGACGCCGGCGGAGCAGCTCAAGCTCGACTTGGACGTCGAGTATCAAGCGATCGAGCGGTTCAACCGTGGCATCGCGCTGTGCCGTGACCACGCCGACAACGGCAGCCGTGAGCTACTCGAGAAGATGCTGGTCTCCGAAGAGGGCCACGTCGACTGGCTCGAGACCCAGCTAGATCTGATCGAGCGCCTCGGCGAGACGGCCTACCTCGCCGAGCAGCTCTGACACAGCCTACTGGCTCGTTTCGTGGACTAAGTAACCCTGGCGGCTGCAGGGATCGGTGACCAGCATCTCGATCCGCTGGTTGGCCGCGAACGACCAGTTGAACACCTGGACCAGCACGCTGCTGAGCTCGTACCAGCCGTCGCTGGTGGTGGTCAGCGTGTTCGAGTCGGCGACCAGCTCGCGGACGTTGTCGGTCCGCCAGTTGCTTGGGTCGTCGCAGTTCTCTTCGCAGTATTTCATGCTGACGCGGACCTCGAGCAGCGGGCGCTCGAGGTCCGCGTTGACGACACGCACGCCCAGCCACAAGTGTTGCCCGCCCTGAAAGCCGCTGTAGGTCTGCGGGGGCTGATCTGCAGCGAGCGGCGAAAAGTCATCCTGGCCCTCGCCGAGCTGCAGCTCGAGATCGCCGCTCAGCTCGCAGCTTGGATCTTCGACGAACTTGGAGGTGCCGTCCTCGCACATGGTCAGGTCGTCCTCGCAGGGCGGGCCGCCAGCGGGAGGATCGATCCCTGGGCATCCTGTGAGCAGGATCGTGGGCAGCGCCAGCGCGGGCACGAGCAAAGTCAAACGCATGGGGGGATGATACCTGCGATCACGTGGGCTGAGGCTTGTTGCCCTCGTCTTGGGCGCGGGCAACGATCGCGCGGGCTCGGGCCTCGATCGCATCCCAGTTGCCTGCGTCGACGTCGGGACCAAACAAGCTGGCCACGAACCCTCCCGCCCACGCACCCGCGGCGAACCACTGATCCATGTTCTCGAGGTCGATCCCGTTGGTGGGCACGACCTTCAAGAACGGGAGCGGTCCCAGCACCGAGCGCAGCCAGCTTGGACCGCCAGCAGGGGCCGGGAACAGCTTGCACAGCTGCGCGCCGGCCCGATGCGCGCGGAACATCTCCGTGGGTGTGTGGGTGCCGGGCATCGCCGCGACACCCAACGCCCCGGCCGCAGCGATCACCGCTTCGTCGACCACCGGTGAGACCAAGAAGCGGGCGCCAGCCTCGACCGCGAGTCGGGCCTGGTCCACGTCGAGCACGGTGCCGGCTCCAACGATCACACCCTCGCGCTGCGAGAACTCGGAGATCAGCTCGTAGACGCCGGGGATCGTCAGCGTGAACTCGATGATCTCGAACCCGCCACGCAGCGCCGCGGACATGGCCTCGCTGGCCTTGCGTTGATCGTTGGCGCGAAGGATCGCGGACACGCGCACGCGCCCGAGCTGCTCGACGAACTGTGCCGGAGTCACGCTGGGGATCTTACTGGCTATTTAGCCCCCAGACGCCCCGACTCGACCCGTGCTCGGCTTCGCCTCCGCGCGCGTCGACGCCCTCGCTGCGCTCGGGCCCCTTGGTCGGGCCGTCTGGGGGAACGCTTCGCTTTCTCTTTTACCCCCAGACGCCCCGACTCGACCCGTGCTCGGCTTCGCCTCCGCGCGCGTCGACACCCTCGCTGCGCTCGGGCCCCTTGGTCGGGCCGTCTGGGGGAACGCTTCGCTTTCTCTTTTACCCCCAGACGCCCCGACTCGACCCTGCGTCTCGCTGACTCAGGTGGCCCGGCTACGGGCCAGTGTCCCGCCAGCGGGCCACCCACGTGGACGTGGTCTCGCACAAGTCGTCGAGATCATGGGTATCAGGTCCTGGCACGCGCTTCGAATGTCAGTCGGTGATGCACCTCGAGCTGGTCACCGATCTCTCTGCACCCGACGCTGAATCCAAGCCGGATCTCTGCACGCTTGGCGAGCGGCCGCGCGAGCGCATGTTGCTGTACGGGCCCGCGGTGTTGGCCGACGTCGAGCTGATCGCGCTGTTGCTCGGTGGTGGACGGGCGTTGCACCGCGCTCGCGGGGTGCTCGATGCGGTCGGGGGCCTCGCGGGTCTGTCGCGCGCGTGCCCCCAAGAGCTGCGCGGGATCAGCGGGATCGGTGACGCCTCTGCGACCGCGCTCGCGGCCGCCGTCGAGCTCAAGCGCCGCATCGATCGGCTCGAGCTCCCGTGGGGTCGGCAGCTGCAGACACCCCGCGACGCCGAGCTGTTCTTGCGCTCGATCCTGCACGGCGCCTCGCAAGAGAACTTCATCGTGGTCGGCCTCGACGCGCGCCAGCGGGTTCGGCTGGTCCGCACGGTGGCGATCGGGACCCTCACCCGCGTCGAGGTTCACCCCCGCGAGCTGTTTCGGCCGCTGCTCCGCGGCGGCATGCACAGCTGCCTGCTCGCCCACAACCATCCCAGCGGCGACGCCACCCCGAGTGAGGCCGACGTGCTCCTGACCGAGCGCATGGCGAGGATCGGTCTGTTCCTTGGCGTCCCGGTCCTCGACCACATCGTCATCACCGACAACAGCTTCGTCTCACTCGCCGAGCTCGGCCTGCTGCCCACCAATCTCGACGGCCTCGATGAGTAAGCTGGGCAGCTTCGGAACGTGGCGAGTGACCACGTTGCGAATCACAACGCCCGACAGGTTGCGACACCCACCGACATGGGCTTGCCAGCATAAGTGTTTGATTTTACTTATAATTGCATGTCCGTCATACCTGGCGCGAGATTCGTACTTAGCATCTGTCATGGCCCGCAAGACTTCGTTGCTCCCCTCCCTGCTTGGTGTTGGTGTGTTGCTCGCGACCGTGGCTCCCACCACCGGCTGCCTGTTTGGTGGCTATGACGGTGTGTTCTTCGAGACCGAGGACGTCAGCATCGATATCCCGTCGAGCGGGTTTCGAGCGGATGAGATCCACGGCGACGCGTGGTGGCTGATCAACGAGACTACCGACCACGTCAACGGCTGGGTCACGACGGTGGTCGAGACCAGCGGCTACGTGGTCGAGTTCCTCAGCAACCACCGCGAGAGCGGCGTCGAAGGGACCTGGCGCATCTATGGCCCCTTCGATGATCAAGCCGGGCGCGACGTCGCGTGGCTGGTGCGGATCACCGGCACGGACATGGACACCAGCTTCGAGTTTCTGGTCGCGCCGCGCGGCACCAAGAACGCCGCGGACTTCGAGCTCATGGCCGAGGGCAGCCTCACGGTCGAGGACGACCTGCGGTTTGGCAACATGCGGATCGACTTCGACACGATCGAGAACCACCCGGACCTCGACATGACCTTGCTGTGGAGCTACGCCGGCGACATCAACATCGAGTTCGAGCGCCACGTCGACAGCGGCGAGAAGACCATCAACCTCGAGTTCGACGGCTTCGAGGCCAACCGGACCGGCTACCTCGAAGACGATCACTTCCGCAGCGACGAGACCTACGAGTATCACAAGGCCGGCGACGGCTCGGGCAGCTTCCACCTCGCGCTGATGGGCGAGTGGGACACCTACCCCTACGGCTGGAGCGGCCCCGAGCAAGAGCGCATGCAGCTCGACATGCTGTGGACCCCCACCAACGAGGGGCGGGCGCTCGGGACGATCACCGAGGTCGACGGGGTCGGCGACATGCTGCACGGGGACCTGAGCCTCGATGAGTGCTTCGACGCTTCGGGCTACCTCACCTACCGGTCGTTGTCGGAGCTGTATGCCAACGAGGTCCCCAGCTACAATTTTGGCGACGCAAGCGACTGCGTCCTGGCGCTGCCCTGATCCAACCCTTGTCGCCCGCTGCGGGCGTGTCAGCAGACCGGTTCACCGAGGGCAGCCAAGCGCGCGGGCCGGCGCCCGGCTGCGGTCGCGCTATACTCCCCGCCGCACATGGCGGACACCTCCCCCAAGCCCGCATCCCGCGGCGGATCATCCCGGCTTCGCGTCATTGGCCGGCTCACGGCCCTCGCTGGGGTTCCGCTGCTGGTGATCTTCTTGATCTTCGCCAGCGGCGTGTACTTTGGCGCCTCGCGGTCCTATCGGGTGCAGACGCTCGAGGCCAACTGGCTGGGGCTCGCAAGCCCAGACGCCGATGTTGATCCTCCGGTGGCTGCTGAAGTCCCGGCGGGTCAGGCGGGTCAGGCCACGAGCGCCGGAACTGGCGGGCCGGCCGAGCCCGATCAGCCGGATCAACCGGATCCGGATCAGCCGGATCAACCGCTCGCTACAGGGGAGGGAGGGGAAGCAGGCGAGACCGGTGAGCCGCAGCCGCTCCCCCAAGACCCACCCGACCCGCCCGATCCAACGGTCATCCAGGCGCCGGCCAGCGGACTGCTCACCGCGGTCGCCGAGCCCGTCGGCTCCGAGCTGCGCTCACGCTTCGACGAGACCCGCCTGGTGCGCGTGAAGATCCTCGTCGATCCCGCGCTGGTCATCGCCCGTGAAGACTGGCTGAGCTACGTCGCGAGCTTGACGTCGGCGACCCACGCCAGCTTCGAGCTGCTGTTTGGCGTCGACGTGCAGCTGCAGGGCGTCGTGGTCTGGGACCTCGCGACCAACGCCAACGTCGACACGCTGCTCGCCGCCCTTGCAACTCACGATCGTGAGGGGGCCGATGTGATCCTCGGGTTGCTCGCGCGTCCGCAGCCCGCGGGCTTTGAGCCGTCGCGCTGGATCGGCGCCGAGCATGGCGACCACGCGCTGGTGTTCGCCGACCTCGCCCAGACGGATCGCTTCTATCGCAACATGCTCCGGGCGCTCGCGGGCTTGCTCGGCGCCGAGCCGGTGACGCAGCTCGACAGCTTCATGAGCGACGCCACGTCGCAACCTGGCACCGCGCCCACGATTGATCCAGACAACCGTGGCAAGGTCGTCTTCAACAAGCGTCGGCCGTTCGCCAGCTCCGCCGCGGCGGACGACGGGCCGGGCGAAGCGCCCACGCCCAACGAGCCCACGCCCAAGAAGCCCAAGCCCAAGAAGCCCGCAACCCAACCCGAACCCAGCGAGCAGCCCTGACCATGGCCAAGACAACCGGGAAACCTTCGGGCAAGTCTTCGAGCGGTTCGGGCGACGCCTCGGACGCCTCGGGCAAGTCTTCGAGCAAGCTGGGCTGGCTGCTGGGCTGGGTGCTCGTGCCCGGCATGCTCGTCGGCGCGTTGTTCTTGGCCGGGCTGCACGTCGGCGCACGGCACCCACAGATGGGGCTGTCGCGGGCGGTCTTGTGGGTGATGGGCAGCGAGGCCCAGCTCGGCCCGGCGAACGAGGCCGAGCGCCAACCGCTCGCGCGACGGATGCGGCTGACTGCGCTGCCGAGCAAGAGCCAGACCTTGGAGTCGGACCTGAGCAAGGCCGACCTCGACGCCTTGGTCGCCGCCGGTGCTGGTAAGAGCATCGCCGCGCTCGACTGCGCAGCGGTCTGCAAGATCCAGTGGACCGCCAAGCACGCTGACAAGGAATTCATCAGCGTGCAGAGCTGCGAGCTGACCCAACCGACGCTGTTCACACCCGCCAAGCTCGAGTGCGACGCCAAGGTCCAGCGCTAGAGCGCCGACCGACAACGGCAGGGGCGGTCCCAGATGTGCCTGGCGTCGTGAATTCAAACTGATTGGCGCTCTAGAGCGGGGCGAAGCGCTCTAGCGGCGCAATTTCAACGGATTCGACACGTCGTGCGCATGGACCTTCGCGCCGCTCCCTCACACCTGCCGCTCGCGCGTCCAACAACCTGGAAGCGACGCCGCAGATCGCTTACGTTGCGGCCCCCCGCCAGGTGAACATGGCCGCGAAATACCCGCTCGATAGGCTCCAAGACCATCCTTCGCTCACCCCCGAGCTGCTGCGTCTCGCGTATCGCGAGATGTGCATGGCTCGCTGCCATGTCGAGCGCGTGGTCCAAGAGTGCTCCAAGGGCAACATCAAATTTGCGATCTGGGGTCCGGGCGAAGAGCTGCACGGCGCAGCCCAGGCGCTCGCCTACAACGAGGTCGTCAACCGCGACGCGTTCGGGATCTCGGGTCACTACCGCTCGGCTGGGTTGATCTCGCTGTGGTCGCGGCTGCGGGGCTACGAGGACTTTCACCTCGATCACATGCGCCAGCAGCTGTCGCGGGCCACGGATCCGTGGAGCGGCGGCCGGCAGATGACGGCGCACTTCAATGATCCGCGCTTCAACATCCTGCCGGCCCAGAGCGCGCTGGGGATGCAGCTGGGCAAGGCGGTCGGCTACGCCCACGGCATGCGCCAAAAGGGCTACGACGACGGGCTCGCGGTTGCGATCGTCGGCGACGGCACCATGGCCGAGAGCGACTTTCACGAGGGCGTGACCGGGGCCGCGATCCTCGACGTGCCGCTGTTGTTGTGTGTGACCGACAACGGCATTGCGATCAGCGTCAAGCCGGAAGACGGCCGCGGGCTGCGGGACCTGCAGGCCTACGCGAAGGCGTTTGACTTCGAGTTCTTCAGCGCCGACGGCAACGACTTCCTCGAGATGTACGAGGTCAGCAAGGCCGCGGCCACGTTCTGCCGCGACAACCAGCGCCCCGCGCTGTTCTGGGTTCACGGTCTGTCGCGCCTCAACGGGCACTCGAACGCGGGCATCTATAATTTTTCGTTCGACGCCCACGACTGCCTCAACGACTTCGGCGAGGCCCTGGTCGAGCGGGGCATCCTCGAGCCCCAGGACATCATTCGGCGCAACGACGAGACCCGCGGCGACTACTACAAGCGCCACGACTTCGGCCGGGTCGGCAAGCTGGCCGACGACTACATCCTCGAGACCATGCGGATCGCCGAGTCCGAGCCCGAGCCCAAGCCCGAGTCGATCTGGGAGCACATCTACGATCCCTACCCCGAGGCTGTCGAGCCCGCGCCGGTTGGCCGCGAGACCGTGATCTCGCTCAACGGGGCGATCCGGGCCGCGATGCGCGACATCCTGGAGCAGAACCCGATGACGTGGATCTACGGCCAAGACGTGGCCGAGCGCGGCGGCGTGATGCAGGCGACCAAGGGGCTGTGGGAGCGGTTCCCCGAGCAAGTCCGCGACGCGCCAATCAACGAGCCGCTGATCCTCGGCACCGCGGTTGGGTTTGCGATGCACGAGGGCGCCACGGCGATGCCCGAGATTCAGTTCTCGGACTACAGCCTCAACACCCTGCACTGGCTGGTCTACATGGGGAACCTGCTGTGGCAGACCAACGGGACCGTGCGCGCCAACGTGATCGCGCGGCTGCCCGTCGAGCCGCTGCACGGCGGCGCGATCTACCACTCGATGTGCATGGAGGGCTTCTACGGCTCGATCCCCGGCCTCACGATCATCGCGCCAACCACCTCGCGCGATTTTTACGGGATGCTGCGCTCGGCCGCCGAGTACACCGGCCCGGTCGTCGTGTTCGAGTCCAAGGGTCTGTACCGCATGCCCCTTGGCGACGCGTTCCCGGGCGAGCCAAGCGACGCAGAAGAGATCAAGCGGCTCAAGC
Source organism: Enhygromyxa salina (assembly GCF_000737335.2). GTDB lineage: Bacteria > Myxococcota_A > Polyangia > Nannocystales > Nannocystaceae > Plesiocystis > Plesiocystis salina_C. Next base: position 77,250 of record NZ_JMCC02000089.1, on the reverse strand, counting down.
GGGCGATCGGCATGCAGGGTCTGATCCCGGATCTGCCCACCGACTTCCGCGTGCCGCTGGGCAAGGCCGCCGTCCGCCGTGAGGGCAGCGACATCACGATCGTGACCTGGGGTCGCTGCACCCTGTTCGTGTACGAGGCGATCCAAACCCTCAGCGAGCGCGGCATCGACGTGGAGATGATCGATCTTCGCACGATCGTCCCGCCCGACATGGACACGGTGTTGGCCTCGGTCCGCAAGACCGGACGGCTGCTCGTGGTCCACGAGGATCGTGCGTTCGCCAGCATTGGCCGGGAGCTGCAGGGGCAGACGATCGAGGCGATGTCGGATCAGCCAGTCGTCACCCGGGTGCTCGGGCAGGATCCCGTCCCCGGGATCCCGCAGAACGTGAACCTCGAGCATCACATCGTGGTCTCGCCAGAGAAGATCATCGCCGCCGCCGAGCAGGTCATGGCGACGACCCCCGTGGGCGTTGGCCAGCCAGCCGCGCAGACCAGCCAGAACGCCCCCAAGGTCGCCGAGCCAGCCCGCACCCGCGTGCTGTGGACCCCCAACCGCGCCTGGGTGGGATAGGCCTCTAGGTCTAGGGGCAGACGAAGACGACTGGGATCGCGCCGGTCTCTTGGATCACGCACTTCTCGTCGGCGAGCCAGTTGGGGTTCTCGAGCCACGAGCAGCACGGGAAGTCGGGCACGCCCTCGGTGTCGAATTTGGGACACGGCGAGCCTTTGGCCAGGCAGCAGCCAAATGCATCTGGACCCGGCGCGATGTTGTCGGGCGGGGCGAAGCCCGAGCAGCCCGCGTTGCACTCGAAGTCGCACAGGACGACGACGTCGCCGTTGTTCGGGCTGTCACTTGGGCACAGCGGCGCGCAGTAATTGACGAGCTGCTGTTGGTCCGCGACGTGGTTGCCGTCGCATTTCTCTGACGGAAACTCGATCAGCTCGCCGGTTGGGAACACGAGATCTTTGTAGGAGGGGTCGAGCACCCCATCGCCACAAAAGCCGCAGTCGTTGCGACCAAACAAGCACTCGGACGTGCAGCGGTCGATCGTGCCCGAGGTGTAGGGTTTGTCGACCCCGATCGCCTCGTTGTTGTAGGCACCGCAGTTAAGGTTGGGTGCGAAGTTCTCGCCCACCGCGACGCACTGCCCAAACGCTTGGTAGCAGACGGTTCCGAGCGGACAGTCGTCGTCGGTGGCGCACGATGCCGTGGGCTCGCACTCCTCGGCGCCGCTGACGATGTCGTCGCCGCACACTGGCGGGCACATGCTGTGATCGAGGGTGCAGTCCGACCGGCAGGTCGGCAACCCGACGCCAGCGCTGCAAGTGGTGCCGCGTAGATCCTCGCCGTCGCACTCTTCGGTATGGGACGCCACGCCGTCACCACACATGGCGCAGTCTTCCTCGCTCGCGCGCAGCTCACAGGTGACGGGGTCACAGGTCGCGTCCCGCTTCCAGCCGCGCTTGCGGCATTCGTCGAGGTGCGAGTCGTCCCGCGGGTCGCACTCTTCGTGCTGGGGGTCCCACCAGCCATCGCCGCACGAGACCTCTCGCTCGAGCTCGAGGCAGCCGGCCACGATCCCAGCCGACAAGCCAACCATCATCGCCAGCAACCACCGGCCGGGGCGAAGGCCGGCCCCAGCGCTGAGGGTGGACGCTCCGAACATGGGCCAAGCATAGCCCCACTGGCGCCCATGTGTCCCGACCGGTGTCTCAGCCTGAGGACGAATCGTACTCGTGGAGCCGCCGATACAGCGTGGTCTTGCCGATCTGCAGCAAACGGGCGGCCTTCCGCTTGTTGCCTCGAACCAGTCGCATGACCCGCTGCACGGCGCGACGCTCGGCCAGCGCGAGCGCGAACTCCTGCTCGGGTGCGCTCGGCCCAGGGCTGCTCGGGTCTCGCTCGCGCAGCGCGGCCGGGAGATCCTGCAGCTCGATCTGCGTCGTGGTTCCGACCTCGAGGGCCGTGGTGATCACGTTTTCGAGCTCGCTGACGTTTCCGGGCCAGTCGTGGGCGCGCAGGCACCCAAGCGCGTCGTCCGAGATCGCGCCGACCGGTCGTGTGGTTGGAACCCGGTGCAGCAACCCGATCACCAGGGCCTCGAGATCATCAATGCGCTCGACCAGGCAGGGCAGGTCGATGCGGATCGAGCACCAACGCAGCAACTCTGGGGACAACCGGGCTTGGCCATCGCGGCTGTCAGGATCCAGCCGCGTACCCAGGATCAGCCGGCTCAGCCCCACGTCACGGCGGAGCTTGGCCTGCTGATCCAGACTCAGCTGCTCGATCGGAGAGACGAACGCGAAGCCCTCGGGGGGGGCGATCGGGCCGGGGACATCCGTACACACGCGCGCGAGCGAGGGCGTCTCGCCCCCAGCGAAGTGATGGATGATCTCTGCGACCGTGCGCTTGCCAGTGCCGGGTGCGCCAACGAGCAACACCGCGGCGTTCGATTCGATGGCCGCTTGGATCTGTCGACGCAGGTCCCTCGCGGCGGTGCTGTGGCCCAAGAGCAACGGTGCAGGCCGCGCCAATCGCTGCGCCAACCGCTCCGCGGCCGCGCGCGCGCGTGGCGAGGCCACCTGGCCATCTGAGACTCGATCGTTGGGCATGCCGTTCCGGCGCGAAGCTCGTTGGATGCAGGTGCGGTTCAACGGCTGTCAGATTGCTGGACCGAGCGATCTTTATTGTGTCTATTCTCACGCCTTGGTGCCCGGGACGGACCCGGACGGAGCGATCGCAATCCGCCGAGCGCTCGCTAATGTGCGGCCGCCGCATGAAGTACCTCCCAGCCAGCATGTTCGTGTTCCTGACCCTTGCTGGGTGCGCCGCCTCTGATGAGGATTGCGCCAAACTCGGCGATAAATTTGTCGAGCTCTACAGCGGCGAGCTGAGCGAGGACAGCAAGAAGCTCAGCCCTCGAGTGCTCGAGAACGCGGCCGAAGCTGGTCGTGAAGAGGTCGTGGATCAGTGCAAGAAGCAGAAGTTCTCGCGGGCGAGCGTCGAGCGCTGTCTCACCGCCACGAGCATGAACGACTTCAAAAAGTGCTAAGCCGCCGGCCATGACCGAGAACCTTCAGGGTCTGATCCGCGCCGCCTACGACGATCGCTCGCTGCTCGACAAGCCCGAGTACGCCGCCGCTGTCGAAGAGACCATCGGCTTGCTCGACGCGGGCAAGTTGCGGGTCGCGGAGCCCGGCCAGACCCCCGAGTCCGACTGGGTCGTCCACGCGTGGGTCAAGCAGGCGATCTTGCTGTACTTCGGCCTGAGCAAGCTCGAGACCATCGAGGTCGGGCCCTACGAGTACTATGACAAGATCCCGCTCAAGCGCGGCTGGGCACAGGCCGGCGTGCGGGTCGTGCCGCCAGCCACGGCGCGTCGCGGCGCCTTCATCGAGCGCGGCGCCGTGTTGATGCCAAGCTACGTGAACATCGGCGCGTGGGTGGGCAGCGGGACCATGGTCGACACCTGGGCGACCGTGGGCAGCTGCGCGCAGATCGGCCGCAACGTCCACCTGTCTGGGGGCGTGGGGATCGGCGGCGTGCTCGAGCCGCCTGGGGCCACGCCGGTGATCATCGAAGACGGCTGCTTCATCGGCTCGCGCGCGATCGTGGTCGAGGGCGTGCGAGTCGGCAAAGAAGCCGTGCTCGGGGCCAACGTCGTCATCACCGCCTCCACGCCGGTCATCGATGTCTCCGGACCCGAGCCGGTCGAGTATCGTGGCCGGGTGCCGGAGCGGGCGGTCGTCATCCCCGGCACGCGCGCGAAAAAATTTGCTGCCGGCGAGTTCCAGCTCAGCGCTGCGTTGATCATTGGACATCGCAAAGCCAGCACGGACATGCGCACCAGCTTGAACCAGGCGCTGCGTGACTTCGCCGTGCCAGTGTGAGCGACGCGACTCCACGCCCAGCGGCGTCAGTTGCGCAGCCCCGCTCGCGCGGGGACCTCGTCCAGGCTGAGCGGTCGCGACCCTACCCATGTGGTGCTCGCGGTACCGTTCACCGGGGATCGTTGGCATGCTGTGGACGAGCCCACGCATGACCGAAGGCAAGTCGAAACCGGTGAGGTCCCTCGCCCGCCGGCCTGAGTCGGGCGAGCCCGAGAGCCGCCCCAGGGGTCCGCTCAACGATCGCGGAGAAGTCGGCTGGGATCACGACGCGACGCCGATCCACGCCCAAGCGCCGCGGTCCAGCAGTGAGCGCAGCCCGCTGACCGCACGGATCCTGAGCCTGTTCGCGGAGCCAACCGTCACGACGATCACCGCCGTCTCGGCTGGTCGCGCGCTCGAGTGCCCCCGCGCCGACATCCAAACCGCGATCGAGGTGCTCGTCCAAGCCGGCGAGCTGCGCCCCGTTTCCGACAGCAGCCTGCGCTACATGGTCAGCCCCGAGCGCAAGGCCCAGCTCGAGGCCATGTTCCGCGAGGCCGCCCACGAGCTCGGCGAGACCACGGCGCTGGTGCTGCGCGAGGGTGAGGAGCTCGCCGTCTACGACGACGAAGAGCCGCGGCTGCCGGTCACCGCAGGGTTGCTCAGCCTGTTCTTGCCGGGCACGGGCCAGCTGCTCAACGGAGACGTCGGCCGCGCGTCGTTGGTGTTCGCGGTCTGGAGCCTCGCGCTGCTGACCCACCTCTCGCCGATCTGGACCTTCGTGGCCCTCTACGCCGGCGCCGAGGCGTTCTTCACGGCCAAGGTTCGGGGCATGGAGCGCAAGCTCGCGATCGAGGGGACCGGGGCGACCGGCAAAAAAGAGGGCGAATCTCCGGCTTGATATGACCCCCACAGCCAGTTTGGCACTTCGCGGGCCTTCTATGACCCCCACAGGCGGTTTGGCACTTCGCGGTCACTCGCTTCGCTCGCTCCCAACGGGCCGTTTGTTCGCAAGGGCATGATTGGCCCCCTAGAAGGGGGCTCTCGTCTGAGCACCTGGCGGTGGGTGGGTGCCTCTCCATTTACGTGTCCGGCTATGACCCCCACAGGCGGTTTGGCACTTCGCGGGCCTTCTATGACCCCCACAGGCGGTTTGGCACTTCGCGGTCACTCGCTTCGCTCGCTCCCAACGGGCCGTTTGTTCGCAAGGGCATGATTGGCCCCCTAGAAGGGGGCTCTCGTCTGAGCACCTGGAGGTGGGTGGGTGCCTCTCCATTTACGTGTCCGCCTGTGACCCGACCGGGCGGCTTCGCACTTCGCGAGGCCCTGAACTAGTACTCTGCCTAGCTCGGGATCTGCAGCGGGATGTAGGGCATGCGAGCGGCCTCGTCGCCGGTGCCGTAGAGCCAGCGGTAGGCGGCCCAGCGACCCAGCACCGACTGCGTGTAGCGGCGGGTCTCGTCGAAGGGGATCGCTTCGACGAATAGATCGAGATCCCAGTCGCCGCGCAGCTTCAGCCACTCGTCGGTCCGGCCGGGTCCGGCGTTGTAGCTGGGCACCGCCAGCGCGGGGGCGCCGTCGACGTTGTTCCAGCGCGCGGTCAGGCCCGCGAGGTAGCGCTGGCCAATGTCCAGGTTGGTGGCGGGATCGTACAGCTGGCTTGGCTGGATCTTCAGGCCGGCGCGGTCGGCCACGTTCTGCGCGGTCGCGGGCATCAGCTGGATCAGCCCGCGGGCGCCGGCCCACGACGTTGCGCCGGGGTTGAAGCGGCTCTCGCTCTGCATGATCGCGTAGGTCAACAGCGCGGGCACGCCGTGGTCCTGCTCGCCGGGATCGACCAGGCCACGAAACGGGACCGGATGCGCGAGCTCCCACAGTTGTCGGCGCGCGCCGGTTGGGCCGCCGCCCCGCCAGCTCGTGCCGACGCTGGCGAGCGCACGCTGGGCGTCGCTGTACAGCCCGGCCTGGGCCAGGGCCGCGACGGCGGGCCAGCCGGTGATCGCCGAAGCTTCGAGCTCGTCGCGGGCCTGCTCGCCAAGTCCAAGGCTGGCCCAGAGCTTGACCCGCGTGGCGGTGGGGGTGGCAGGGAGCGCGAGCTCGGGCACCGGGGCGTCGCTGCTCGCGGAGATCTTGGCGAGCCCAGCCGCGGCCGCTTCGTCGCTGCGCTCGCGCAGTCGCGACAGCGCCTGAAGCGATGGGTAGCTGAGCGGTCGGGTCTCGATCGCCTGCAACCACGCGGCCTCGGCCTCGTCGCCCTTGCCGAGCCGATTTAGGGCCTTGCCGCGAAAGTAGTGGAGCTTGGCGAGCTCGTCGCCCTCGACCTTGCCGCCGGCGATCGACTTGTCGATCAGCGCGACCACGTCGGGCAGCCGGCCCTCGGCGAAGCCTTGGACCAACAACCGCCGCAGCGCCTCGCCGTACATGTCGCCGCCGGGGTGCTTGGCCAGCGAGGACTCGTAGGCCGCGCGGGCCTTGCCGGGATCGCCGGCCGACTCCCACGACTCGCCCGCCTTGATCAAGCAGTCGTCGGCGTAGCTGTGATCCGCGTGGTCGCGGGCGAGCTGCTCGAAGCGACCGGCCGCCTGCTCGTACTTGCCGGCCGCGTACACACCCCGCGCGGCTTGGTAGCGGGACTTGACCTCGAGCGTGACGTCGCCGGCCTTGGCGCAGTGCTTGGCCGCGCTGTCAAACACCGGCTGCGAGTTGGCCCGCTTGCGCATCTTGAAGATCGCCGAGCCCTTCACGAACAGGACCTCGCAGCGATCCTTGTCGGTGGCCCCGTGCTGCTTGGCGTGCTTGATGAAGTCGTCGACGGCCGCGACCGCGGATCCGTAGCTGTGTTGATCTAGGTGGCGCTCGGCCGTGGCCTTGGCTTGGTCACGCGCGAGCCGCTGGCGCTCGGTCTTGCTGCGGGTGATCAGCTTGGCCTTCTCGAGCTTGTCGAGCTCGGCGTCCGCTTCGGCGCCGTAGTCCGACAGCGGCACCTCGGCGACGAGCTGCTCGAACAACTTGCCGGCCGCCCGCTTGTCGTCGTCGTTGCCCTCGAGCAGCAGCACCGCGAGCTTGCGCCGGGCTTCGTGGCGCTCGGCGCCGCTGGCTTGGCGCAAGAACGCGTTGTAGGTGGCGATCGCTCCGGCGCGATCCTGGGTCCGGGCTTGCGCGTCGGCCTTGACCAACAACACCCGGACCGGGATCCCGGCTTCGAGATCAGGGCTGAGATCCGCGACCAGCTTCAGCGCCACGTCGCTCTCGCTCGCGTCGAGCCGGGCCTGCGCTTCGAGCATGCGCAGGTAGGGCTCGATCGGCGTGAGCGCGGGCGCGACCCGAGCTTGGGCCAGGAGCTGGGCCGCCTCGGGGAACTGATCGACGCGAAGATGCTCGAGCGCCCGGAGCAGCTCGGCCGCCGCTCGATCCCCGCTGGCCAGCTTGGGATCTGCGAGCATCTTGTCGAGCAGCGAGACCGCGCTGGTGTGATCCCGGCGCTCGCGGGCCAGGATCGCCTCGCGGCCCAAGCCGTCCATGAACCACAGCTGCCGCATATCCGCCGGCGCGCTTGCAGGCTCGGCTTCATCGTCCACCGAGGGCAGCGCGTCGGTGCCGAGGCTCTCTGCCGTCGACAGCGGTGGCGGCCGCTCTTGGTGGCAGCCCACGCTGCCGGTGAGGATCGTGACCAACGCCAAGCTGGCGCACGCGTACGGACGTCGAGGGGCGGTCGCGCGACTGTTGACGGGCCTGGTCATACCTTCAGCTTCTAACTCTGCTCGCGTTCGGAGCCAAAAACGAGTGGAATTTGCGATGCCTCTCGAACTGCGTGGTGTCGACGGCTGAGCGTCGGCGGGTGTTCCGCCTGCATGGGGCTCACTCAGGCCATGCGGGCCCGCAAGCTGGCCGCGACCTCGGGCGGGCCGTGTTCGCTGTAGAACTCGAACAGGCTCGCGAGAACCGCCTGTTGCGGAGAGCCATAGCGGAGCCGGCGGCGGCAGTCCTCGGCGAGGGTGCGCGCCGCGTCGATCTGGCCGAGGCCCTCGCGGATACGCAGGCCGAGGGTGAGCGCGGCCAGGGTGCCAGGGTGGAGGGGGCCGAGGAGCTGATCGCAGCGGGCGAGGCTCACGTCGAGGTTTTGGGTCGTGGGCTCGAGGTCGCCCGTAGCGAGGGCGAACTCGTGCGCCAAGAGGTGGGCCCGGAGGAGCGGGTACGCGAGACCCCAGGTCTGGGCCGAGTCGATCACGCGCTCGAGGTGGCGCCTGGCCTCGGCCCAGCGGGCGCGGCGGAGCTCGAGGATGCACAGATGGGCGTGGACGAAGTGGGCGTAGAGCTCTGGGTGGGCGGTCTGCTTCGCCAGGGTGTCGAAGCGGAGGGTGACCTCGGCCACGTGGGCGTCGAGGTCTGGCCCCGGATCCTGGCTGAGCGCATCGCCAAAAACACGGATCTGCGGTGGCTCGTGATCGCTGCGATCTGACCACCCATGGCGGACGCGGGCGAGCATGGCGGCGTCCGGGTGGGCCCTGGCGAATTCGGTTTCCCGCTCGAACAACAGCTTCGCTACGCCCGCGTCGTCGAGCGGGGCCGGGGGCATGAGCGCGAGGATGAGCTCGGTGTCGAGCAGCCAGATGGGATCGAGGGTCTCGCTCGCCATGGTCTCAGCGGCGTTCGAGAGCAGTCGTTGGGCCCGCCCGAGCTGGCCCGAGCTGATCGCCGCGACGATCGCCCGGCGGATCCAGGTGAAGGCTTCGTCGGCGTCGCGAACCTCCGCGAGGGCAGCGGCAAAGCTCGCGCGTTCGTCCACTGGTAAGGCTTCGAGGGCCTGCTGCGCGAGCGCCTCGGGGGCTGCTCGCCAGTCCCCAGTCCAGTAAATCCTGGGGTCAAACTCAAAGTCGGGGTCGTCCTCGGAGTCCCACTCGCGACTGTACAGCCGCAAGCCCCTGCGCACGAACTCGAGCTCGGCCGGGGACAGCGGAGGTGTTGTCCGAGCGAGGGCCACCAGCAGTACCTCGCGCCCAAAATAGTCGAAAAGCCCGTCCGGCCGACCGACGAAGCGAGCGGCTTGGCTGTCGAGGCTCAGGATGCCTTGTGATTCTAGCTTGGCGAGATCCTCGATGAGGAAACGCCGCGGGATCGCAGGTGCGAAGTAGGACCAACTACCGATCGTCGAGCGACGTGGCATTCGTACTTGGTGGAGGATCTCCTCGCAGCTACCCCAGGATTCTTTGGAGCGCGCGAACTGGTCTCGAAACTTCGGGTGGGCTTCCGAGACTCGTGCGGCGAGTTCGATCATTCCTGGACGTCCGTCGGTGAGTTCGACGAGGAGCGGCGACACAGGCGAGTCCGTCCACCGGGCCCACAGCGCACGGGCATGCTCGGCTGACAGCGGTCCGATCTCCACAGCTACGTCCGCGCTCGCCGACGCGGTGGCGGCTTCTTCGATCAGCAACGACCCGGCCGCAGGAGCCGGAAGCTCGGCGAAGTCCGGGTCCGGCTCTCCCGTCAGCTCCACCACGATCAACACCCGCGCGGCCCGGCTGAGCTCGAGGTAGCGCGCCTCGATGTCAACGGGATCCGCAGGGCAACGCCCCCGCACATCGAGCGCCCGGACGATCGCGCCAAGGATCCCGCTGCGCGTGTGAGCGGCCCACCCGTGAAACCACAACACCCGCTCGTAGTGCCCCCCCAGGTCCGAGACAGCCGCAGCAACCACGGCGCTCTTGCCGATCCCGCGCGCCCCCCAGACGCGGATCCGCCCCGGGCTCCGAGCCATCGCAGCACACAGGCGCCCGACCTCCGCGGCGCGACCAAGCAGCGGACGCGGGACCTCGGGGATCGCCTCGAGGTAGTTGGGCATGCCCTCGATCGTCACACCCCCAAAGCTCTCGCCAACGCCGAGCAACCCAAACGCCTCGTGGGGCAGCAGCAGCCAGTCCGGGTGTCCGGCGTCGTAGGCCGAGCTCAAGTGAAACTGCGCGGCGTGGACACTAAAGAGGTCCGGCGCGATGTCGCTGAGCGTACGCAGGGCATCGACACGAGTGACGATGACGAGAGGCCCGGCGAGCTGGCCAACGATCTGATCACGGCGGCCGTTGAGCTGGACGCAGCAGCGCTCGAAGGCCTCGCGGTCCCGGCTCAGGCTGGCGTGGGTGCGAAGGACAGCCAGCGGGCGCGGCCCAAGCTCGCTCGACAGACGATGCACGGGCGCCTCGGCCCCGTCGGCTCGAGCGTCGAGCAAGATCGGATCGCGGTCGTGCTCGGCGGCGAGCTCCCCGAGCCCCTCGACCGCGAGCGTCTCGGCTTCGAGGCTGGCAACGACGACGAACAACAACGCAAAGCCCTCGCTGAGCTCGATCGCCTCGCGCAGCCGCGCCCACTGCTCGGCGTTGTCGGCCATGCCGAGCATGCCCGGCCAGTCGAGCACGCCGCGTGGGTTCATATCGCTCAGCCTGTGCCCTCGAACCGGCTCCAGTCCGGGAGGTCATCGGCGAAACCGAGCTCGGCCCACGACAACGGGTGTGCGTCGTACCAGGGCCCGCCGTTGTGATAGCGGAACATCTTGAACCCCTGCAGCAGGCTGTCCATGCGCACCTGAGAGGCTTCGTCGTCGGGAAATTTCCGGCTTGGGTGGAGCTGGCGAAGCAGCTGCTTGTCCTCGAGCACGAGCGCCTGCAGATAATTTTGCTGGACGTGGGCGACGGCTTGCTCGGCGTGCTCGCGGGTGAAGCGTGGGGCTTCGCCAACGCGGTAGGTCATCTCGGTCAAGAAGCGCAGAAGATCACGAAAATAGCCCCCACACCGCGAGACCAGCCAGCGTGGGATCGCCGGATCAGCGAAGTGTTTGGCGGCGACCCGGCGATGCAGCGCCTCGACCATGGCCTCTACGCCCGGCAGGTTGAGGACGCCGTCGCGCTCGTAGAGTCGAACCATCGGCAGGAACTGAAGCTCGACGCCGAAGTTGGCCGTGAGCTCCGAAGCCCGGCGAACCATGAAGGGCGGCACGGTATAGATGGTGTGAACCGGAGGCTTGAGGTCTCGCGCTTGGAGGATGAAGCTGGCGAACCAGTGGTTGTGAAATTCCTCGCGCCGCGCGGAGGCGTCGAGGTCACCAGTGGCGCGCTTCTCGGCACCGTCGAGAATGATCACCAGCTCCTGACCTTGGTCGCGCGAGCCTTTGGCGGCGCTGGCGAGCAACTCATGGATGTCTTCGCGGAGGCCGTCGAGGTCGCGCAGCTGCTTGGCGACACGCTGAAACAGGGTCTCGTCCGTGGTCAAGCTGGCCTTGACCGCCGCGATCCCACCTTGCAGCTCGACCTTCGAGTTGAGGAACCGCCACGCCTGCTTCGCATACTCGTCAACCCAACCGCCGACGTCCTCGGGCTTGCCGTCGGGGAACAGCGCCAAGACCAGGGCGAGCATCAAGTCCTCGGTGGTCAGCGGCCGCTCGTTGCTGAGCCACTGGCCCGCGTCGGCCATCACGACGCGGTATCCACGCTCGGTCAGATCGCGCTCGAGCTGCCGGAGCTCCGTGGTCTTCCCGCTGCCCCGCAGGCCGGTGACCAGCTGCGCTGTCGGTTCGGCGGCGAAATCGATGACCGCCGAGAGGCGCTCGCGCCATGGCTCACCCCGGAGGCGCAAGCTGGGGGTGTCAAAATCGTAGTGGCGGGGGTCTTGGGGACCGACCGGCTCATCGGGCTTGCAGCTAGCGATGAAGCTGCGCTTGAGTTCACGATCCATCCGCGAGCCATGCTATCGCCGGGCCCCGTCGGTGTCGATGCGAGGCTCACGTGGCTTCGCCAAGCGCGACCGGCTCGAGCTGCTCGAGCGCGCCTTGATCCGCGTCGAGCCGCGCCAGCACCCCAAACCCCAGCGCAGCGTTGCGCCCCGGCGCGTGCCCAAACGGCAGGCCAAGCAGCACCGGCACGCCAAGCCGCCCGAGCCGATCATCGAGGACTTCCGCCGCCGTCCAGCCGCGGCTGCCGCCGTGCTCGGGCTCTTCGCAGCCGTGCAGATCCCCAACGACCACGCCCGCGACGCCGCGCAGCGAGCCGCTGTCCAACAGCTGGGTGAGCGCCCGATCGACCCGGTAGGGCCGCTCGCCGACCTCTTCGAGCGCGAGGATCGCCCCGTTCAAGCTGGGCATGTGCGGGGTGCCGATCAAGCTGCGCAAGACCTCGAGGTTGCTGGCGATCAAGCGGCCTTCGACCCGGCCGCCATGCAAGCTCGCGCTGTGCTCGTTGGCGCACAGGGGCTCGGGCAGCTCACCCTCGAGCAGCGCCCACAGCCTCTGTCGATCGTCTTCGTGGAGCTCGTTCAGCTGCCCGATCACCGGCCCGTGGATCGAGGGCACCCGCGCGCGTGTCCAGGCCCAGCACAGCAGCGCGCTGACATCCGAGAACCCGACGAGCAGCTTGGGTCGCTCGAGCAGCGCCGGGTCGAGGCGCCCGAGCAAGCGCGTGGCTCCGAAGCCGCCGCGCGCCGCCCAGATCACGTGGGCCTGCTCGTCGCGCAGCGCCAGCTCCAAGCTCGCGAGCCGCTCGGCGTCGTCACCGGCGAAGTAGCCCGCGCGGCGCTCGAGGTTGGCGGCCAAGCGCGGCTCACCGTAGCGACGGCGCACGTGCGCGAGCCCACGCCGGACCCGCTCGCTGTTGACTGGCCCCGACGGCGCCACCACATGCACCCCGCCCGACGCCGACCCGCGGCCCAGCGCGGCGGCCCAGCGCGGCTGGTCAGATCCCGGAATATGAGGGGTAGCCTTGCGCAGTTCCGCCATTGTCTGCCCGCTGAGCATACGCGAAGGTGCGCCCGCGACTCGAACGGTCGCTTGGCGGCGACGCGCGTAGACAGCGCGTGCACCCCCACATACCCTGGCGCCCCTACCATGCTCCAACGCGTCCTCAAGAAGGTCTTTGGCACCAAGCACCAGCGACAGGTCAAGAAGATCCAGCCTCTCGTCGACAAGATCGGCTCGCTGGAAAAGACCCTGCAACCGCTGCGCGACGACGAGCTCAAAGCCAAGACCGCCGAGTTCAAGCAGCGCATCGAAAACGGCGAGTCGCTCGACGACCTGCTCCCCGAAGCCTACGCGACCGTCCGTGAAGCGGCGACGCGCACGCTCGGCATGCGCCACTACGACGTGCAGATGATCGGCGCGATCGCGATGCACCGCGGCATGGTGCTCGAGATGCGGACCGGTGAGGGCAAGACCCTCACGGCGACCGCGGCGCTGTACCTCAACGCGCTGTCTGGCCGCGGCGCCCACCTGATCACCGTCAACGACTACCTCGCGTCGCGCGACGCAGAGTGGATGGGGCAGATCTACAACTACCTGGGCCTCTCGGTCGGCGCGATCGTCCACGGCCTGTTCCACCACGAGCGCCAAAAAGCCTACCGCTGCGACATCACCTACGGGACCAACAACGAGTTCGGGTTCGACTACCTGCGCGACAACATGAAGGAGACGATCGAGAAGTACGTTCAGCGCGAGCTGAACTACGCGATCGTCGACGAGGTCGACTCGATCCTGATCGACGAGGCCCGCACGCCGCTGATCATCTCGGGTGAGAGCGCCAAGCCAGCGGAGCTCTACAAGACCGTGGATCGGGCGGTCCCGCAGCTGCGCAAGGATCTAGACTACGTGGTCGACGAGAAGGCCAGCAGCGCGCAGCTGACCGACGCTGGCGTCGATCGCATCGAGAAGCTGCTGGGCTGCTCCAACCTCTACGCCAAAGAAAACACCGAGCTCAAGCACCACGTCGACCAGGGCCTGCGCGCGCACGTGCTCTACAAGCGCGACGTCAACTACCTCGTCGAGAAGGGCGAGGTCGTGATCGTCGACGAGTTCACCGGCCGCAAGATGGAGGGCCGGCGGTGGAGCGACGGCCTGCACCAGGCGATCGAAGCCAAGGAGAACGTCCCGATCCAGCCGGAGTCGCAGACCCTCGCGACGATCACCTATCAGAACTACTTTCGCATGTACGACAAGCTCGCCGGGATGACGGGCACGGCGGACACCGAGGCCGAAGAGTTCCACAAGATCTACAACCTCGAAGTGTTGGTGGTCCCAACCAACCGCAAGATCATCCGCGACGACATGGACGATGTCGTCTACAAGAGCGAGCGCGGCAAGTTCATGGCCGCGGTCAAGCAGATCCGCGAGTGTCACGAGCGCGGCCAGCCCGTGTTGGTTGGCACGACCAGCGTCGAGAAGTCGCAGGTCATCCACCAATTGCTCGAGCGCTCTGGCGTCCCGCACTCGGTGCTCAACGCCAAGAACCACGAGCGCGAGGCCTACATCGTGGCCCAGGCGGGTCGCAAACACGCGATCACGGTCGCAACCAACATGGCCGGGCGCGGCACCGACATCATCTTGGGTGGCAACTCCGAGCTGATGGCCAAGGCCCACTACGACCCGGACAAAGACCCCGAGGCGTTCGCCAAGCTGCACGCCGGGCTCAAAGAGCAGTGCGAGGCCGAGAAGCAAGAAGTGCTCTCGCTCGGCGGCCTGTTCATCTTGGGGACCGAGCGGCACGAGAGCCGCCGGATCGACAACCAGCTGCGTGGTCGCGCCGGTCGCCAGGGTGACCCCGGGGCCTCGCGCTTCTTCTTGTCGCTCGAGGACGACCTCATGCGCATCTTCGGGGCCGATCGCATCAGCGGCCTGATGGAGCGGCTGGGCATGGAAGAGGACGTGCCGATCGAGGCACCGATGGTCAACAAGGCGATCGAGAATGCCCAGACCAAGGTCGAAGCCATGCACTTCGACACCCGCAAGAACCTGTTCGAGTACGACAACGTGATGAACGAGCAGCGCAAGGCGATCTACGCCCTGCGCCGGCAGATCCTCGAGGGCCGCTACCAGCCCGAGATCTTGGACGACGAGGCCCGCAAGGAGCAAAAGCGCAAGCTCCCGCCGCCGCCCGAGACCTCGGGCCCGCACACGATCCCCTCGCTCGCAGAGTCCATGCGCGAGCGAACCGTGGCGATCATCGATCGTCACTGCCGCGAGCAGCTCGTCAAGGCCGGGCTCGACCCCGAGGTCGAGAACCCGTTCCCGCCCGACGGGATCGTGCCCCACGAGCTGACCCACGACATCTACCGGCACTACGGCTCGCTGGTGAACGTCGACGACGTGCGCATGGATCGCGACAAAGTGATCGCGCGCGCGCTCGATGTCGTCGCGGCCTCGCTGATCCAGCAGCGCGAGCGGATCCACGACCTTTGCTACGAGCACATCGAGAAGGCCGTGATGGAGCAGTGCCCGGAGGACGTGCACCCCGACGAGTGGGAGCTCGAGGCCCTCGAGGACCAGCTGCGCAGTCGGTTCTATGTCGAGGTTGACCTGTCGACCGTGCAGGACGACATCGACCAGCTCGTTGACACCTGTTGGGAGCGGATCGAGGCCTCGCTGCTCGCCCGCGAGCAAGAGTTTGGCCTGTACGTGTTCTTGTATCAGGTCCGCCGGGTGTACCTGCGCGAGATCGACGAGCAGTGGATCGGCCACCTCAAGGACATCGAGCAGCTGCGCGCCGGCATTGGCCTGCTTGGCTACGCCAACAAGAACCCCAAGAACGCCTACAAGATCGAGGGGTTCCAGCTGTTCCGCGACATGTGGGAGAGCATCGCGCAGACCGTGCTCGATCAGGTCCTGCAGATGCGCCTGTCCGAAGAGGACAAGCGTCGCGCCGAAGAGGGCGCCGAGTACGAGAGCACCTTGACCAAGGCGTCGCGTCGGCGCGAGCGCTCGACCGTCGCGGGTCGCTCGGACGGGCAGATGCAGCGGCTCGACGCTGCAGCCAAGGCGGCCGTCGCCAAGCTCAAGGCCCAGAGCCTGGGCACCCGCGCCAGCGATGGTCTGGGCAAGGGCGTGAGCGCCGGTGAACGGGCCGCGGCCGCGGCTGCGATCGCCCAGATGCAGGCCCAAGCCGCAGCAGCCCCCACGCCAACAGACGACGAAGTGATCGCAGCCAGCACCGCAGAGGTCGTCGCCTCGCTCAAGATCCAAAAAGACAGCAAGCAGTCGTCGGGTCGTCGCAAGCGACGCAAGAAAGACTGAGCAGGCCTTCGAACACACATCCATGCGCGCGCTCGCCCTCGACGTAGGATCCAAGACCATTGGCGTCGCCGTCAGCGACAGCGGCGGCGCGATGGCCCACGCCCGCGAGGTCCTGCGGCGGGCCGGTCACACGGCCGACGCCGCCACCGTGTGCGCGCGCGCCCGCGAGCTCGAGGCCGAGGTCATCGTCGTCGGCCTCCCGCTCGAGCTCGACGGCAGCGAGGGTCACCGCGCGCGTCTGGTCCGTCGCTTCATCACGGTCTTGGCCGCCACGATCGCCGAGCAGGGCCTGGGGCTGGGTCTCGAGACGTGGGACGAGCGCTACTCGACCTCCGCGGCCGAGCGCACGATGATCGAAGCCGACGTGTCCCGGGCCAAACGCAAGCGCAGTATCGACGCCGTCGCGGCGCAGTTCATCTTGCAAGGTTGGCTCGACGCCCGTCCCGAGAACCGGGAGCTCGCACGGTGAAGCCAGCCGCTCGCAAACCGCATCCTTGGTATTTGCCCCGCAAGTCTCGCCGGCCGCAGCGGTGGGCGTTGGGGATCATCGTCACCTTGTTGGCGCTGGCCGTGTTCAGCGCGCACGCTGGCTGGAAGCGGTTGACCAGCTACCCCGAGCGGCCGGGCCTGGGCTCGAGCGAGCCGATCACCCTCACGATCCCAGCCGGCGCCAGCTTTCCGCGGGTGCTCGAGCTGCTCGCCGAGCACGAGGTCATCGCCCCCGACGAGACCCAGGCCTTCAAGCTGTTCGTCCTGCACCGGGGCGCCGCCGCCAAGGTCACCGCGGGCAAGCATGAATTCCGCGGTGACATGACCCCGACCCAGATCCTCGACGAGCTCATGCGTCGGCAGGGCGTGCAGGAGCGGCGGGTGACGATCCCCGAGGGCAAGCAGAGCCTGCAGATCGCGCAGATCTTCGCCGAGGCGGGCCTTGGGGGCAGCGAGGCCGAATTGATCGCCGCCATGCGCGACCCCGAGCTGCTGGCCAGGCTCGAGGTCCCAGCCGCGAGCGCCGAGGGCTACCTGTTCCCGGACACTTACAAATTTTCGACCGAGGCCACGGCGACCCAGATCGTCGAGCGCATGATCAAGCGCCACCACGAGGTCTTCAACGAGGTTCGGCGAGCCCACGGAGAGGGCGCCCGCGAGCTGTCCGACGACCTGGGGTGGGGGGATCACCAGATCGTGACCATGGCCTCACTGATCGAAAAAGAGACAGGCCAGGCAGCCGAGCGCCCGCGGATCGCCAGCGTGTTCATCAACCGCCTGAAGTTCACCTCGTTCAAGCCCAAGCTGCTGCAGACCGACCCCACGATCATCTACGGCTGCACCGTCCCCGAGCGCAAGTCCGAGGCCTGCCAGCAATTCGAGGGTCGGATTCGCCGCATCCACCTGCGCGATCCCGACAACGCGTACAACACGTACACCCACGAGGGCCTTCCGCCCGGCCCGATCTCCAACCCCGGCCGAGACGCGCTCGAGGCCGTGCTCGCCCCCGAGAAGACCCGCTACCTCTACTTCGTGGCCCGCAACGACGGCACCCACCAATTCTCCAAGAGCGTCCAAGAGCATGAGGCCGCCGTAGACAAGTACATCCGCGGCGGAGCCAAGGGCGACGGAACCGTTCAGGACTAACAATTGAACGCTCCCGAGCTCCCTTCTAGTCCTAGTGGGGGGCCCACACGTGCCGAGGAGCAAAGCGGCTGCCGTCAGCGAAGCACCGTACAGGTCCGCCGAAGCCCCGTACAGGTCCGCCAAGCACCCGTAAAGTCCGCCAAAGCACCCGTAAAGTCCGCCAAAGCACCCGTAAAGTCCGCCAAAGCACCCGTAAGGTCCGCCAAAGCACCCGTAAAGTCCGCCAAAGCACCCGTACAGGTCCGCCAAAGCACCCGTAAAGTCCGCCAAAGCACCCGTACAGGTCCGCCAAGGCACCCGTACACGTCCGCCAAGGCACCCGTACAGGTCCGCCAAAGCACCCGTACACGTCCGCCAAGGCACCCGTACAGGTCCGCCAAAGCACCCGTACACGTCCGCCAAGGCACCCGTACAGGTCCGCCAAAGCACCCGTACACGTCCGCCAAGGCACCCGTACAGGTCCGCCAAAGCACCCGTACACGTCCGCCAAGGCACCCGTACAGGTCCGCCAAAGCACCCGTACACGTCCGCCAAGGCACCCGTACAGGTCCGCCAAAGCACCCGTACACGTCCGCCAAGGCACCCGTACAGGTCCGCCAAAGCACCCGTACACGTCCGCCAAGGCACCCGTACAGGTCCGCCAAAGCACCCGTACACGTCCGCCAAGGCACCCGTACAGGTCCGCCAAAGCACCCGTACACGTCCGCCAAGGCACCCGTACAGGTCCGCCAAAGCACCCGTACAGGTCCGCCAAAGCACCCGTACAGGTCCGCCAAAGCACCCGTACAGGTCCGCCAAGGCACCCGTACACGTCCGCCAAAGCACCCGTACACGTCCGCCAAAGCACCCGTACACGTCCGCCGAAGCCACCCGAGCCCCCTTCTAGGGGGCCACACATACGACCGCGCACAAACGGCCCCGAGGAGCGAAGCGACCAGACGCGAAGCGGCTGCAGTCGGCGCAGTCTAAAGTCTATGTGGGGGTCTATAAGGTGGGGGTCTAAGGTATGCTAGCCTGGCGCATGGCCTCTCCCGCGGGTCGTTCCCGATCCATGGTCGCCGTTTGTGCGACAGCCACGGCTCTCGCCCTCGGGCTCGCCCAAGCCCCGGTCGCCTTCGCCGCGCCACCTGACGGCTCGGCCGGGAGTTCGGCGACCTCGACGGACGTCGCTGCCAAGACGGCGATCCTGCCGCTCGTCGTCGATGGTGATCTGCCCGACGCCGACCGCGACAATCTCACGGCCCAGCTGGTCGAGGGCCTGCAGCGCGGAAGCTTCGAGATCGTCACCCCCGACCAAGTCACGGCGGCGGTCGGCGGTGGTGACTGCGACAAGCCCGGGTGCATGAAGAAGATCGCGGGGCAGACGGGCTCGACGCATATCGTGCGCGCCACCGTTCAGGTCGTCGATCGCGACTACAGCGTCCGCGTCGAGCTGTTCGACGGCAGCGACGGGACCAAGATCGTCTCGACCAGCGAGGGCTGCGAGATCTGTGGTGTCGTCGACGTAGGCGGTCTGATGCAGACCCAAGCCGCGACCTTGCGCACCAAGCTCGACGCGCTCGCCAGCGGTCCGGCGGCGGTCAACATCACCTCGGATCCCGACGGCGCCGAGGTCACCCTCGATGGCGAGGTGTTCGGCACCACGCCCGTCGACAAGCCCCTGATCCCCGGCGACCACGTGATCCGCGTCAGCAAGGACGGATACATCTCCGTCCAAGAAAAGCGCACCTTCGTCGAGGGGGCCCGCGAGAGCCTCAGCTACGAGCTCGAGAAGGTCCCGAACCGCCTGCCCAAGCGACCCTGGGGGTTCGCCTCGCTCGGGGTCGGCATCGCGGCCGTCGGCGGTGGCTTGGCGCTGACCTACCTCGACTACCGGCCGTTCAGGCTCGGGGGCGCGTGCGAAGGGCCGGACGTCGACCTCGAGGGTGACTGCCGGCACGTGTTCAACACCAAGTGGTACGGCGTCGGCCTGGGGCTTGCGGGTGGCGCCCTGGTGACCCTTGGCGTGGCGATCTTGCTCAGCACGGCCAAGAACCCGCGCAAGCAGGCCAAGGTCGAGGCGGCGGTGAAACACCTGCAAGTCGGTCCCGGCGGCGTCGGAATTCGGTTTTAGTTTAGACCCCCACAGCCGCTTTGGCACTTCTTTAGACCCCCACAGCCGCTTTGGCACTTCGCGGTCACTCGCTTCGCTCGCTCCCAAGAGGCCGTTTGTTCGCGGCGGCATGTGTGGCCCCCTCGAAGGGGGCTGTTTCATTGACCCGCACAGGCGCTTTGGCACTTCGCGGTCACTCGCTTCGCTCGCTCCCAAGGGGCCGTTTGTTCGCGGCGGCATGTGTGGCCCCCTCGAAGGGGGCTGTTTCATTGACCCGCACAGGCGCTTTGGCACTTCGCGGTCACTCGCTTCGCTCGCTCCCAAGGGGCCGTTTGTTCGCGGCGGCATGTGTGGCCCCCTCGAAGGGGGCTGTTTCATTGACCCACAGGCGCTTTGGCACTTTTGGGGCCGCTTGTTCGCGGCGGCATGTGTGGCCCCTTCGAAGGGGACTGTGTCATAGACCCACAGTACTTTTGGGGTCGCTGCTTGCTCTGTGGCGTGACTAGATCACGCCCTTGGTCGAGGGGACGACGCCGGCCGCGGCTGGATCTCGAGCGCAGGCCATTCGCAGGGCGCGAGCGAGACCTTTGAAAGAGGCCTCGACCACATGGTGGGCGTTGCCGCCAGCGCGCAGGTGCACGTGCAGGTTCATCCGCGCCTGCACGGCGAGCGCCTGAAAGAACTCGCGGACCAGCTCGCAGTCGAAGCGCCCGATCCACTTGCCGGAGATCGCCGGCAGATCGAAGACGAGGTAGGGGCGACCGCCAAGATCCAGCGCCACGTCGACCAGGGTCTCGTCCATCGCCAGCGAGAAGTGCCCGTAGCGGTAGATCCCAGTCCGATCCCCGAGCGCCTGATCCAGCGCTTGGCCAAGCACCAAGCCCACGTCCTCGACGGTGTGGTGATCGTCGATCTCGACGTCGCCGGTGGCGTCGACCTCGAGTCCCATCGCGCCGTGTCGGGCCAGGGCCTCGAGCATGTGCGACAAGAACGGCACCGGTGTGGAGATCTTGGGCGGCGCGGGGGCGTCCCCGGGCAGCGCCAGCGCCACGCGGATCTGCGTCTCACGGGTGCTCCGCTCAACCTCGGCTCGACGAACGCTGGCGACCGTGTCCTGCACCGGCGCAGCTTACCGACCGGCTAGCGCTTTGACGACCGCGACATGCAGGTTGCGCAGCGGCGGGGTCTCTTCCAGGGACAGCCCGAGCTCGCAGTCGATCCACGCGCCGTTGAGATCACCGGCCTCGTACTTGCGCCGACCCGCGCGCAGGTAGATCCGCGCGAACGGGTTCGAGACCTGGCGCTCGTCAGCGTCGAGCCGCCGGGATCGGGACTCCGCCGCCAGCCGCACCGCCCCCGAAGGCAACCCTTGATCGTAGGCCGAGCGCAGCTCGGGATCGCTGAGCACTTGGTAGGCCTCGGTCATGCGCTTGTAGACCGTGTAGACCGCCCGCTTGACGGTCTCGCCCTCCATCGACACGAAGCGATCCGGGTGGAACAGCTGCGCGCGGGTGTAGAACGCGTCACGGATCCCGATGTAGTCAGCCTTTGGCGTGACCCCGAGAAACTCGTAGTAGCTCAGCCGCTCGATCTCGTTGCTGAGGCGCGCGACCTCAGAGACCAGCTCTCCCATGCCGGACTTCGACATTGCCGGAGCATATCCTGTTTGGGCCCTGCATGTGGCGGGGCGATCTAAACGCCACCACCTCGGCGGGCCACGGAGCCGTCGCCGGGTCCGCGCAGCTCCTGCGCCCGGGCCATGATCGCCTCGACCTCATCTTGCGGGAGCCCACCAAGCACCCGCATCGTCGCGACCTGCTCTTGCCCGGTGTCCTGATCCAGCGCGCGGACCTCGAGCAAGCCGTCGGTGTTGATCTCGAAGGTCACGGCGATGCTCACCGACCCGCGCGGCGCCTCGCGCAGGCCGGTCAGCAGGATCTCGCCCAGCTTGGTGTTGCCGTCGAAGCTGGAGCTCTCGCCCTGGCACACCTGGATGCGGACGTAGCGTTGGTTGTCGGTCGTGGTCGTGAACACGCGCGTCTGCTCGACGGGGATCACGGAGTTGCGCTCGATGATGAAGTCGACGTTGCCGCCGATCGTGCCGACCCCGAGGCTGCGCGGGGTCACGTCGAGCAGCACGGCGCTCTGGGCCATGCTCGGCATCGAGACCCCGCCGCTGGCCATCGGCACCAACGAGCCGAGCAGGGCCGCGCCCTGGATCGCCGCGCCAACGGCCACGACGCTCATCGGGTTGATCGATGTCTGCGGTGGCTTGCCGAAGATCTCTTGGATGACCTCGCGGACGATCGGCAGGCGGGTGGTGCCGCCAACCAGCACGATCTCGTCGATCTGCGACGCGCCCACACCCGCGACCCGCATCGCGTCTTCACACACGGGGATCGTGCGTCGGACGATCGTGCCCGCGATGTTGCG
The DNA here is from genome assembly GCF_000737335.2 of Enhygromyxa salina. GTDB lineage: Bacteria > Myxococcota_A > Polyangia > Nannocystales > Nannocystaceae > Plesiocystis > Plesiocystis salina_C. The sequence goes on along the minus strand of NZ_JMCC02000089.1, from coordinate 55,182 downwards.
CAGCTCCGCTTCTGACAGCGAGAATTCGAGGTCGCGGTTGCTGCCCGGCGGCACGTTGGGCACGCGAATGGACGAGTGCGAGGTCTCGGACAGCTGAATCTTGACCTGCTCGGCGACCGCTCGCAGCTGCTCCATCGCCCGCGGATCCCCGCGCAGATCGACCCCATGCTGCTGCATGTAGACCGCGGCCATGCGCTCGAGGATCACCGCGTCGACGTCGTCGCCACCCAGGAACATCTCGCCCGAGGTCGACAGCACCTCGAACACGTTACGGGTGATCTGCAGCAGCGTGACGTCGAAGGTCCCGCCGCCAAAGTCATAGACCGCGATCCGGCGATCCATGTCCTCGATGTAGCCATAGGCCAGGGCCGCCGCGGTGGGCTCGTTGATCACCCGGATCACGTCGAGCCCAGCCAGCCGCGCGGCGATCCGCGTCGCGCTGCGCTGCGAGTCCGTGAAGTTGGCCGGGACCGCGATCACGGCCTTCTTGACCCGCCGCCCAAGCGCCTCTTCGGCCATCTGCCGCAGGTACTTGAGGATCAACGACGAGATCTCGACCACGCTCAAGCGCCGGCTGCCGACCTCGATCATCACCGACTCGTTGTTGCCCTCGACGATCCGATACGGCATCGACCGCATCATTCGCTGGACCTCGGGCGACGAGAACCGCCGGCCGATCAAACGCTTGGCGCTGTACACGACCTGGGCCGGATCGATCGCCCTCTGCAGCTTCGCCTCGCTGCCCACGACGATCTCCCCGTTCGAGAGCGCCGCGATCACCGACGGAACGATGCGATCTTCGCCGCGACGAACCACCGAAGCCCGCCCGTCTTGCACGACCGCACAGGCCGAATTCGTCGTGCCCAGGTCGATCCCCAGGACGATGTTCGGATCCGTCATCCACCCAGCAGTGTATCCGAACCCGCCCACCGACGAAAAAAACGCCAAACACGCAGGGCCTTTGACCCGCAGCAGTCGGCGAAGCCACCCGAGCCCCCTTCCAGGGGCCTCACATGCAGATGCGAGTGACCTGCGAAGTGCCAAGGTCCATGTGGGGGCAGGATCTTGGCCCTTCGCCGAAAGCAGTCGGCGAAGCCACGCGAGCCCCCTTCTAGAGAGGCGAACCGCTAAATCGCGCGTGCCAGGGTGCGTCTGGGGCCGTTCCTGACTAGGAGCGAGGCCGAAGCTGTATCGGGATACTGCGAGCGCCGAGTCGACAACGGCAGGGACGGCCCCAGGCGTGCACTGGTGCGTGGGATTTAGCGGTTCGCCTCTCTAGGGGGCCACACATGCGGATGCGAACAGCCTGCTCATCGGGAGCGAGCGAAGCGAGTGACCTGCGAAGTGCCAAGGTCCATGTGGGGGTAATGACTAGATCGGGGCCAGGGGCACGAAGATGATGTCGCCCGGCTGCAGCAGCAGATCCGGCTCACGGCCATCCGTGATCGCCTTGACCGAGACCTCGTAGGTCCCCACGCCGGTCGGCCCCTTGCGCGTCAGCTTCACCCGCCGCGCATGCGCGAGCTCGTTGAGCCCCCCGGCCTCCGAGATCGCCTGGACCAGCGTCAACTTCTCTGCATAGGGAAACGTGCCGGGCTTCGAGACCTGCCCGAGCACGCTGACCTCGAGGTTTTCCCGCGAGGTCAGGATCACCGTGACATGCGGGCTGCGAAGGTAGCCGTCGCCCAGCTGCTGCTCGAGCAGCGCGGCGAGGGCGGCCTGCGTCTTGTCGGTCACGTCGACCCGGCCGATCAGCGGAAAGTCGATCGTCCCGTCTCCTTGCACTTGAAAGGTCCCGCCGATGTCCTCTTCACCGAACACCCGAACCTCGAACACGTCGCCAGCGGTCAGCCCCGAGGTCACCTCAACCGGCTGCGCGGGCGGGATCAGGCTGTGATCCGGCTCGAAGCAGCCGGCGGTCAGCACCGCGAACACCAGCGAGATCAGCCCGACCAACCCGGCGACGCCGCGCACGTCAGTACCTCACGGCGATGAAGCCCATCAGCAGGTTGCGAGTGAAGCGGCCCGGGTTCGAGTACCCGTCGGCGTAGTCAACCACGAAGTCGGTCAGATCCGCCGCGACCGCGTAGCGAAGCCCAGCCACCAGGTACTTGCCGATCGGCTGCTCGAGCTGGAGGTTGAAGGAGATCAGCGTGTCGCGTCGCACGAACCCGTCGGCGGCCGTGTAGCCGGTGATCTGCTGGGTATCCACGCCGGGGATCGGCAGCCCCGCGTAGCGACGCGCATAGATGCCAAGCCCCGCGTCGAGGCCCATCTTCCACGGGAACACATGGCTGGCCACCAATGATCCGCCGACGTCGGTGAAGTAGTTGCCGAACACCGAGTCGTGAAAGTCGCGACCCACGCGCAGCCCGATCTGGGTCTTGGGCGAAGGGAACACCCCGAGCGCCGCGTAGCCGATGAAATTCTTGTGGTTGGGCCCCGAGGTGTCTTGCTTGTACAGGCCCCAGCCCCAGCCGCCGAACACGTCGAGCACGACCTTCTTGCCGAGCTGGCCGACGTAGCCGCCGAGCAAGCGGTGCGCGTGCGAGTCTTCGTTGCGGCCGATCCCCGTGTCCACGCAGCACAGGTAGTAGGTGTAGTGGTACGCGTAGCGAACGGCGAAGGCGCTGCGATCCCGAAACCGGTACTTGGTCTCGGTCTCGGCGCCGTTGACGATGCGATCCGCCGTGCTGATGCTGCCGCTCTCGAAGTACAGGATCTCGTTGCGGTACGCGACGTTGAGGCTCAGCCGCCCGCCGCTGGGACGGATCAAGAAGCGCAGCGCCGCCGAGTTGTCGAAGCGGTTGAAGTTGTACGAGCGCCCAGCTTCGAAGTTGGTCGGCTCGCCGATGCGGTTGAAGTCGTCCTCGATCGCGAACGAGAACCGTCGCCCCGGCGCGAACGTGACCCTGGCGGTGGCGGCGATGTTGAGCTTGCTGGCCTGCCAAACCGTGGGGCGACCGGTCAAGTACAGGCGCCAGCCGGCCAGCAACCCGAGGTGATAGTCGACCTTGCGCCCGGTGCTCTTGGCTGGCGTGTCGAGCAGGCCAGCGCGCAGCGGACGGTTCTCGATCGTCAGCCACACCGAGGGCAGCGCGTAGGCGGCCCGCTGGGGCCGACGCGCGCGGACCTCCGAGAACACGTTCGAGTCGAAGCCGATCGACAGGGCCGCGCCACCGTGAAAGGTGGAGTTCTTGCCGGTCTTGAGCCCCGGCCCGTCCGCGACCCTGGGCACCTGCGTTGCTGGGTTGCCGGGCGCCATGCTTGGGCCGCCCGGCGTCGAAGCCAACGCCAAGCGCGGCGCCAGTCCCAGCACCAACAGCGACAGCACGAACACGAGCAAGAGCTCGAGGCGTCCTCGCGGTGATGTAGACCTGCAGTTCAAGGGTTAGATGGTGGCCGAGCTGGCCACTCCGATCATTTGATCAGTCGCGGGGCCGGCTTCGTGGCCCGCGTGCGGGCGGAGCGTGGGCCGGCTGCGAGCTGGATCATTCGATCGGACTCGCTACCGGCGGCCAGCCGCCATCCATGGGGGGTGGCACTGGGTTGTTACCAAGACCCAAGCTGGGATCCCACATGGGGATCGTTCGGGGCTCGTCGGAGTCGTTGCGCACGATGTCGGTTTCGTCCTCCGGGCCCTGCTGACCTGAGCAGGCCTTGGCTTCTTCGACGAGTAGATCAATGCGATTTGCCGCGGCCTCGAGCTTCTCGAGCGCGAAGCCCCTGGCCTGCTCACTCGCGCCTGGGTCACGAATGACCAGCAGCTCGCTGGTGCCGAGATCCATCACGTCGTTGGCGCGATCTTGCTTGTCGAGCACACAGGTCGCGCGAACGAGGTCGGCGTCGTTGCGGGCCTCGACCGCGAGCTCACCGAGATCCGACATGCCCGACTCCATCTGGCCGCGGAGCGAGCTGGCTCCTGGAACGGAGACTTGCGGAAGCTCTTGCGCGGGCGGCAGGTCGCTGGCTCCGGGATCGACCGCGGCGGGGGTCGACGTGGGATCCGCGTCCATGATCGCGTCGAATTCTGCGCTGGCGTCGCTCTGTGGTGTGGACTCTGCAGTCGCGGGCGCCGCTGAATCTGCTGGATCCGCTGGATCCGCCGGGGGAGCGCCCCAAACGGTGCCCCCAAGACCCAGGCCAACGGTCAACCCAACGATGACGACCAGCGACGCAATCGGCACGAGCCGGGCCCGCGAGCGGTGATTACGAGAGATTTGGCGGTCGGTCATGAGGTCCTCCAGGGGTAGATGGCCGGCGCCAGCGGATCCTTTGCGGCCAGTTGATTTTCTAGGCCCCGCGAAAACCGCGAGCCCTCGAACCAGCTTGCCCGGCGTTGCCGAGCAAATCAACTACAGGGCAGACCTGGAGGTAGCTAGCCCGTGAACGCGACGGAGAAGGTCACTTCCGATGACTCTTCGGCGCCCTCGGACAAGAACCGCCAGCTCTTGATCTTGGCGATGGTGCAAGAGCGGACGGAGGCGTCGCCGACGGTGTCGTCTTCGATGTCCACGTCGGTCACGCGCCCGGTCGGGTTGATCGTGATCGTGTAGGTCATCTTGCCCTTGAGGCTCTGGTTGGAGCGCAGCGCCTTCTCGTAGCAAGCCTCGAGGCCCGGCATGCGTCGGCGGATGGTTGCCGAAACCGACTTCTTGTCGACGTCGCCGACCACGTCGTCGGTGCTGCTCTTGGCCGAGACCTTGCGCTCTTTCTTGTCGGTCGCGCCGACCTCGGCCGGGCCGTCACCGGTCTGCATGCCGGCGTTCTTGGCCACCGTGCCGGTTGACGTGATGCCGCCGCCGCCCGCGACGAAGTCACCGATCTCGCCGCCGCGGTACTCCTCTGTGTTTGACATGCCCTGCGCGAACAGATCGCCGAGGTTGTTCTCGGTGCCTTCGATCACGTCGAGCACGGTGCCCTCGCCGGGGCCGCCGTAGGTGCCGAGCACGCGGGCCACACCCACGCCACGCGCCTCTTGGAACGCGGCCTCGGACACGTTCTCGGGCTTCTCGAGCTTGTCCTCTACTTCTTCCTTCTCTTCTTTTTCTTTCTCTTCCTTCTTGTCTTCTTGGACGAGCGCGTCTTTTTCTTCGGTCTCTTCGGGCTCTTCTTCCTTCTCTTCGTAGAAGGAGGCGGGCATGCCCATCTCTCGCACGAAGCGCTCCGCCGGCGGGGCAGGGGTGCGGTCCGCGAAGTACACGAACCACACGCTGAGCAGCACGGCGACCCCCGCGGCGGCACCAAACGAGGCCGCGTCGAGGCTGGAGGGGCGCAGGTGCGTGAGCGGATCGACGTACTCGACCGGGAACACGGGCGTCGCAGCTGCGCTCGCGGGCCTGGCGGTCTGAAACAGGATCTTGGTCTGACCGATGAGCAGCTTGCCCTTGGTCTTGGTCCCAAGCTTGACCCGCAGGGTCTCGTTGGCGCCCGCGCCCGCGCCAAAGCGCTTGCGGAGCTGGTCGACGCTGGCCTTGTTGGAGCCCAGCGCGATCTTGCCGCGGGTCTCGGGCGGAATGTTGATGTAGTAGACGCCCTCGTTGGGGACCCACTCGAACAGCGTGTGCTCACGGGGAGCGTGGCCGCCCTTGGGGGGGCGCTTGCGTGGCTTGATCGGCGCTTCGTTGAGGCCCATCGTGCCGATCACCAGGGGCACCAGACCCAGCAACCCAATGATCAGGCCCAAGCCGCCCGTGCCACCTTGCTCCTCCGCCTTGAACGCCTGCATGTCGCCGCGCTTGACGTCGGCGTTGGCTTCAGAGGGAGCGCGCTGGTTGACCTCGTAGGCGAACAATCCGCCGCCACCGAGGGCCACCACCGCGCCAATCGCCAGCCAGATCGGCGCGCGCTTGCGGTAGTCCGTGGGCTGCGACCAGCCGTCGTAGACCGTCAGCGGTCGCTTGCGACGACCGCGTCGGCCCCGCAGCATCGTGACGCCGGTCATCAGGGGGAACACGCCCAAGAACGCCAGCGTCAGCGCGATCGTGCTGGTGAGGTCGGTGCCCTCGTCGTCGGTTGACTCGCCGCCGGTTGGGCCCGAGAGCACGGCGTCTGCGCTCACGTGCTGGCTGACCTCGTAGGCGAACAGCCCGCCCATGACCACGATCATCAGCGCGCCGATGACCATGAGCGCGCGGGGCAGCGTCTGTGCTTGGGGGCCTGCCTCTGCGGCGACCCCCGTCTCGAGGTCCAGGCTCGGGCCCATGCTCAGCGACGAGCCCGAAGCCCGGCCGATGATCACATCTCCCGGCTCCGTCTGGTGGAGCTCCTCGCACGATTCGCCGTCGACGATGACGGCGACTCGGAGGACTTTGGGGCGCTTTGCGGCGGACATTTGATAGTTTGTGGTCAGCTCGGGCGAGGCTTCTCACCCGCTTTTCAGGCGGCATTCGGAGACTGGCTTCGCGTGGGCGCCTGGCAGCGAAGATGAGCGGAGCATAGCAGCGAGAAGATTGTGGCCAAGGGATCGATGTCCCTCTTGCGACGGAGCCTTCACATGAGTTTCAGAGCGCGCAGCGTAGAAGTTGCAGCCGGTGGGTAGATCGATCAAACGCGCGCCCAATGTTGCGGCGAAGGCCAAAAACGAGCGAGCCCGACAGCGCAAAAGGCGCTATCGGGCTCGATGGCTGCAAATGGTGCTCAGCCCTTCTGGATGATGCAGAACGAGTATTCCGAGTACTCGAGGCGGCCTGCCGTGTACATCAGATCCACGATTGTCGAGAACTTGAGCGCCTCGTCACCAATCAAGATGACGTGGCCAACCCACTCCTCGCCGCGGGCCTCGAACACCTGCTTGGACTTCTCGGTCTCTTCTTCGAGCTTCTCGAAGAGCGGGCGGATCACGTGACCCTGCACCACGTTGGGATCGAGCTCGCCGTCGGTCAGGGTTGCGACCTGCTCCTCGTTGAAGATCAGCTCGCGCGAGGAGATGTAGATCGCAATGCCCTCTTTGATGGGCATGTCCATGCGGGACATGGGGATCTTCTGCTCGGAGATCGGCTGAATCAAGATCGGATCAGAGGCATACGACTTGAGCAGGTACACCACGATGATGGCGACAATGTCCATCAACGAGGTCAGCCCGAGGTTCGCCACATCATCTTTTTTGTGGCGGCGTTTGGCCTTCTTGATTTCCTTTTTGAGCTTGAAGAGCTCGTCGGGTGTCATGCTCATGACGACTCCTTGACCTGTGGGTTCGAGGGCGAGAGGGGAAGGCTCAGCCGGCGCCGGCTTCGACGATGGGTTGGAAGAACAGACACTCCGGCGGAATCTCTTCGTCTTCCTTGATAGTGAGCAACTTGCACTCTGTCCCGCGAACGGCGTCCATCGTGTTGATCAACACCGCCATTGGGATGTTGTTCTCCGCGCTGATGGTCACCACGGTCTCGTGCTTGGCGATCTCTTTGAGCTCTTTGGCCTTGGCCTCGAGCGCAGCGTAGTCGTAGCGCTCGTAGTCCGTGGCGTCGGCGCTCGGCTTGGCGAGCGGGATGCTTGGACCCGTGCTGTCTTGCTCTTTGCCAGCCTCGGCGCCCTCTTGCTGGGACGCAGTGGTGACGCGGAAGCCGTCGTCGAGGATGAAGACCTTGAACTTCAAGGGCTTCTCTTCCTTCTTCTCTTCTTCCTTCTTGGGAGAAGGAGCCGCCGCAAACTTGGGCGGAGACACGGCGATTGCCGCCAAGCTCGCGACTTCCATGGCCAGCAGCAGCGCCGGGATGAGAAGGAACATGATGTTCATGACGGGAAGCACATTGGCTTCCTCGACTTCCAGCTCTTCGTTATGCCTTACGCGCATGGTGTACCTCGAAGGAGTGCCCTATCCAGGGCTCGAGAAGTGGCGAGCACGACGCCCATTGCAGTGGTTTTGGTCGGCGGCCGCGAGGGTTGTGCCCCCGCGGCCCAGGACCGCAGCACTTGGACGCCCGACTGACTAGCTGTGGCGCACGCGCGCCGCGAGCAGGTTCTCCAGCTTGACCGAGTAGAGCTCGACCTCGTCGGAGATCTTCTTCGCCAAGTTGGAGATGAAGATGTGAGCGGCGAGCAGCGGAATCGCGACCATCAGACCGAAGCCCGTGGTGTTCATGGCGATACCGATACCGCGTGCCAGAGCGGTGGAGCGCTGGTCGGCGGGAGCGTCGGCAACGGCGCGGAACGCCTCCAACATGCCGAAGATGGTGCCGAGCAGACCGAGGAGCGTCGCGATGTTGGCGATCGCGGCGATCATTGGAACGCGCTTGTTGATCGCGGGACCGACCTCGAGCATCGACTCTTCGATGGCAGCCGAGATGTCGGACTCGCTCTTGTTCGCGCGGGTCAGGCCAGCCTTGACCACGCGAGCGAGCGCGGCTTTGTCGGCGGCGTTGCAGAGCTTGATGGCGCGATCAATGTTGTTCGCCATCACCAGCTTCTGAATCTGGTTGAAAAACTGCTGTCCGTTGATGTTGAAACGGAAAAACAGAAAAATGAAGCGCTCTACCATGACGGCGAGGCCGAGAATTGCGCAGAGCGCAATGGCGTGCATGAACACGCCGCCGTTGGCGTAGAACGTTGCGAAATCACCCATGACCGGTGTCCTCCTGAAGGGGCTGTGCTTGCCCGAGTGCTGCGTTGCCCGAGGGGGCGTGGTGGTGGTTGAACGAGAAGTTGGTGAATGTCAGCAGCGCACGCTGCGCTTTTGACTGGTGTTAGAACAAAGGATCTTGAACGGACTCGAGTACGAGAGGCGCGAACTTCGCGTCAAGGCGAGCCCAGTCGTGGTCCAGCGCAGATCGCTTGAACACGAAAAAGGCGCTCGGCTTCTCCAACTTGCCCTCGACGAGGAATTCGTCGTCGAGAGAGATCCGCTTGGTGCCTGAGCTCTTCGAACCCGACCCCGATGCGGGGGCAGTGGAGCCACCTTCCGGTGTCGGATCCTGTGCGAGTGCCTGGCAAGGAAGCAGCATCGTAGACAAAACCCCAGCGACTGCCAAGACCCAAAAAGCGAGCTTTCGTATCAACACGGCGCGGCTCCCATGCTCTCGTGTTCAGATCGCCGACGGGTGTTCAGGGCGTTGTGGCCCACTGGCGTGGCGATCAGGCGACATTCAGGGAACTTTGGCGGGACGGGGCTCGCACATGGCCCTGACGAAACCCGAGACGCAACCCGAGGAATATCGCGTTTCTCGGGTTTCTGGGGGCCATTGTGGCCATCTGGAGAGCGAACGAGCAATGCGCTGGAGATCTGTGCTGGGCCGCCAGCGATCGCGCGCATCTTAGATCGGACAGGCCCTGCAGTGAAAGTACCGTGTGCGAATGCTCCGTCCCCACGGCCAGGTAATTTGTGGCGCCGGCTGCTCATACCACGGATCCGCTGGGGGTTGGCTCGCATCTTCCGGGGCCGACGAACGCCTGGCATTCCTGAGAGATCTCCCGAGACCACTGTTTTCAGCTCGGGCCTGAGGTTTTCGCCGGCTCGTGGGCCCCTCAGCAGATCAAAGCGGTCCTTGGCAGCCAAGATCACCCCCCAGGTTTGAGAACCTTGGGTTTTTGTGGCTGCGGTTGCTGCGGTGACTGCGGATTCTGTGGTTTGACGGGCGCGGGCGGCTTCTCGGCGGGTTTCTCGGCGGGCTGGGCGGGCTTTTCCGCGGGTTGGGCGGGCTTCTCGGCGGGCTGGGCGGGCTTCTCGGCGGGTTGAGCGGGCTTCTCGGCCGGCTGAGCGGGCTTTTGACCTGGGGCCTGCGCCTTGGGTGGCTCGCTCGGATCCGGCTTGGCGGGCTCGGCCGGCTTCGCAGGGTCCGCCGGGTTCGCGGGCTCGGGCTCCGCGCCAGCGGGCTCGGCCTCTGGCTCGGTCGGCGCCTCTGCTTGCTTTTGCTTGCGCTTGGCCTCGCGCTCCTGCCGACGCTCCTCGCTCTCGAGACCCTTGTTGGCGGCCTTGATGTAGAGGTCGGCCTGGGCAACCGTCACGAGCTCGTTACCCATGGCGTCGGTTGGCCCCCGCTTTTGCTTGCTGCGCTCGACGGAGGTCTTGCCCTTGGCGACCAGCGCTTTGTAGGTCTCGAACTCTTTGATCGCGGCGTCGAGCTTGGCGGTCTCGTCGTGCTTGGGGATCTGCTCGGCGTCGAGGTACAGCACGCCGAGGTTGAAGTGGATCTCGGCCCAGTCGGGACGCAGCTTCGAGGCGGTGCGAAACGAGGCTTCGGCCTCGGTGATCTGACCGTTGGCCCGCTGCGCCGAGCCCAGGTTGAGCTGCGCTTCGGCGAACTTGGCGTCGAGCGAGACCGCGTACTCGAAGCAGCTCTGCGCGGTCACTGGCTCGCCACGCCACATGTACTGGACGCCGAGGTTGTTCCACGCCGAGCTGTTCTTGTCGTCGGTCTCGGCCGCGTTCTTGAACGACTTGAACGCCTCGCCGCGCGAGCCCGCCTGCAGGTACGCGAAGCCCATCAGGTTGTAGGCCTGGGACTTCTCTTCGGGGCCCAGGACCTTGGGATCGACATTGAGGATCGAGCCGGTCACCGACAGCACGAGCTCGTGCTTGCCCTGCCTGTAGAACGCCTCGGCGATCACGAGCATGGCCTCGACGTTCTGCTCGTGGTCGCGCAGCGCGTTGCGAGCCTCGGCGATCGCCTTGTCGCTCTGGCCCGAACGCAGCAGCAGCTTGGCCTTGGCGCTCGTCTGCCGCGAGCGCTTCATCTTGGCCTTCTCTTGGTTGGGGTCGCGATCGAGGCCGGGGGTGACTACCGGCTTGGGCGGGGTCTCGATCGGCTTGGCGGCGACCTTCTCCGCGTTGGGGTCTGGATCGGTCTTGGGCTTGGTGGTCGTGTCCGCGACTTTTTTCTCGGGCGGCAGCTCGAGCTCGTCGGGGGCGTCGGTGTCTTGGGTTTGCTTGTTGCAGCCCGCCAACCCACCGACGCCGACGCCGACGCCGACGAGCGTGAACAGCCCCAACTGAAGGGTCAGCCGAAAGGTCAGCCCAAAGCTGGTCGCGAGCGAGGTTGGGGTCAGCTTCATCGTCGGTCCTCCAGCTCCAGGGTCAGCGCCGCGTCACGCAGCGAGGGGTATTCGTCGGCCTTGTAGACGTTCAGGCGCTCGAGCGCCCTGGCGGTCCACACGTTGTTGATGTGGAATTCCTTGCTGCGCTTGACGCACTCTTCGTAGAGGAGGACAGCCTTCTGGGTGAGCGGCTCCATCTGGTCTTGGATCGTGATCTTGTAGGCGTAGTACGCCTCCGACCCCTTGCGCAGCTGGCTGGGCACGGGTGAGTCCATCACGGTGGCCGCGACGGTCTCGAACGCGTAGCCGCGCCGGAACATGCCGGCGAGGACCCAGTCGAGCGAGCGGTAGGTCAACACCTTGTCGTACTCGGCGGCGACCTTCACCAGCGCGTCGAACAGCTTCTTGGCCTCTTCGCCGATCTTCTTGTTGCTGGTCGACTTGATCTTGAGCTTGACCACGTCCTCGAGCTCGTACTCCGCGAGCAGGAACTGAGCCTCGGCCGGGACTGCCGCCTCGGGGGTGCCGTTTTGCAGGCCTCGGGCCGCGAACAAGTCGATCGCAGCCTGCAGCTCGCGGGTCGCGGACTTGCGATCCTTGCCCTTGCGGTAGAGCTGGCCGAGCCGGAGGTGGGCTTCGACCTCGCGGACCGCCTGGTCGGACTGGCCGCCGTGATCCTTGAGATACGCCTTGTAGGCGGCGATCGTCTTGCTGTCGTTGCCGGCCTTCTCGAGCACTTCGGCGGCGCGATAGATCGCCTCGGCCTTCTCGCTTGGGCTCTCGGCTTTCTTGGCGACCTCGTAGTAGAGCTTGGCCGACTTCTCGTAGCTTTGCAGGCTGTCTTGCAAGCTCGCGGCGTTGCGCAGCGCGGTCAGGCGGTACTCGCTATTTTTGTAGTCGTCGTGGGTCGCAAGCACGATGTACTTGTCGACGGCCTCTTCGAACTCGAAGAAGCGCGAGTGGTTGTAGCCGGTCCGCAGCAGCGCGTAGTCGGCGAACTCGCTGCACTTCTCGCCTTCTTTGAGCTTGGGCGCGCTGCACGGCTTGTAGGTCGTGTAGATGCGCTCGTAGGTGTTTGACGCGCTCTCGAACCGGCCGATGTTCTCGTAGGCGACGGCGGCGTTGTTGAGCGCGTTGTCGGCGTTGGGATCATCGGGGGCCTGATTGACGAGCGCGACGTAGCGATCCGCGGCGGCCTCGAACTCGCCGGCCTCGAACAGCAAGGTGGCCTCTTGGAAGATCACCGCGTTGCCGATCGAGCGCAGCTTGCCGGCGAACTCGGTCTTGGCGTCGCCGGTGCCGCAGTTCTTCATGTTCTTGACGATCTCTTCGGTCAGCTGGCCCTGCAGCGAGTAGCCGTCGATGATCGCCAAGCTCGCGTTGATCGAGACGTCGGTGTCGCAGTGGCGATCGATGACCCGCTGAAAGCGTGGGCGGGCGTCGACGAAGCGGTTGTGGCGTTGGCTGATCGCGCCGGACTTGAAGATGATCTCGGCGACGTCTTCGTTGTCGGGGTTGAGCTCGGCGTAGCGGTCGTAGGCGGACTGCAATGCGGCGGCCAGCGGCGGGATCGTCAGCGGCTCATAGGGGCCCGCGTCGGTGTCCTTGGGCATGTCCGGCAGCGTGTACTTGCCAGCGGCGATCTGGACCTCGGCGTAGGACTCGAGCGACGAGACCACGCCGCTCGCGGCGTCGGCCTGCAGGCGATTGTCGAGGTTGGAGTCGCGAACGATCGCAAACTGCTTGGCCGCGTCGAGGAACTGATCCGAGTAGTACAGCGAGTCGGCGAAGTTGTAGCGGTACTCGTAGGAGCTGGGCGTGTTGGGGAATCGCTCGAGGTAGGCGGCGTAGGCCCGCGCGGCGATCTCGTACTCGAGCTTGGCGGCCGCGGTGTCGCCATCGGAGCGCAGCGCCTGGGCGCGGGCTTGGTGATCGACGGCGGTCGCGACGAGGGCGTCCTCGGCCAGCTTGAAGGCCCGCTCGATCGCGTCGGGGTCGTTCTCGTTGGCGTAGTACCAGTTGGTGCCGCGCAGGTAGTTGGTCGCGAGCTTGTCGCGAGCTTCCGTGATGTTTCGATCGTCGCGCAGAGCCTTCCACGCGTCGAGGATCTTGGACTGGATCTCGGGCGCGGCGGCGGCCAGGGGCCAGCGAGACAGCGCGAGCTCGTAGATCTCGACCGCGCCCTCGAACTCGGTCTCGTAGGCGAGCAAGTCGGCGTAGGCGGCGTAGATCTCGGGGACGTGGGGTTCGTCCTTGCGCTCGGCGTAGTCTTGCTCGAGCCGCTTGAGCCCGTAGACCTTGTCGCGGCGGCCGTTGCCGTCCCAGTCCTCCTCGTTGTAGGTCTTGGCCATCCAGCGGATCACGTCACCGCGATAGGCCGCTTCGTCGTCGTACTTGTCGGTGCCCTTGAGCGAGTCCGCGTAGAGGATGTACTCGTCAAACCGGGCGATCGAGCCGGCGAAGTCGCGCTTGAGGTAGGTCGTGAACGCGATCCGCAGCAGCGCTTGGGCAAACAGGCTGCTGCCGCGCTCGCCCAGCGCCTGGGTGTAGGCCTCGAGCGCTGGATCGAGCTCTTCGACGTCGTAGTGGAGCTCGCCGACGCGCAGCCAGCTCTCTGCGACGAAGGTGCTCTTGTCCGACAGCGGCGTGCAATTTTGATAGTCGCCAAGCCGAAACTGCGAGGTCGAGACGATATTGGAGAAGTCCGCGTTGGGGACCCCGTAGCGGTTGGCGCACGACAACGCCAAGAACGCCTGGCGGCTGGCGTCGAACTCTTCGCTCTCGTAGAGCAGCACGCCCATGCGGTACAGTGCGGCGTCGTTGAGCGCGTAGTTGGGGAACCCGCCGACGACCTGGGTGAGCAGCTCGATCGAGCGCTCGTAGGCGACCGTGGGCGGCGGCCGCATGTCGGGCAGGTTCTGCTCGCCGGCCTCGCGGCGCTTCTCGAGCGCGACGAGCTCCTCTTGCCACGCGTCTTCTTGCCGCTGGTAGCGCTCGAGCGAGGACTCGAAGTGCAGCTCCGCGAGCCGGAACATGATCTCGGGGGTCCACGCGGCGTCGTTTGGATGCAGCGCGAGGAAGTCCTCGTAGCGGGTGATCGCCTTGGCGCGCAGCGAGCGAGCTTGGGCCCGGTGCTCTCGCAGCTCCCGCTCGTAGCTCTTGTCGAGCTCCTGCTGACCCTGCTCGAACTCGATGATCAGCTGGTCGCGGAGCGTGTCTTCGGTGGCGACGGCGGCCGACTCGAAGCGCTCGAAGATCTCTTCGAGCTCGCCGATCGCCCTGGCTTCGTCGTCGTTGCGGGGCCGCCGAGGCAGCGGCGCTTGCAGGCGGTTGGGGTCGCCGCCGCCCTCGACGACGCGACCGACACCCGAGCCAGGCTCGCCTGGGATCCCGATCAGCTGGTCGCCGGAGGTCTTGGTTGGCCCCGACGCCGCGACCTCGGTGCCCAACACCAAACACAGACAGCCAAGGCTGATCGCGCTGACGACGGAGAGCTTCATCACTCTTCCTCCAGGGCTTCGTCGATGACGCGCTGGAGCTCACGCGTCTCGCGGTCACGGGTGGTCTCGAGCCGGCGGATCTCCTCGGACTCGACCTCTTGGATCGCCCAGGCGACGTCGAGCAGGCCGACCTCGGAGCGGGTCACGAGGTTGGCGAGCTCGCCCACGACGTCGCGGTAGCTGGCCTGCATGACCTCACCCACGAGCACGCGGGCCTCGCCCTTCTTGTCCTCGAGCTCGACCTTGTAGCGATCGAGGTTGACCCGCTCTTCGCGGAGGATCTGGATCGCCCGATGCAGACGGCGGCCGGCGGCGTTGTCGAGCCGCTCGCGACCTTCGTTGACGCGCCCGCGCAGGGACACGGTGCGGTCCCAGACTTTTTGCGCGCTGGCGTCGGACCGGACCTTCATCAGGGCTGCGAACGCACGGTTCAGGAACGCCGCGTACTCGTTGACGGCGTTGCGCTGGGCCTCTGCCCATGGATCCGAGAACCGCAGGGCCGTCTGCACGCGCTCGACGTCGGCTTCCAAGGTGGCGACGGTGAGCTCGAGCCCGGCGACCTCGTCGCGCAGCTCGGCGGCTTGCTTGAGGAAGCCCTCGGGGTTGATGCGCTGATCTTTGCGGGTCTCTTCGTAGTAGCGCTCGGTTGCGATCAGCTGGGCGCGGAGGGCCTGGACGGTGAGATCGAGCTGGTGCAGCTGCTCGGCGTGCTCGCGCAGGCCGCCGGTCACGTCGTCGCGGCTGCTGCCGTCGCCAAGCGGGTTGTCGACGCGCTTGCGCAGGGCTTGGCGCTGGGCCTCGATGTCGGCCATCCCGGCCCCGGTGATGCCGGTTCGCGCGCGCACGAGCAGCTTCTCTTGCAGCTCGATGATCTCTAGATCCGCGGAGTCGAGCGAGCTCAGGTGCGCGCCGAGGTCCGTGAACAGCCGGGCGCGCTCGGTCGCCTTGACGGCCTCTTCCATGCGCGCGAGCAGGGCCCGCGTCTCGAACAACATTTGCTCGACCTCGCCGACCTCTTGCGCGAGCGCGACGGTCTGGACCGCGCGCGGGAGCGTGTCGGCGACGGGCACGGCCTCGACCGGCATCACGGCGCCAAGCGAGAAGTGCTGCATGTCTTCGGCGGCGACGGCCGAGAAGTACCCGGCGGCGTCGGCCTTGGCCTCGAGCTGCCGGCCAAGCCGCTGGGACAGCTCGTCAAACTCGCGGCGCAGGGCCAAGAACTCGCCTTCGGCGGCCTGCCAGTCGCGCATCTGGATCTTGACCTTGCCGCGCAGCTGCTTGATCTCGGGGACGATCGGGCCGTCGGGATCGTAGACCAACAACAGATCCAGAGCCTGCAGCGCGCGCTCGTAGCTGCCGGCGCGCAGCAGGGTCCAGGCGGTCTCGTACATGGCCTCTGAGAAGAACGGGGAGTCGCGAGAGATGCGCCGGTAGGCTTTGACGGCGAGGTCGGTCTCGTTCAGATCGTGGTGGATGCGGGCCCGGGCCAGCCACGCGAGTTCGACGATCCGCTTGTCTCGCTCGTTGATCGGCGTGGCCACGGTCATGGCCTCGAACCGCCCGAGCGCCTCGTCGGTCGCGCCCATGGCCAACGCCGCGGTCGCGGCGAAGTACGAGGCACGGATCCGCCACTTGGCCCCGAGGCCGCCGCCGGACATGGGCACGCTGAACGGCGACAGGCTGTCGAGCTCTGTGATCGCGCCGACGTGATCGCCACGAAAATATAGCCAGCGACCGAAGGCGTAGCGCAGCTCGAGCTCGCGTTGCTCGGGGGCGATCGCGGCGACGGCGAGGGCGATGCGGGTGATCACGGCCTCGTCGACCTTGCCCTCGGGCGGCGCGATGTCGACGTTCATGCCGATCGCCTCGAGCCGCGCGCGGACCTCGGGGGTGGCCGAGAGCCCGGGCCGGCGGGCGAAGCCCTGATCCTGGCGCGGGACCGCGAGGTCGAACATCCGCGCCATGCTGCGCTGGTGATAGCGGCGGCCGTCTTCGCTGTTGTCGATCAGGTTGCCGTTGAAGCACTCGATCGCCCAGCGATCCATCTCGAGCAGGGCCAGCGCTTCGCCGAGGAAGTACAGCGCCTGGCTCGCGGCGAGGCTGCCGGGGTGGTTCTCGAGCACGTCCAAGAACACGATCGCGGCCCGCTCCACGTCGCGATCGACGAGCATGAGCTGGCCTGTCACGACCCGCTTGGCGAGCTCTTCTTCGGTCTCTTCGCGCTCGAGGTTGGCGGCGTTCTCGGCGGAGACCAGCACCGACTCCACGTCTTCGATGCGCTCGATTGCGACGTCCAGATCGAAGTCGCGGCCCGGCGCCGCGACAGCGGGTGCCGGGGCCATGATCGTCGCCGCGTCGACGAACAGGATCGTCGCCAGCGAGAGCAGGAGTTTGCCGCGGTGCTGCATTGCAGGCTGGGTTGCGCGGGGCTCAGTCGCCAGCGGCAGGCTTTTGCGCGGCGGGCTTTTGAGCGGCGGGTTTTTGAGCGGGCTTGTTGGCGGTGGGCGTGGGGCTTGCCGGCTCGGACGGCTTCTTGGTCGCGGGCTTGGACTTGGACTTGGACTTGGACTTGCTCGGCGACTTGCTGGGCTTGCGCTGGACCTGGGGAAGCGGCTTGCCCGACGCGTCGAGGGGGATCTCTTGCCAGTCGATGCTGGGCCGATCCTTCATCTCGGTGGTCACGTTGCCCTTCTCGAAGCCGGAGCTCAGCAGCCGGACCGAGCCATTCTCGGGGGCGGTGAAGTTGTGCGAGCTGCGGCTCTCGAAGGTGTAGCCGTTGAGGTAGCTGAACACGCCAAAGCCTTGGCCTTGGTAGGTGAGCTCGACGGTGATCGTGTGTGGCCCGGGGACGATGTTGCCGTCGAGCACGGTCAGCTCGTCCTCTTGGTCGAGGGTGCCGCTGTCGTCGGTGCGCGCGTAAATCTGCGCGCCGTCGAGGATCACCGCGAGCTTCGTGAGCCGAAACTGCGAGCCCATCAAGTTGCGATGCGCGATGATCACCCGGCTGCCCGCGAGCACGCCGTGCAGCACGGTCTCTTTGAGCACCGACAGCCGCGCCTTGCTGCGAAAGATCCGCTCTTTGAGGTCATCGACCTCGCCCTGCAGGCCGTCGATGCGCGCGCCGTAGATCTCGCTCTCGCGGCGACTGGAGTCGACGCCATCGGGGGTCTCGGTGGTCTGAAACAGATCCGCCGCGTCGTCGTCTTCGGCCGGCGGCTCTGGCTCTGCGGTGGGCTGGTTCTGCGGAAGATCATCCGGCGGGATCGCTTGACCGGTCGCCGGAGGCGGCGCGGCGTGACTCACCGAGGTGAGCGAGCCCGATAGCGAGACCACGAAAGCCAACGTCAACACCGCGAGCCATGCCCACGGACGAGAGTTCCAACTGGAACGCGACACCCCCCAACGGTATCAGGGCGACTCGGGCCTCGCCAGCCGCCAAGCGGCCCTGATCAGCATTGAGGCAATGATCGAGAGCGGCCGTTCAGTGCCGTCGTGCGCCGGATCAGGCCGGCCTGGGGCCAACTGTTTGGCGGCGCGAATTGTGGTGAAGGAACCGAAGGGCCCGGCCATGGAGGCTGCGCGACGTGTCACGGCTTGGGCTTGGCGGTCGCCGACGAAGCTCGAGGGTCAAGCGTTGCCAAGCTGCAGGCGTCGCCACAGCGCTTCGAGCAGCGCGTCGGTCCCCTCGCCCGTCACGGCGCTGATCGCAAACAGCGGGATGTTGCGCTTGCGAAGCGCCTTGCGAGTTTGCTTGATCAGCTCGCGCCCTTCGTCCGTGTCGATCTTGTTGAGCGCGACCACGCGCGGGCGGCCTTCGAACATCGGGCCGTAGCGGCGCAGCTCACCCTCGAGCGCGTCGAGATCCCGGAGCAGCTCGCGCCCGGGGGTTGGATCGGGGGCGAGCAAGTGCAGGAGCACGCGGGTGCGCTCGAGGTGGCGCAGAAATTCGTGACCGAGTCCACGACCCTCGCTGGCCCCGTCGACCAGGCCGGGCACGTCGGCGACGACCATGCTGCGGTGGCGGTGATCATCACCAGGCAGGCTGACCACGCCAAGCTGCGGCGTCAGGGTTGTGAACGGGTACGCGCCGATCTCCGGGCGCGCGCGCGAGATCCTGCTGATCAAGGTGGACTTGCCGACGTTGGGGTAGCCAACGATGCCGACGTCCGCGAGCAGCTTGAGCTCGAGGCGCAGCCACATCCCCTGACCGGCGGTGCCTGGCTCGGCGCGATCGGGTGAGCGATTGGTCGAAGACCGGAAGTGGACGTTGCCGCGCCCGCCACGGCCGCCGCGGGCGATCAGCACGCGCTCGCCGTCGTGATCGAGGTCGCAGATCAGCTCGCCAGGCTCGAAGCTGGGGGGCTCGTCGCGCCGGCCGGAGCGCTTGCGTGGGCGGATGTTTCGGCGCTGGGCACCGCCGGAGATCGTCTCGCCCGCGGCGACGACCTCGGGCGGGGCGCCAAGCTCGATCAGCTCGAGGCGTTGCTCGTCGAGCTCGCCAAACTCCATCATGGTGGGGATCAGGGTGGGGCCACCGGGTTGGGCCCCGGCCCCGGCCCCAGTGTCTGCGGGGGCGTCGTCACCGGCCTCCGTGTTGTCATCGCTGTCCGCGACGTCGTCATCGTCGTCGCTTGGATCGTGATCGATGACCCGATCGCCAACGACCCACAGGTTCTGCATGCCCTCGTCGCCATCATCGTCGTCGTCGTCTGCCTCGAGGGTGATCCCGTCCGGCGCGTCCTCGTGCCACGGCGGGGGCTCCCCGTGCGCGGTGGCTTCGCCCTCGTAGTAGACCGCGGTGCCAAGCGGCACGCGGATCTCGAGCAGCTCGCCGCCGCGGCCGTTCTTGCTGGCGCCGCCGCCGGGGCGGCCGCTCTCGGCGTCGTGGTGCTGGCGATACTTGAGCTCGAGCAAGGTCGAGAGCTGGGCGTCGACGACCAGGCAGACGTCGCCGCCGTCACCACCGTCACCGCCGGCAGGGCCGCCCTTGGGCACGTGGGCCTCACGGCGCCACGCGACCGCTCCATCGCCGCCGTCGCCGGCACGAACTTGAATGCGAACACGATCGATGAAGCGCATGAGAGATATCCAGAGGGGGAGGAGCGGCGGCGACGGCACCTGCGTCACCGCGATTGAGCGGACTTCGGGGGGCGCGCGACTCCTACGGTATAGAGTAGTCCGAAACGTCAAAGGCCCTCACGACCGGAGTCGGAGGGCCAGTGAGAGTGGTGCGCAGCGGCGTTACTCCGCGGCGGCTTCGAGCTCTTGGGCGACCGCGTCCACCGAGATGTAGCTGCGGCGCTGCGCCTTGCTGCCACTCTTGTGGAAACGGACGACCCCGTCGCGCGTGGCGAACAAGGTGAAGTCGCGTCCGCGACTGACGCCCTCGCCAGCCCAGAAGGTCGAACCGACCTGCCGAACGATGATGTTACCGGCGCGAACGACCTGGCCGCCGTAGATCTTGACCCCGCGCCGTTGGGCGTTGGAGTCGCGGCCGTTCTTGATCGAGCCCTGGCCTTTTTTGTGTGCCATTTCGGTGCTGCCTTTCTAAGTCAGGCGGAGATCCCGGTGATCTCGACCTCGGTGTAGGACTGTCGGTGCCCGTTCTTGCGCCGGTAGTTCTTGCGGCGACGAAACTTGTAGACGATCAGCTTTTTGCCGCGTCCGTGGGACTTCACGAGGCCGCTGACCTTGGCGCCCGCGACGAGCGGTGTGCCGATCCGGGCGTCGTCGCCGGAGCCAACGAGAAGAACCTCGCCGAACTCGATGGCCCCGCCGACTTCGGCGGAGAGCTTTTCGATACGCAGCTTGTCGCCCACGGCGACGCGGTACTGCTTGCCGCCGGTCTTGATGATGGCTTGATCGCTCACTGTCGTCACTCTTCATCGACGATGCGCTCGTCTCGGCGGGGACGTCGACCCAGGTCCCGGGGCCACCGCGGAGGCGCGGGGGAGCGAAGGATATGGATCTGCCAGCGCCGGTCAAGTGGGGGTTCCTTCAGACCCCCCAGCAGCCGCCAGCGGGAACAGACAGGGCGCAGATGTTTAGGAGCGGTGCGGTTTGTCGATAAATTCGGTGATCCCGCGACCTTCCTTAGTGTGGCGGGGATGCGGTCCCCAAACATCCATGTTGGCTTGGTCCTCGGTATCGCTACGGCCGGCGTGATTCTCGCGCTCGGCGGATGCGTGGCAGGTGGGGCCTCGACCACGCAGCCGAGCGCCGTGCCCGCGGGGCAGGGCGCTGGCAAACCAGCGGGGGCGTTCGAGGCGTTTAGTGACAACGAGCGCGCGAGGATCCTCGCGGTTCAGGACATCGTCGAGCGAGCGGCGAGCGAGCACGGCGTGGATCCGACGCTGATCAACGCGGTGATCTGGGTCGAGAGTCGCTTTGATCCCCAGGCGAAGTCGCCGGCGGGGGCGCGCGGGTTGATGCAGCTGATGCCGGCGACCGCCGCGTACTTGGCCAAGCGCATGGGCGAACGCAGCGCCCACGCCTACGACCCCGCCTTCAACGTCCGCGCAGGCTCGCTCTACCTCGCAGAGATGATCGCGAAATTCGGTGATGAGCAGCAGGCCGTCGCGGCCTACCACGCTGGCCCCGGCAACGTGAAGCGCTGGGTCGAGGCTGGCGAGACGTTCCCGGACTACAGCCAGAACTACGTCGCCAAGGTCATGGACGCGCGCGCGCGCTTCGAGGGCGTGAGCGCGCACGGCCGGCCCAGTGGCGCCGCGACGATGCCCGCGCCCACCCCCACTCGCAGGTCTGCGCCCGCTATCGAGCCAGAGCCAGAGCCAGAGCCGCAAGAGGTGCCGGACGTCGCGACGCTGCCAGACGCCGCCGACATTCATGGGGTTGCTCGGGTGATCCATGAAACTCCTGCGCCTGCGCCTGCCCCGAGGCCGGACGAGTTCGAGTCGCAAGAGCCAGTATTCGAGGTGCACCCCGAGCTCGACGTCGATCCGAGCGCCACTGGCTGGGAGACGACGACGCCGCGGCCACGGCCACGGCCACGCGCGCGCGCGCCCAAGCCAGTTGTTTCGCCGTCGCAGCCGGCCGCGAAGCCCAAGCCGAGCGAGCCGCCCAAGCCGAGCGAGCCGCCCAAGGCGGACGAAGTTGGCATCGGCGTGTTGCCGGATCTGTGAGCCGACGAGCCGACGAGCCCGCGGTGGCCAAGGTGTACGATGAGCAGGTGCCCGCGCTCGACGTCGACTTCGTCCGCTCGCAGTTTCCGGCGCTGACCCAGCACTGGCCCGACTGGGCGCTGATGGACAACGCCGGCGGCTCCGTCACGCCGCAGCAGGTTCAGACCCGGGTGGCCGACTATCTGCGCCGCTACATGGTCCAGCTCGGGGCGAGCTATCCGCTGTCGCAGCGGGCCACGCAGATCGTGACCGAGGCCCACGAGTTCGCCGAGCGGCTCGTGGGTGCGCAGTCGGGCGAGGTCGTGATCGGCCCCTCGACAACGCTCAACGCCAAGATCTTGGCCATGGCCCTGCGCCCGCTGTGGCGCGACGGCGACAAGGTGATCGTCAGCGAGCTCGATCACGAGGCGAACATTGGTCCATGGGCCGCGCTCGCCGAGGGTGGGATCGAGGTGCTGACGTGGCGCCTGCGCCCCGAGACAGCGGCGCTCGAGCTCGAAGATCTCACGCCGCTGCTCGACGAGCGGGTCCGCTTGGTCTGCATGACCCACTGCGCCAACGTGGTCGGGCGCATCCACAACGTCAACGCGATCGCGGCGGCGGTCCACCAAGCGGGCGCGCAGCTGTGCGTGGACGGGGTCGCCTACGCGCCGCATCGCTTGGTCGACGTGGCCGCGCTCGACGTCGACTACTACCTGCTCAGCCTCTACAAGGTCTACGGTCCGCACCTGGGCTTGCTGTGGGGTCGGCGGGCGCTGCTCGAGGCCGCGCGCGGGCAAAATCACTACTTCGTTGGCGAACAGCAGGTGCCCTACAAGCTCGAGCCGGGCAACGCCAACCATGAGCTGTGCGCGGGCCTCGTTGGGATCGGTGACTATCTGTCGGTCGTCGACGCGCACCACCACGAGCGGCCCGCGGCCAGCGATCGCCAGGGCTTCGCGCGCAGCTTCGAGTTGTTCGCCGCGCACGAGGCCCAGCTCGCCGAGCGCCTGCTCGCGTTCTTGCGCGACCACCCACGCGTGAAGATCATCGGCCCGCCGTCCAGCGATCCAAGCGTGCGCGTGCCAACGATCGCGTTCACCGTGGACGGCCGCAAAGCCAGCGAGATCCCGCCGCTGCTCGATCCGCACAAGCTAGCGATCCGCTGGGGAGATTTCTACGCGCGGCGAGGGATCGAGGCCCTGGGGCTGACCCAGGCCGAAGGGGTCGTGCGGGTCAGCATGGTCCACTACAACACCCTCGACGAGGTCGACCGCCTCGTGCGAGCGCTCGACGAGGTCTTGTGAACGCGATCACTCGAGCAGGGCTGCTCTCACTGGTGCTGGTCAGCGGGTGCAAGCCCACTGTGATCCTCGAGGCGCCCGAGCCCGAGCCCACGCCGACCGATGCTGATTCAGATCCGCTGGTCGAGTACGAGGCGATCCGCGAGAGCGTGCGTCACTACGCCGCGGCCCTCAGCGCTCACGATCCCAAGGCCGCGAGCGAGTGGGTCGTCAGCGACACCTTTGGCTACTACGAAGATCTGCGCGTCGCCGCGCTGCGAGCGACGCGTGAGCAGCTCGAAGCCTGGGATCTGATGAGCGTGATGCTGATCTTGCAGATCCGCACGCAGATCACCCGCGAGCAGCTCGAGTCGCTCGACGGCCTCGGCTTGTTCGAGCGGGCCGTGACGGCGGGCTTGGTCGGCGAACAGATCGAGGACATCGTGCTCGATGACGTGTGGCTCGACGACACGGGCGAGCACGCGCAGATCCGTCTGGACGGTGAGCCAGTGGTGTGGCTCCGCAAAGAGCAGCGCGAGGGCGATGGCGAGCATGGCCGCTGGCGCGTCGACATCCCCGAGATGATCCGTCTGCTTGGTCCCGCGATCGAAGCGATGGCACACGATGCCGTGTCCGCCGATGGCAAAGTTCGAACCGCGCTGACCTTTGTCGAGTTGAGCACCGAAGCGTTTGTTGACATTGCGGTGCTCGACGGACCGCTCGATGCGACGGACTGACGCGCGCAGCGCCGGGCTGCGCCGCCTGATTGTGCGAGACGCTTCACCGCGATTCAGCGTGCGCATCAGTGAGTGACTAATTTTTTATTGGTGCTGCTTTTAGCTTAGTTCGGTTCCGTTCAGCGTTTCTGGGGGGCGTCTCGAGCTTGGCGCGGTTCTTGACTTGGCGAGCGCGGCGCGAGCTCGAATTGGCACTACGAATTATCTTGCCTCTGCGCAATCGAGGACCCGACAATCAGAGCACTGGAGGTGTGAATGATTCCGACCCTGTTTGTTGTCGCTGATCAAGGCCAAGCCCATCTATACAAAGTGGGGGGCACAAAGCTCGAGCCCACGCTCGAAGAGATAGAACAGCTCGAGCATCCCGAGGCGCGCGAGCGCTTAAATCCGACCGATTCAAACGCGCATCTGCACGTCGACATGAGCGGCGCCCATGCGGAGGAAGAGCGTCGGTTTGTCCGCGAATTGGTCGAACGACTGCGTCGCGGCCAGTCTGCGGGGGAGTTTCGCAAGCTGTACATCGCCGCGCCCGCCAACTTCGTGGGTCGCCTGCGCAAACACTATGGTTCGCTGTCTCGCCTGGTCGAGCGCGAGATCATTGGCGACTACACGCGCCAAGACGAGCGGACGCTGACCAAGCGCTTCGCCAAGTGGACAAACTGACGTTCTCACCGCTCGAGAAAGTGTGACTCGGGCACAACAACGCCGATCCACAGCTTTGGCCGATCTTCGCGTTCGACCAGGCGCAGGCTGACCCAGTAGCGCTCGAGGTCGCTCACCCCGAGCTGGCCGGGGACGTAGTCGAGGACAAACGGATCCGACACGCGACCGAGCTCGCTCCACTCGAGCACGGCCGCGCGCGAGAGCGGGGCGGCCTCGAGCTCGGTGATCGGCTCGAGCAAGAGCTCGTTGGGATCGCCCGAGGCGGGGACGGCTTCACGGGGGAGCCCGAGCACGCGCAGCTGCTCGTCGAGCACGAACACCTGACCTCGCTCGATGCCCTCGGGGAGGCTTCGGGTGATCCGCGAGATGTCGTCGAGCTTGACGTCGAACGCGATCACGAACTCGCGCCCGCTGGCGCTGGTCACGGGCGTCGAGACCGAGATCCCCAGCTCCTGGGTGGTGAAGAACCGGTAGGGCTCCGTCCAGAAGATCGGGCGTGGCTTGGCGGCGCTGACGGCCTGGCGGGCCTGCTCGCGCAGCCCGTCGCCGCCTTGGTACCACGGGCGCGTGTGGGGATCGTAGGGTGGACCTTGGTTGGGAGCCTGGTCGAGCAGCTCACCGCGGGCGGTCCACGAACGTTGCTCGTGCTCGCCACCCGCGACGGTGCTGCGCGTGCGCCAGCCGCTGGGCTCGCGCAGCAACATGTACTCGTTGCCCTCGGCGTCGGCCCACAGGACCGAGCTCGCGGTCTCGAGGCCGTTGAGCAGCGGCATGAAGTAGCGATTGAGCAAGCGCGGATCATCGAGGTCGAAGCTGCCGTCGCTCGCCCACCAGGCCGCGGTCATCAGCGCGCCGTGGATCGGCCCGTAGTGGAGCTCGAGCTGGCCCTCCACGCTGTTGGCGGTCTCGTTGAGCAGGACCTTGGAGATCGTGTCGCGCTCCGCTCGGGCCCGGTCGCGCTCGCGCGCGAGCACCATGCGGCCACCCACGAGGACCACCAGCACGCTGACCGCCAACACCCCCGCGAGCGCGCCGGCCCACCACAGCTTGCGCCGACGTTTCTTGACCAGCTGCTCGCGCTCGCTCAGCTGGCGGCGCAAGCGACCGGCGGTGGCGGCGAGCTCGAGCGCGTCGTCACGGATCTCCGCGGTGCTGACCTGTTGAATCTGAACGCTCGCAACGCTGGCCAGCCCGACGTCTTCGTTGCTGCGACCGAGGCGAGCGCGGGTATCACCGCTGTCTTCGACGTGGATCTCACCCGCGCGCGAGGCCCCGAGCGTGCGCGCGAGCTCCCGCTTGCCGCTGGGGGAACCAGTCGCGAGCTCTGCGGCGCTGCTGAATTGGTTGGAGGTGCCAGCCGCGATCAACGAGTCCGTTGGTCGTGGCGCGCTGATCAGGGTGCCGTCGACGGGGTGCAGGGTCAGGCGTCGGTTGACGCGCTCGGGCTCGTCTTCGGGCAGCGGGGGCAGCTGCTCGTAGGCGTCGATGCTGAGCTTGGCGAGGCCCAGGTCACCGTTGCGCAGGGCCAAGTTGGCGAACTCGAGCTGGGCCTGACCCAGGGTCTGACGAGCGGCGAGGTTGCGGGGCCACGACTCGAGCGCCCCCTCGAGCCGCGCGATCAGGGCCGCGAGCGCGCGATAGGGATCGTTCTCGTCTGCGCCGCGCTCGACCCAGGCGTCGAGCTGCTCTTGCGCCAAGCTGGCGATCTTGGCCGAGTCGTAGTTGCGGAGCGCCAGCCGCAGCGCGTCGACGAACTCGCCAGCGTCGGCGAAGCGCAGCTTGGGATCGCTGGCGAGCGCGCGGTTGAGGACGGGCCGCAGCAGGGCGTCCCAGGGCTTGAGGCGGCCGTTGATCTTCGAGGGGTAGGTCCAAGCGTTGACCTTGGCCTTGGTGATCACCTGCTTGACGGTCTTGCCCTGATGCGGCGGGCGACCGTAGAGCACGTGGTACAGCACGGCGCCGAGCAAGTAGACGTCGGTCGCGGGCCCGATCCGGTCGCGCTGGGCGTTGGCGGTCTCGGGCGACATATAGGCCGGGGTCCCGCAGACCAGCGCCGCGCGGGGCAGCGAAGCCAAGGTCCCCGTCTGGACCCCACCCAGCGAGGGCAGCGGACGCAGGGCGACCGCGAGACCCCAGTCGACCAGCAGCACCTCGCCGTAGTCGCCGATCATCACGTTGGCCGGCTTGATGTCGCGGTGGATGATCCCGCGGCTGTGCGCGAACGCGACCGCCTGGCTGGCCTCGATCAGGATGTCGAGGTGGTCGCGGAGCTCGACCTGGACAATTGAGCCGTCGCCCGTGCGCCGCTGCCCGGTCGAGATCACGTCGCGCCACGCCGTGCCCTCGATCAGCTTCATCGTGTAGAACACCCGCCCGGCCTGATCCCGGCCGAGCTCGTAGACGGTCACGATGTTGGGGTGGTCGAGCGCCCCGGTCAGCCGCGCCTCGCTCTCGAACTGCTGCTGGATCATCCGCGGGATCCCCCGCCGCTCCCGCAGCCGCTTGAGCGCGACCGGGCGCCCAAGCGAGCGCTGGCGGGCCTCCCAGACCTCGCCCATGCCGCCGGTGCCGATCTGCTCGAGCAGCACATAGGGCGAGTCGAGCTGCGACTGCTCACCTGCGTTGGGGCCCTCGCTGACCGGGATCAGGCAGGGCCCAGAGTCGTGGGTGATCTGCGACTGCTCGCCGGGTCCAGCGTGGCTACCGGGCGGTGGTTTGAAGGTCGTCTCGAGCTCTTCGTTGCCCGACGAGTCTCCCGGGCCGGCCGCCGGCTCCGACAGGGCCACGGTCGCGGTGACGAGCGGCGCACTCTCGGGGACCTCTGGCCGGATCGAGGCCATCGGGTCGCCGCCAGCTTCGCGCGCGACCGGGACCGCCTCGGTCGGCAGGTGTGACTGCTTGACCGGCGCGTCTGGGTCCGGCTGCTCGTGTTCGGCTGAGTCCATGCGAGACGACTGAACCCAGGCCAGTCTACCGCCCAGCGTACCCGGTGTACCGTGCGCGGGCTCAGAATTTCGAGGTCGCCGTCAGCATCATCAAGCGGTCGTTCGAGTCGCGCAGCCGCGCGCTGAGCCCCCGGACGAACCGCCACAGGAGCTCGTACGCGAGCTCGCGGTCGACGAACATCAGATCCCGAAGATCGAATTTGGGCAGCTTGAGCAGGCGCGCGTTCTCGTGACACACGGCGTCCGCCGAGCGCGGGATGTCGTCGTCGATCAGCGACATCTCGCCAAAGTGTTGGCCCGGGCGCAGGACCGCGAGCGCCTCTTCGCCCATGCCCGCCATGTTGCGCGAGATCCGAATCGCCCCATCCAAGACCAGGTACAGCCCGTCGCCGTCGTCGCCATGCCGAAACACGTACTCGTTGCGGGCGTACTCGTAGACCCGGGCGAGCTTGGCGATCCGCTGCAAGTGCGTGGGCAGCAGGCCGGTGAACAGGTTGACCTCTTCCAGCGCCTTTTTGACCAGCGCCGGGTCCGTCTCGCTGTCGTCGACGGGCTTGCCGCCGGTCAGCTCCGGTGAGCGAGCGATCGGGGCGTCATCATCGACGATGCCAAATTCTTCCAGACCCGAGGTCATGAGCGGCCAGGGTAGCCGACGCGTGGCCGAATCTGGAAAAAACCCACTGGCGTGGGCCCCTGGGCGCGTGTGCGCGGATCTCCGCGATCAACTGCGGCCGCCCGCACAGCCGCGCGCGTGACCAGGTGTACACGACGAGCCTTGCCCCATGGCCTCGCCCGGCCCATGTTTTGTCGGAATGGCCTCCGAACCCTCGTCGATGACCCCGCCCACTTGGTTGATCAACATCCGGCACGTCGTCTATTTCGCCGCGCGCTACTGGTGGGCTGTCGCGCTCGCAATGGTCCTGCTCGCGCGGATCTCTGGGGCGACATGGGCGGGCGCCTGCGTGCTCGGGTTGCTCGCGCTGGTCGCCGTCGTCGCTGCGCCTGCCGGCTTCGGCGTGCTCGTTGCCGTGGTCAGCCGCAGGATGAATCGACGCCCGGAAATCTAAGGGTACACTCGGAGCATGGAACGGCGGCTGCTGCTCTCGCTGTCTTTGGCTGCGCTCGCGTGCTCACCCGGCGGGATCGGAGCGTCTGGCGAGGACCTCGGCGACGACGGCAGCACCAGCGGCGGCGACTCTGCGACCAGCGAGACCGACACCAGCGAGACCGACGACGGCTGCGGCCCCACCAACGTGGCGGACCCGCAGGCGGAGATCGACCAGGCCATCGCGGATCTCGACGTGATCGTCGCCGCGAACCTGGCGTGGTTTGCCGAGGCACGTGAACAGGGGCTCGATTCCCAGGGGAATCCGTACGCCCCCCATCGATGCCCGCATCCAGACGGGGTTTCGAGTGGCGAAGCCGGGCCGACCCCCGTCATCTCGTTGGATTGCAACGATGCGCCAGACGGACGCTGCGCGCCGTGGCACGGAGACTGGATGGAGATCCCCGAACAGCCTGGCTACTACGATGGACGCTTGTGGTTCCTCAACGCCATGTGGTTCGCGGCAGGCTTCGCAAAGACCGAAGCCCACGCATTTCACTACAACCTGATCGTCGACAACCAGCCCGATGAGTTCGGAGACTGCACCTTCACCGTGAGCGCACAGGCCGACCTCGACGCGGACTTCGTGTTCTCGACCTACGAACGACGAGGCCACATCGACAACGACGGCGTCCAGCTCGAGGCCCTGTTCATCGACAAACCATGCGAATGACCGTTACGTAGGAGATTCGCGTGGTAAGCACTTCCGATGCTCAGCTAGGCTTGGAGCCCGTGGTGCGACGTCGCACCACCAACCCGACCTCGTTGCTCAGTTACTGGGAATTCCGGCGGCCGACAGCGCAAACCCAGTCATGTCGCTATAGGTATAGGCGCCCACCAGTCCCCCAACCGTGTCGATCGTCAAGTTGACGGGATCGACCCGAAACGCCTCATCCCCGCCAAACTCAACCCCCCAAATATACCCCTCGAAGTCAATGGACACCCCATGCACGTACGAAGGAATGTTGATCGACTGCACGATCTGCACGGTGTCCGTATCGATCCCCACCAGCACCGCGTCCGGGTAGCGAGCGTTCCACAGCACCCCGTTGGCGTCTTCCATGCACCCGCCCAGCGCGCTGCCCCCATTCGCGGGCGGCAGGTGGGTCCACTGCTCGGTCTCGGGATCGAAGCGAGACGCCCCACCGCTACCGCACAGCCACGCCCGGCCCTTGGAGTCGACCGCGAGCCCGTAGTGAACCTGACCGGTCACGGGCCAGGTCTGGTAGGTGAACATCTCGCGGTCGACGAACACCAGCGTGCTCGCCCCGTTCCAGTTGTGATCGACCGTCCAGAAGTTGCCAAGCCCATCGACGGCGCCGCCGTACAGGCCCGCCCAGCCGATCACGTTGGGGATGATCACGGTCTCTTCGACGACGCCGGTGTCGCCGTCCATCAGCACGACCTCTGCGTTGCCGATGTTGCCGGCCGTCCACAGCTTCTCGTTCTCGTACTTGCAGCTGCCCTCGTTGAAGTCGCCCTGGGCCCACGCGAGCGGCCGCTGGGTCGTGTAGTTGAACGGCGTGTACCACGACAGGCACTCGTCTTGGCCGAATGGCAGCACGTCGTTGGGGCCGCTCGAGGTCTGGATGCCGGGCACGCCGTTGGTGTCTTCGCACTCCTCGATGTTCGAGATGAACTTGGCCACGCCGCCGCTGCGGTTGGCGACCGCGACGTTGCCGGACAGCGCGACCGAGGTCCGCGACGGGTTGCCGGGGGTGTCGCGGGTCGCGTAGCGGGCCTCCTCGACCAGCGTCTGCGTGTTGATCTTCGAGACGGTGCTCTGGCTGCTGTTGGCGATCCAGATGTACGACTTGGTGTCTTCGCCGGTGTTCTCGCAGTTGTGGGCCGCGTCGGGGATCGTGCCAAGGTCGAACTTGGAGGTCCCGCCATCGTCTGGGTCGCCGTCGCCTGTGTCGCCGTCGCCTGTGTCGCCGTCGCCTGTGTCGCCGTCGCCTGTGTCGCCGTCACCTGTATCGCCGTCGCCGTTGGCGTCACCGATCGTGGTCACGCCCGTCTCCGAGGCGGAGGCGCCCGTGGTCCGGCCCTCTGAACCAGAGGAATCGCCGCAGCCCAGCGCGAGGCCAAGGGATGCAACCGATGCGAGACGAGTCAAGCGAACCATGGGCAGAGTCTACCAAGTTCTCGGTCGGCGACTCAATACGATTGCAGGCTCGCGTCGCGGCCCAGTTCGGGTTCCAGGCGCACCCCAAGCTCGGGGTCGGCGGCGTCGCAGTCGGCGAGCGGCAGGGCGACCGCCCATCGCCCCGAGCTTCGGGGCGATCTCGAGACGCCGCTACGACGCTTGCTCGGCCAACCAGCGCTCGGCGTCGATCGCCGCCATGCAGCCGGTCCCCGCCGCGGTCACGGCTTGGCGGTACACGTGGTCGGCGACGTCACCCGAGGCGAACACGCCCTCGATGTTGGTGAAGGTCGTGCCAGGCTTGACCTTGAGGTAGCCGGTCTCGTCCATGTCGAGCTGGCCCTCGAAGATCTTCGAGTTGGGCACGTGCCCGATCGCCAAGAACAAGCCCGTGCAGACCAGCTCTTCGGTCGAGCCGTCGACGGTGTTCTCGAGCAGCAGGCCCTCCACGCGATCCTTGCCGAGCACGTCCTTGACCGCGCGGTTCCAGTGGACCTCGATCTTGGGGTTCTCGAGCGTTCGCTTTTGCATGATCTGGCTGGCCCGAAACTCGTCGCGCCGGTGGATCAGGTGGACCTTCTTGCACATGCGAGTGAGGAACTGGGCCTCCTCCATCGCCGTGTCGCCGCCGCCGATCACCGCGACCTCTTGGCCCGAGTAGAAGTGACCGTCACAGGTCGCGCAGGCCGTGACCCCGCCGCCGGATTTTTGCAGGCGCTGCTCGTTGGGCAGGCCCAGGTACTTGGCGGTCGCGCCCGTCGAGATGATCAGCGCGTCGCAGGTGAACAGCTCGCCGCCGTCGACCTCGATCTCGAACGGGCGCTTTGACAGATCCACGCGCGTCCCCATGTCGTAGTGGATCTGCGTACCAAACCGCTCGGCTTGCTCGCGCAGCTCGTCCATCATGTCGGGGCCGGTCACGCCCTTGGGGTAGCCCGGGTAGTTCTCGACGTCGGTCGTCGTCATCAGCTGACCGCCGGGCTCGTTGCCCGTGATGATCAGCGGCTCGAGGTTCGCGCGCGCGGTGTAGATGGCGGCGGTGTAGCCGGCGGGGCCGGAGCCGAGGATGATGACCTTGCGGTGGGGCTCGCTCATGCGGCCGAGAGAATAGGCGAGTTGGGCGGGGGCGGGCCAGCCGCTTGGGGGAGGTGGGCTAGCCGCTTGGGGAGGGGCGAGCGGCGTCGTAACCGTGACATAAATACTTTGACAGTAAACACTGTCACGGTTATAGGTGGAACAGTCGGTGGTGCAGAGAGCGCACGCCGACCCACCGAAAGACCAGCCAGAACAATGTACGCAACCGAAACGACCAGCTCTGAGACCACTTGGGCGTCCGAGGACGAGCGCCTCCGCTCGTTTGGACAGGCGATCGACGGGATCCGCCGACGCACGAGCGCCAAGGTTGGCCAGGAAGATCTTCGCTATATCCGCACCGTCGACCGGCTGTCCCGCGTCGCCGAGTTCGCTGGCCGCACGCTGATCGCGGTCAGCCCCGGGCCGATGCTGTTCACGATCGGCGTGGTGTCGCTGTGGGCCTACAAGCAGCTGCAGGCGACCGAGATCGGCCACGCCGCGCTGCACGGCGCCTACAATCGGATCGACGGCGCGGACAAGTATCACTCGCGTCAGCACCGCTGGCAGATCCCGATCGACGAGGCGTCGTGGATCCGCGGGCACAACGGCCGTCACCACGGCCTGACCAACGTCGCCGGCCACGACGCCGACATCAACTTCGGGCCGGTGCGCCTGACCGAACAGACGCCGCACCGCTTCGTCCACTATTTTCAGCTGCCGATCACGCTGCTGTTCGTGTTCCCCAGCTTCGCGGCCGCGATGAACCTGCACTTCACGGGGGTCTCGGACGTGCTCGCTGGCGACAAGAACGGGCGCGAGTTCGACTTCATCGAGGATCGATCGCCCGCGTCCGTGCGTGACGCATTCGGCCGAGCGCTGCGCAAGTTCGTGCCCTATTACGCCAAGGAGTACCTGCTGTGGCCAACCCTCGCGAGCTTGGCGTTTGGCTGGTGGCTTGGCGTGCTGGTGTTTGCCAAGTCCGTGCTCGGTAACCTGCTGTCCGAGCTGCTGCGCAATGTGTACTCGGCGGCAACGATCCACTGCGGCCACGTGGGCGAGCAGACCCGCTCGTACCCAGCGGGTACGGTCCCCCGCTGCAAGGGCGAGCGCTACGCGATGCAGGTGGAGGCGACCAACAACTTCGAGGTGCCGTGGCTGGTCTCGGTGTTCTGTGGCGCGCTCGAGCGGCAGATCGAGCACCACCTGTTTCCGACCTTGCCAACCAACCGGCTGCGCGAGATCTCGCCCGAGGTTCGGGCGGTGTGCGAGGCCCACGGGGTCGAGTACCGAACGAATACCTGGGGTCGGACGCTGATCCAGGCGCTGGCGCAGATCGGCAGGCTGAGCCGCCCGCTGCCGCACGAGCGCGGACAGGCGAGCTCGTTCGCGCAGGCCAGCTCATGAACTCACGTGGGAGCTAGTGCCCTCGAGGGCACTAGCTGCCGTTCACCACTGCTTGGCCGAGAAATCGAGCGACCTTGGTGGCTGGCAACCCGCTCGCGGCTCAGTCGAAGATGCTCGCGGTCGCGCTGGCTTGTGTGGCCCGCGTGACCCAACGCTGGAGTAGATCAGGATCGCTGCAGGCCCGAACCTTGGCCCCCGTAGCTGCATCGATCGGCAGTTGCCGAAGCTCGAGGATCGTGAACAGGAGCCCGACGAGGGTCTCGAGCTTGCCCTCGAGCTTGCCCTCGAGCTTGCCGTTCTCGAGGCCGTCGTGATAGGCGATGCTGTTGAGTTCGAGTTCAGTGAGTTCGTGGCGGTCTTCCATCTTCAGGCCTTCCAACATGCGGTTGCGTTCGTGTTCGGGGACGGCGCTCAGAATGATCGCAGCGTAACGCGATCGGCGTTCGTCGGCGAGCTCCAGGGCCATATCGAGGGCAATTTGGGCGATCGCGTACTCGCCGTTGATCGCATGAGTCACCGCCGAGAGCACCGTCATCGCGGGACGAACGCGGGCGTGCGCGAGATCAGTAATGCGCGGCATGTTTTCGTGGTCGAGAACCAGCAAAGCTTCACGCCTGGGGATCTCTAGCTTCCCAAGCCCTCGCGACCAACGCGCCACAGACTTTGAGAGTGGGACCACGATGACCGCAGTATTTCGGCGCAGGCGCTCAGCGAGCAACGCCCAGTAGACCCACAGCCGCCACCGCTTTTCCGAGCTGATCTTCTTTTGAACCTCGACGATCACCGCGATCCCATCCCGACGATATTCTGGGCGCTCGAGCTCGGCGGAGAGGGCGACGTCTACACGGATCTCTTTCGTGTCGCCAACGAGAGGGAGATAGCGATCGAGTTCGCCCCTGCGATCCGTGTATTGCGTGAGCTTCGGCAGCTCGATGCCAAACACCGAGCGCAGCAGGTCAAACGCGAGCGCCGAGTCATCACAGAAAAGTGAGCTCACCCCTTGGTGCAGTGTGCTTGGCATCGTGACGCACCACCAACGCAAGCGACGTGCCACGGCAATTGGTCAAGGATGTCGAGAAAACACCGGAAATCGGTGGCCCGCCAGCGGGACGGTGGCCCGCCAGCGGGACACCGAGAGTGGCCCACCAGCGGGCCGCTCGATCGGAACTTGGGCCGCCTCGTCACTGGCCGCGCCCGGTCGCTTTGATCTTCGGAGCCGTTTGGTCTGGCGGTGTCGTCAGCTACGCTGCGCCCGAGCAAGCACCCTCCCGTGTCCGACAAGCCCAGCAAACCCAGCAAGCCCAGCAGCACCCGTCGGGCAAAGCGTCGCGCCGCCCGGCGTGGCGACCCTGTGCCCGAGCTCGAGCCGAGCGAGGCGGGCGAGCCCGAGGCGCCCGAGCCCGCGGTGTCGTACACGATCGACGATCTAGCTGCGGCGACCAGCATCCCCAGTCGCACGATCCGCTTCTATCAATCGTCGGGTGTGCTGCCCAAGCCCGAGAAGGTCGGGCGCATCGCGTACTACGGGCCGCAGCACATCGAGCGGCTCGAGCTGATCGGCAAGATGCAAGATCGCGGGCTGCGGATGCGGGCGATCAAGGATCTCGTCACCCAGGTCGAGCGCGGCGACGTGGTCCTGCACGAGTGGCTCGGCCTCGAAGAGCAGCTGTCCTCCGCATGGGTCGACGACGCGCCCAAGCTGTTGAGCCGGGCGCAGCTCGAGGACTTGATCGGCGAGCGTCGGCCGGGCTTCATCGCCGAGCTGGTTCGCGCGGGCACGCTCGAGCAGCACAACGACGCCTACCTCGCCCCGAGTCCGGGCTTGTTGCAGGTCGCCGCGCGGCTCGACGACGCCGGCGTGAGCGTCGAGGTTGCGACTGGCGCTTCTGGGATCTTGCAAAAGCACCTGGCCAAGGCCGC
Organism: Enhygromyxa salina; assembly: GCF_000737335.2. GTDB lineage: Bacteria > Myxococcota_A > Polyangia > Nannocystales > Nannocystaceae > Plesiocystis > Plesiocystis salina_C. Next base: position 20,319 of record NZ_JMCC02000089.1, on the reverse strand, counting down.
GAAGGAGCTCGCCGGGTTCTTCGCCGAGCACGCGGGCGACGGCTTTGGCCAGGGCGACTCGGTCACGGGGATCAGCGACGCGTTTCGCGAGCTGCGAGCGACCGGGCCCGAGTCGGTGCGGTTGATCTTCGCCCGCGAGATGGAGCAGGTGCTGCGCAAGATGGTCGAGACCGGCGAGACCTCGCGGCGGCTCGACAAGCAAGTCAAGCGTCGGCGCTAGCGAGGAGCGAGGCGGTCTGTTCGACGCGGATCAGCGCGGGCTGCTGTGACCGCACGGTGCGAAGGTTTATGTGGGGAGTCCAAAGGACACGTGATTGGAGAGGTACCCGGTGGCAGCAGGTGGCCAGACGAGAGCCCCCTTGCAGGGGGCCACACATACCCCTGCGACCAAACGCCCCCTTGGGAGCGAGCGAAGCGAGTGACCGCGAAGTGTGAAGGTGTATGTGGGGGGTCTAAAAAGTGCGAAGGTGTATGTGGGGAGTCCAAAGGACACGTGATTGGAGAGGTACCCGGTGGCAGCAGGTGGCCAGACGAGAGCCCCCTTGCAGGGGGCCACACATACCCCTGCGACCAAACGCCCCCTTGGGAGCGAGCGAAGCGAGTGACCGCGAAGTGCGAAGGAGTATGTGGGGGTCTAAACAGTCACCGCGAAGTGCGAAGGAGTATGTGGGGAATCCAAAGGACACGTGATTGGAGAGGTACCCGGTGGCAGCAGGTGGCCAGACGAGAGCCCCCTTGCAGGGGGCCACACATACCCCTGCGACCAAACGCCCCCTTGGGAGCGAGCGAAGCGAGTGACCGCGAAGTGCGAAGGCGTATGTGGGGGTCTAAAGGGTCTAGGAAAGCTTGGCTTGGAGCCCGAGCAGCATGACCTCGAGCCCGAACTCGAACTCGTCGTCGGCCTGCCGCTCGCCCTCGGGCGTGAACTGCCACAGCGCCTGCCCGACCACGAAGGCCAGCATCGACTGCACGGCCCGGAGCGCGTCGGCCTCGTCAAAGCCGGCGGCGATCAAGACCCGCCAGACTTGCTCGAGGGCCACGAACGCGCCGGTGGTCGCGGCCGGGCGCACGAACAGCGGGATCGCGTTGGGGTGCTCCGCGAGCACCCGACGCAGCTCGCGTGCCGCGGCTTCGATCAGCCCCAGCCACGCGCGCCGCCGCTTGGGCAGCTGCATCTGCGCGATGATTCCCTCTTGCACCGCGTCGAGCAGCTCCTCTTTGTTGGCGATGTAGCGGTATAGCGACATCGCCTTCACGCCGCACGCACGTCCGAGCGCGCGCATCGAGAGCGCGTCGAGGCCCTCGGCGTCGATGATGTCGATCGCGGCGTCGATGATGCTGGCGCGAGTGAGGCCCTTGGCGACCATGACCGTTGGTTCCTGTCAGCTCGGGCGAGGGGTCTCGCGAGCTGAGAACAGGCTTGACACGGAAGACTTACTCTGTAAACTTACACCGTAAGCTTACAGAGTAAGTCCGCTGAATCCACCCCAGACCGAACCAGAGGCCAAATTCCATGAACACCCACGCACTCCGTCACGACGTCATCACCCTGGCCACCGCTGCCGGCCGGATGGTCGGCACTGCTGGCCACGAACAAGCTCGCGGCTACCTCGCCGAGCGGCTCGCGGGGCTCGGTCTCGATCCCTACGGCGAGCGCTTCGAGCTGCCCTACGCAGCTTCGGGAGCGCGGCTGTGCAACGTGATCGGGGTGGCACCGGGCACCCAGCCCGAGCTAGCGCCGATCGTGCTCGCCGCCCACTACGACACCTGCGGCCCGCTGCCGGGGGCCGACGACAACGCCGCCGCGATCGCGATCGCGCTACGTGTCGCCGAGCAGCTCCGGGCCGAGCCCGCCCCGCGCGGCGTGGTGATCGCCCTGTTCGACGGCGAGGAGCCGCCCCACTACCTCAGCCCAGCGATGGGGTCGATCCACTGGTACCACCACCAGCGCCGTGGCCCGGTCCACTGCGCTGTCGTCTTGGATCTGGTTGGCCACGACGTGCCCGTGCCGGGGATCGAGGATCTCGTGTTCGTCACCGGAATGGAGAGCGACCCCGAGCTCGTGATCGACCTGGCCGGCGTCAGCGACAGCGTGCGGGTTCAGCCGGTGCTCAACCGCTACGTTGGGGATCTTTCGGATCACCACGTATTTCGAGCCCATGAGCGGCCGTTCCTGTTTTTGTCCTGCGGCCGCTGGCAGCACTACCACATGCCCACTGACACGCCGGATCGCCTCAACTACGCCAAGATGGCTGGGATCGCGGAGCTCGTGGAGCTCTTGGTCCGTCGGGTCAGCGCGGCGCAGCTGAGCGGGCCCTTTGAGGGTGGTGACACCCTCGCGCTCGAGCTCGCGGGGGTCGAGCGGCACTTTGGCAAGCTGCTTGGTGGCGCGGCCAAGCTGGTCGGTCGCCGGGGCGTCGACGCGTTCGTGAAGCTGGCGATGGGTGGGTTTGGGCTATGAGGGGTCGGCCACTGCTTCGCGCAGGGCAGCGTGCATGCGCGCGGCAGCTTCGCTCGCGCCAGGTAGCCCGGCTTTGATCGCGCGCTCGAGCAGCTGGACGCCATCGCGCAGATGCGTGACGCGCTCGCTCGGGCGGCCGAGATCTCCGGCGAGATCGGCCATGAACAACAGACCGCCAGTGAGCAGCGGCAGCGAGCGCGGGAGCAGCTCGCGACCGTGCTCGACGAACGCGGTTGCGACGGCGTATGCCTGGTCGAGCTGGCCGATCTGGGCGAGCGCGAGCGCGTGCCGTGACATCACCTCGGCGAGCTGAAGCCGGTCGCTATCCGATCCCCCAGATCCGGGCAAATTGGCCAGGATCGCGTAGCCAGCCGCTGCCTGTTCATAGGCAGCCGCGGCGCGCTGGAACTGGCGCAGCTGCTGACAGCAGCGTCCAAGGTTGTCAGTCAAGCGCGCGAGCAGGGCCAGGTGGCGCGGTGCGTCGTCGTGGGCGAGCTTGGTGACGAGCTGCAGGGCCTGCTCGGCGGGTGGCAGGGCTTCGGCGACTCGACCGTTTGTACGCAGCAAATTCGAGAGCGCGTCGAGGGCCTCCGCTTGGGCAGGATCTTCACCCAGCGTCGCGTAGATCTGCGCCGCCTCGCGCAACGCCGCGATCGCGTGTTCGTGCTGACCTCGCTGGATCGCAGACGCGGCCTCGCGGCGCTTGGCTACGCCGTCGAGCAGTTGGTTCGACGCCGACATCCCGCTCAGCCTACCCGAACGCGTGGACTTGGTCGCGAGCAGCCCGACCTCACGGGCGGCGCGGGGTGGCGGAGCTGCAATCTGTTCCCGCGATTCGTGTGGCGTGACGGGGGCCGCCGAACTCCGATATGCTCGCCCGGCAGCGTCGCTGCGAGGTCATCATGTTCAGCACACTGTCCCGCTCCTGGAATCTGACAAAGCGCTCCTTCTCCGTGATCGACAAGGACAAGGAGCTGCTGCTGTTCGCGTTGATCGGCGGGGTCTTGTCGATCGGCTGGATCTTGGCGGTGGTCTGGCCCTACGCGTCCGTCGCCATGGAGACCGGCAGCGCGGACGTCGAGCAGATGACGGTCGTCGACTGGATCTTCTGCTTCTTGCTGTACCTGGGCCTCGCCTTCATCGGGACCTTCACCAAGGTCTGCATCACCTACACCACCAAGGTCCGGTTCGAGGGCGGCGACGCGACCTTCGGCGAGTCGATCCGCTTCGCGTTCTCGCGCCTGCTGCAGATCCTTGGCTGGGCGCTGGCGCGCGCGACCGTTGGCATGATCCTGCTCGCGCTGCGCCAGATCGCCGAGAAATTCGGGGCGATCGGCAAGATCGTGATCCGCACGCTCGAGGGCGTGCTCGGCGGGTTGTGGGAGATCCTCACCGCCTTCGTGGTCCCGGCCATGGTCTACGAGGGAGTCGGCCCGATCGACGGCTTCAAGACCTCGGCCGGGCTGTTCAAGAAGACCTGGGGCGAGAGCCTGGTCAAGCAGATCGGCTTCGGCTGGATGCAGAGCCTGAGCATCTTCGGGGTCACGGTGTTCACCGCCGGGCTGTTCACGGTGTTCAGCACCGGCAACCTGCTGTGGATCCCGTTCGGCTTCGCGGTGTTCGGCTACGTCAGCGTCGCGCTGCTGTTCTCGGTCGCCAGCTCGGTCTACGACACGGCCCTGTACGTCTACGCGACCTCCGAGCGGGTTGTTGGCTACGACCAAGAGCTCATGGAGGGCGCGTTCGGTACCAAGCAATAGCCGCAGTCAGCCCGGTCGCGGCATCGCGTACATGACATCCGTCCGCAGCACGTACGACAGTGAAGCAGCGGCCGTCTCCGGCCACACCCGGATGCTCGACTCGTCCAAGCTCATGGCCCCGAGTATCGGACCGCTGCGCTTGGGGCCGTTGCAGGGATCGCGCTAGCGCAGGTAGAGCCACGCTCCCACGCCGCCGATCTGAACGACGAGCAAGAGCGGCACCCCCACGCTGAATCGGGGCTTGCGGGTCTTGTGGCGGCTGGCGTGCATCCCCACCAGCGCACCGGCGGCGCCGCCTACAGACGCGAGCCCGAGCAACGCACGCTCGGAGACTCGCCAACCGCCGCGCTTTGCTTGCCGCTTGTCGTAGGCGTAGACGATCGCCACGACGAGGTTGTACGCGACACCGGCGATCCCGAGCTGGGCCAGCACTGCGGATCAATAGCACGAAAGTGTTTTGAGCTCGGGCAAGGGCTTCTCGCCCGCTTGCGGAACACCGAGGGCAGCGAGCTCTTTGACCCCCACTAGCGCGTCTGGTCGACCTGCGAGCGTGAGCCCTGTTCGGAAGCTGGCCGTGCTGGTACACCGCCTCGGTGAGGAGCGACCTACGCTTTTGCTTGCTGCAGATCCGCAACCCCAGCGACATGGTCCGGGCCCACGAGGTCGAGTGCTTCGTGGACCGGCTCGACGTCGAGCCCAGCCAGGTTCACGCCCTCGATGTGCTCAACGATCACCTGGACGCCAGCATTTACGAGCGCTTTGACGCGGTGCTGGTGGGCGGGTCGGGCGAGTATTCGGTCCTCGACGATGTCGCGCCGATCCGCTCGATGCTCGACTTTCTTGGTGAGACCGCGACGCGGGGGTTTCCAGTGTTCGCGTCCTGCTTTGGGTTTCAGGCGCTCTCGCTCGCGCTTGGCGGCGAGGTCGCCCACGACGCGAACCGAGCCGAGGTTGGCACCTACGAGGTCGTGCTCACCCCCCACGCGGGCAGCGACGAGCTGTTTGGGCACTTGTCCGAGCGCTTCGCGGCCCAGCAGGGCCACAAAGATCACGTCACGCGGCTGCCCGCGTGCGCGCGGCATCTCGCTGGCAGCGAGCGCAGCCCGTTCCAGGCCGCGCGCTTCGGCGACGCCCCCGTGTGGGCCACCCAGTTTCACCCCGAGCTGACCGAAGCAGACAACCGCAAGCGGGTGCTGCACTACCGCGACCGCTACGCCAGCGAGCTCGACGCGGTGCTCGACATCTTGCGGCCCTCGCTCGAGACCCACGGCTTGCTGGCGCGCTTTGCTGATCTGCTCGCCGAGCAGCCCGCGCCCAAGTAAATCGGAAGCCCGCTTCGAGGGCTTCGAGGGGGCCACACATACCGCCGCGAACAAACATCCCCCCCGGGAGCGAGCGAAGCGAGTGACCTGCGAAGTGCGAAACCGGCCGTGGGGGTCAAAACAGGAAGCCCCCTTCGAGGGGGCCACACATACCGCCGCGAACAAACGCCCCTCCGGGAGCGAGCGAAGCGAGTGACCTGCGAAGTGCGAAACCGGCCGTGGGGGTCAAAACAGGAAGCCCCCTTCGAGGGGGCCACACATACCGCCGCGAACAAACGCCCCTCCGGGAGCGAGCGAAGCGAGTGACCTGCGAAGTGCGAAACCGGCCGTGGGGGTCAAAACAGGAAGCCCCCTTCGAGGGGGCCACACATACCGCCGCGAACAAACGCCCCTCCGGGAGCGAGCGAAGCGAGTGACCTGCGAAGTGCGAAACCGGCCGGGGGGGTCAAAAAAAGCGCCCCCGGACGAGTCCGAGAGCGCCGATTGACGAAGAGGGTCCCGATCAGACGGAGGACTTCAGCGCCTCGGCCTTGTTCGTGGCTTCCCAAGCGAAGCCCTCGCGGCCGAAGTGGCCGTACGCGGCGGTCTTCTTGAAGATCGGCTTGAGCAGATCCAGCTCGGCGATCAGCTTGGCCGGTCGCGCGTCAAAGTTGGCCCGGACGATCTGCGCGAGCTTCTCGTCGGAGACCTTGCCGGTGCCGAAGCTCTCGACGCGAATGCTGACCGGCTCGGCCACGCCGATCGCGTAGGCGAGCTGGACCTCGCAGCGATCGCAGAGCGCGGCCGCGACCAGGTTCTTGGCGATGTAGCGCGCGTAGTAGGCCGCGCTGCGATCGACCTTGGAGGGATCCTTGCCCGAGAACGCGCCGCCGCCGTGACGGCCCATGCCGCCGTAGGTGTCAACGATGATCTTGCGCCCGGTCAGGCCGGCGTCACCCATGGGCCCACCGATCACGAACCGACCGGTTGGGTTGATGTGGTACGTGGGCTTGATCAGCAGCTCGGCCGGCAGCACCGGCTTGATGACCTCTTCGATCACGAACTCCGTCAGGCGCTCGTGCGAGACCGACTCCGAGTGCTGGGTCGAGACGACCACGGTGTCGATCGCGACGGGCTTGTCGCCCTCGTACACGATCGAGACCTGGCTCTTGCCGTCGGGGCGCAGGAACGTGCTGGCGTCCTGCTTGCGGACCTGGCTCAGGCGCTCGGTCAGCTTGTGCGCGAGGTAGATCGGCAGCGGCATCAGCACTTCGGTCTCGCGACACGCGTAACCGAACATCATGCCCTGATCGCCGGCGCCCTGATCACCTTCGCTGCGGTCCACACCCTGGTTGATGTCGGGGCTCTGGGCCTCGATCGCAACCAGCACGCCGCAGGAGTGACCATCGAAGCCCATGTCCGAGCTGACGTAGCCGATCTCCGTGACGGTCTCGCGGACGATCTTGGGGATGTTGACGTAGGTCGAGGTGGTGATCTCGCCGCCGACGACGACGAAGCCAGTCTTCACCATGGTCTCGCAGGCGACCCGACAGGAGGGATCGTCGGCAATGATCGCGTCGAGGATCGCGTCGCTGACCTTGTCGCAGATCTTATCGGGGTGTCCTTCGGTGACGGACTCGCTGGTGAATAGGCTTCGTGACATGTGAGACTGCATGCTCCTGGGGTCGATCACCGCGGATTCGGCGGTCGAGAGTGGCGCAGGATAGGGGCGGGTTGAACGGGCCGTCAACCGATGGGCATGAGCCCAGTGCTACGCGCTGGGGCAGCTCAATTGGACGCGATCTCCACGCTCACCGAGATCGCCTCGATCGGGTCAGTCTCGGTGTCGGCGCGCGGTAGCTCGATGAACAGCAGCGGCGCGTCGCCGGTCGCGGCCAACGCGGAGAGCTCGCCGTTGCCGCCCCATGTGAGCAGGGTCTGCATCGCCGTTGGGATCGCGGGTGAGCAGCTCAGCTCGAGCTCGGGCAGGCAGCTCGAGTCACGCAGGGCGAGGCCAACCCGTGGATCATCGGCGCGAACCACCAGCGCGGCGCCGTCGGGCAGCGTCGCGGGTAGCATCAGTTGCTCGACGCGATCGGGCCGCCGCCAGCCGGTGCAGGTGTGCTCGTGCGCGTCGCTGTGTGGTTCCTCGGGTTCGATCGTGATCTCGATCCCGGCCCCCGGCTCGGGCAACGCTAGCTGCCCCGGCGCGACGCAGCTGTCGGCGGGCGGGCGGTGGCAACGCTCGACCTCGAAGCCGTCTTCCTCGCTGACGAGGCACACCGTCCCGGACGCGCATCGCCCCTGGCCCGACCCGCAGGCTTGGCCCTCGTCGAGCACCGCACGGAGCTCGACCTCGAGCTCGAAGTCGAGGGGATCCGGCTCGCCAGCGGCGGCCGCGGGCAGCTCGAGCGCCGGGTCGCCGTCTGGGATCCCAACCGTGAGCAGCAGCTCCGCGCCGGGGCCCATGTCCATGAAGGTCTGTGGGACCGGCCCGACCACGCAGCCGAGCAGGCGATCGGGGTCGGCTTGGGCGGACACGCAGCCAGGCAACAACACGGCGAGCCGCGGGGTGAAGGCGCGGCCGCGGGCGTGGATCGTGAGGTCGGCGCGGGCCTCGAGCTCCAACCGCAGGTACACGACTGGGCCCGTCGCGCCGCAGCTGGCCGCGAAGCCCGGGTCGAGGATCGATGGGGTCGCGTGGCGCAAGCTCGAGGTGAAGGTGGTGGGTGCCTTGACGAGCACGGCGGCGTCGCAGCTGTCGCCCGGCGCCGCGGTGATCTCCCCGGTCTCGGCTTCTGCCTCGTCTTCGCCGGTGCTGCCCGCTGCGCTCTCGCCGGCAGCCTCGCCGCCCCCCTCGTCGCCGCCGCAGCCAGGCGCGCCCACGAGCATCAGGGCCGTGAGCAGGCTCGCTCGCTGGGCTGGGTTGGCCACCGCTCGCGCAGTGTAGCCGCGCCCGCCGGCGCGAGGCGAATCGAAAGAACGAAGCGACGCGGTGACACCCCGGCGGCCCTGCGGTGTTCGAGGCCCAGACATGCAATCAACCACCGAATCTCGGCGCGCGTCGATGCCCACCTTCCTTGGCCTGCTGGCTCTGACGCTGTGTACCGGCTCCATGACAGCCTGCAAGCCCGACCCCGCGCTCGACGAGGGCGGCGACACCGAGACCGGCGACGGCGACGGCGATCCCGGCGACGGAGATGGGGACGGAGACGGGCTCGCGGCCACCTACTGGCAAGAGGTCGCCCCGATCTACTACGACAGCTGCGTCAGCTGTCACCGCGAAGGCGGCATCGGCCCGTTTGTGCTCGACGACTATGACTCCGCCGCCGCGTGGGCGCAGGCGTCGGCGATCGCCGTCGAGAACCGGGTGATGCCGCCGTGGCTGGTCACCGACGACGGCACCTGCAACTCCTGGCAACACTCTCGCGCGCTCTCGCAGGCGGACATCGACACGATCCTCGCGTGGGTCGAGGCCGGCGCGCCCGAGGGTGAGCCCCGCGATGATCTCGAGGTCCCCACGCTCCCCGGGCTCGAGGGCGCGACCGCGTTCGTGACCCCGGAATTCACGCCCGAGCCCGAGGGCGGGTTCCTGTCCGAGTTCGACGAGTATCGCTGCTTTCTGATCGACCCAGAGCTCGACCACGATCAATTCATCACGGCCTACGAGGTCATCCCCGGCAACGAGGCGCTCGTCCACCACGTCCTGGCGATCCCGATCGACCCCGCGTTCGATGTTGGCGGCGGGATGACCAACCTCGATGTGATCGAGGCGCTCGACGCCGAGTCACCGGATCGTCTGGGCTGGTCGTGCTTTGGCGCAGCCGGTGATGGCGTGGCCATTGATACCCTGCCGGTGACCTGGGCCCCGGGGCAGGGCGTCGTCGAGTTCCCGGCGAACTCGGGGACCCAGGCGTCCGCTGGGGATCTGCTCGTCGTCCAGGTTCACTACAACATGGTCGACCCCGAGGTGATCGGCCAGAGCGACAGCACCACCGTCAAGATCCGGTTTGAGGACGAGGTCGCCCGCGAGGGTCTGTTCGACGTCCCCGACGCGCTGCTGGACAGCTTGTTCGAGGGCGACCCCTACATGATCCCGCCGGGCGAACCGGCCCACGACTTCACGTGGAGCTTCCCCGCTGACTGGTACATCGGCTGGAACGGGACGACGAGCCTCGAGCTGTGGGGCTTCTTCCCGCACATGCACGCGTTCGGGACCCAGATGAAGGTGCGCGTGCTCGACGAGCAAGGCCAGGAGGTCGGCTGCGTCGGCGATGTCCAGCGCTGGGACTTCAACTGGCAGCTCTACTACTTCATGGAGCAGCCGATCGTGCTTCAGCCCGGCTACCAGATCGAGGTGACGTGCACCTACGACACCACCGACGCGAGCGAGCCGATCTCGCCCGGATGGGGCACCTACAACGAGATGTGCCTGGCCGGCGTGTATCTCGTCGAGCCCTAGTCCTAGTCGCTGCTCGAGAGGCGTGGCAGGATCCGGCTGTGACGCCCGAGCGAGACCCGGCGGTTGGTCCACGGCGTCGGGTCGCGTTCGTGATCACCCGCAGCGACTCGATCGGCGGCGCCCAGCTGCACGTGCTCGAGCTCGCGCGGGCGCTGGGGCAGGCTGGGCACGCCGTCGCGGTGTTCGTGGGCGGCGACGGGCCCTTCATCTCGCGGCTGCGCGAAGCCGGCGTGAGCGTGTGGCCGATCCCCGACCTGGTGCGCGAGATCGATCCCGCGGCCGAGCTGCGCGGGCTCGCCCAGCTGCGCACGGCGCTGCGGGCGTTCAACCCGGATCTGATCACCGCGCACAGCACCAAGGCTGGCTGGCTCGCGCGGGTGATCGGCACCGCCATGCGGATCCCCGTGCTGTTCACCGTCCACGGCTGGCTGTTCACCTCGGGCAAGCTCAGCGCGCGTCAGCAAGTCGCGCGCCTCGCCGAGTGCAGCACCGGGCCGCTCGCGGATCGCCTGATGGCGGTGTCGGAGCACGACAAGCAGATCGGGATCGAGCACGGGGTCGCGCGGGCCAGCGCGTTCTCGGTGGTTCACAACTCGTTGCCCGACAACGCCGACTCGCTGCGCGCGGACCCCAGCCGATCACCGCCGCGCCTGGTCATGGTCGCGCGCTTCGACTACCCAAAAGATCCGATCACGCTGATCCACGCGCTGGGTCAGCTGCGCGAGCTGGCCTGGACCTGCGAGCTGATCGGCGACGGTCCTGATCGGCCCAAGGTCGAGGCAGCCATGCGCGAGGCCGGCTTGGCGTCGCGGATCGAGCTGCTAGGGACCCGTGACGACGTCCCGCAGCGGCTCGCGGCGGCCCAGGTGTTCTTGCTGTTGAGCATGCGCGAGGGGTTTCCAATCTCGATCCTCGAGGCGATGCGCGCGGGCTTGCCGGTCGTGGCCAGCGACGTCGGGGGCATCGCCGAGGCGGTGATCGACGGCGAGACCGGCAAGCTGGTGCCGCCCGCCGCGGTGCCCGAGCTGGCGGCCGCGCTCGCTCCGTTGATCACCCAACCCGAGCTGCGCCAGCGCTTGGGCGCCGCTGGTCGGGCCCGGTTTGTGGCAGAGTTCGGGTTCGAGACCCACGTGCGCCGGGCGTGGGCGGTCTACGCGGAGGTCATCGAGCAAGGCTCGAAGTCGCTGCCGGCCAAGCTGTGGTCCCGGCTGATGCCGGGCACTGAAAATTAACGCTCGAAGCTGAGGTTGCGGAGCCAGTCGGCGAGGACCTCGGCCTCGCGCCGGGTCAGATCCGCGGGCAGCGTCACGCTCACGCGACGACTTGGCCGCAGCACGTAGGTGTGCTCGATCTCGTCGTCGCCCGCTGCATCGAGCTCGGCCGCGCGCGTGTGACCCGTGCTCGTGGGAGCTGGCGCGGCGTGAGGCTCGTTGGCCGCGACCGGAAGCTCTGGCTGAGCGAACGACAGATCCAACGCGATCGCGGCCGCGGGTGGGAGCGCGCGGTCCGGCTGGTCCGCCTCGGGTGGGCTCGGCTCGGACTCCGACCGCGAATCGTGCTCGGCGTCGTCTCGCCCATCCATCTCGTCGATGATCTGGCGTGCGAGCTCGCGGGGATCCCCGCTCCACTCCAGTCGGCTCGGGTGCCCCTTGCGGCCAACCTTGAACTCACCGCAGCCGGCCTCGTCGAGGTCGCGCAGCAGCGTGATCGCCTGGCGCCGCGTCGCCGCGCCGCTCTCGATCAGCTCGTCGACGGTGGTGCGTCCGTCTTCGACGTCGGCGACGAGGACCGCGGCAAACAGCGCACGGGCGGTCGGTCGCAATGAGTAGATCCTGCGAATTATGTCGTAGTTAATCGGCATCAGTCATGACCGACGGGCACCCGCCGAGACGCGCACGCTAACGCGAGAAACGGCGAATGGGCCAGCAGGAGCCGAGGTTCGTGCGGTTCACGCAGTGTCCCAAAACGGGACGCTTTTGCTCACACTTTGCTCAGGGGCTGGATTGGGCTCGCGCGCTGTGAACCCGCTCGGCCAGGGCTTTGCGGCGGCGCCGGGTCTGGGGTTTGGCGCGACGGGCCAGCAGTCCATCGAGGAGCAGCTCGGCGCGGTCAAGCGACGCGTCGTCGGCCAGGCGCAGCAGCCCCATGATCAGCAGCTCGTCGACGACCCCTGGATCGCTGACCCGACCACCCGCGTGGGCCAGCTCGAGCTCGGCGACCGCGGCCTCGTCTTGCTTGCGGGTGTTGTGGGCAAAGCGGGCGTTGGCGCGCAGTCGATGGGCGGCCTCGTCGTTCGGCTGCAGCGCAACGAGCAGCCGTGCGTGGTGCAGCGCGAGCCCAGGGTTGCCAGCTTCGAGCGCGAGCGCGGCCTGCAGGCGCAGCGGCTCGGGATCCTCGGGGTGGGTCCGCGCGCGTGCGGCCGCGCGCGCGCGCGCGTGATCGGGAGACTGCAGCGCCATCGCGCGCGCGAGCGACATCCAAGCCACGCCGTCGTCGGGCGCCAAGCTGGCGAGTTGCTCGGGCGTGGAAACACCCGCGATCAACCACTCGACCAAGGGCTCGGGGACCGGCTCGCGCAGGCCTTCGAGGCCCGCCTTCACGTGCGCGATCGAGTCGAGCGGCGCGCCGAGCTCGGCCGCGAGCGTGGCCGCGAGCAGGTGGGCGTCGAGCGAGGCCGGGCGCAGGCGGATCGCAACCTTGGCGCGCTGCAGCGCCGGCGCCCACTCGCCAGCCGTCGCGAGCTCGCGCGCCATCGCCAGGTGCAGCATCGCGTCGAGCGGGGTCTGACGCAGGGCCGGCAAGATCGGGAGCTCGCCGGCCAGCACCGCGCGATCGCGTGGGCGTCGCTGCGACCAGCTCGCGGGGATCGACGTGATCGCCACGGCCTGCGCGAGCACGAGGGCGACGAGCGTCGCAAGCATGACCGGACGCCGCGACATGCCCTTTCCGCTCGCCGAGACCCCCAGCGCGCCCGCCAGCGCGATCGCTGGCGCCGCGACGCCCAAGTAGTCGAGCGAGAAGTCGGCGCAGCTCTGGATGCCCAGCGCCAGCAGCCCACACAGGCCCAAGCGACGGCCCAAGCTGGGGTTGGCGAGGAAGCTTCGCACCCACCACCAGCCGATCCCCGCCACGATCACAGCGCCCGGCAGCGGGCCCCACTCGACCAGGAACGCGATCGGTGTCGACTCGAGGTGGGTGAACTGGATCGCGCCCGGCTGGCTGTCGACGAGCGGGAACAAGTCCACGAACGCACCGCGGCCGATCCCCAGCACGGGCGACATCGGGATCAGCTGCAGGCCTTCGCGGGCGATCCGGAATTTCTCGGTGAAGGTGGTCGGGTCGCGCAGGCTGGCCAGCTGCTGCCACGCGCCCTGGGTCAGCGCGAGCGCCAGCATGCCAAGCACGACGATCCCCAAGCCGATCCGACGACGGCGACCGTGTTCGGGCTCGAGCCCGCCGGTCCTGGCTTGGCGAAGCACCAGCACGAGCACCAGCGGCCCGACCAAGGCCAAGCTCGCGAGCGCGCCGCGTGACATCGACAGCACCAAGGCCGTGGTCTGGATCGCGACGGCGCCGGCGGCCAAGTACGCGCGGTCAGCCAGGCGCTCGCTGGGCTGGCGGCCGCGTGTTTCTTTGGATCGCGCGTGGAGATCCACCACCATCGAAGCGGCCGCGAACAGGCCGATCAGCAGCAAGCCCGACTGATGGTTGGGGTTGATGAAGCTGGTCAACAGCGGAGACCCCAGCGCCTGCCCGAGCCCGGCCAGCTGCTGGCGCGGCACGTAGATCCCGTAGATCGCCGTGGCCCCGATCAGCTTTTGCGTCAGCCCGATCAGCGCGACCACGGTCCCAGTCAGGCTCACGTAGGTCGCGACCATTCGCCAGCTCAGCTGCGCCGCCGCGATGAACAGCCCGGTCAGACCCAGCACCCGCGCGAATTCCAGCCCGGTCTGACCCGGGTGGATCGACAGCCGATTCCATGCGCCGAGCTCCGTGCCGGCCAGCACTTGCGTCACCGTGTCCGACAGCCCCGGCGCGAGCACGCGCAGCAGCGCGGTCGGCAGCGGCATCCACTGGACCAAGCACAGCGCGGCCGCGAACAGCCCCAGCCACCACCCGGCCGGAACCCGCAGCGGCGTCTCGCTTCGCAGGCAGCGACGGATCAGCAGCCCCGCCACGACCAACACGAACGCGGGGATCACCCACGGCTTGACCCCGCCCAGCCACAGCGCAGGGCCGGCGACCGCCAACAACAGCAGCGCGCGGGACCACGGCAGCCGCCCGCTGCTCGACGATCCACCCCGATCCGCCTCGGGATCGCTGGGTTGTTCTGGCACGGTCCGATGGTAGCTGGGCGTGGTCGGATTGTCGTGGCCTGTCGTCCAAGTGCGGTACCCTGCCCGCGATGTCTGCCGACACGCAGGTCCTCGAGTCCCTCGCCTTCCTCTACCTGACCTTCGGGCACAGCACCGACGGCCAGCTGTCCGCCGACGAGATGCGGCTGCTCGCCGCCAAGCTGCGCGAGTGGGCGCCGGAGTCGGAGCTCGGTGACATCGGCGAGCTGCTGCGGCGCTCGGTTGGCAGCTACAAGGCTGCGAAGGACAAGCTTGGCGAGGCGCGGAAGATCACGGCGTCGCTCAAGGGGACGCTCGATGATGATCAGCTGCGTCGGGTGCTGAGTGATCTCGAGGGCATCGCCGAGGCGGACGGGCAGGTGATCGACGAAGAGAAAGCCTTCATCGAACAAACCCGCGCTTCCCTGGGGATCCTTTAGGACCCCCACAGCCGCCTTCGCACCTCGCGGTCACTCGCTTCGCTCGCTCCCAATGGGTAGGCTGTTCGCAACCGTATGTGTGGCCCCCTAGCAGGGGGCTCTCCGCTAGCTATGACCCCCACAGCCGCCTTCGCACTACGCGGGTCACTCGCTTCGCTCGCTCCCAATGGGTAGGCTGTTCGCAACCGTATGTGTGGCCCCCTAGCAGGGGGCTCTCCGCTAGCTATGACCCCCACAGCCGCCTTCGCACTACGCGGGTCACTCGCTTCGCTCGCTCCCAATGGGTAGGCTGTTCGCAACCGTATGTGTGGCCCCCTAGCAGGGGGCTCTCGTCTGACCACCTGCAGGCACTGGGTGCCCCTCCATTTACGTGTCGTGCTTTGTGAACTGGTGCTTTCGACAGCGACCCACCGTCCAAAGTAGGTCGGCACGCAGTTGGAGATCAGAAACACCCATGCGACAGCGGCCAGACGAGAGCCCCCTGCTAGGGGGCCACACATACGGCCGCGAACAGCCGACCCATTGGGAGCGAGCGAAGCGAGTGACCGCGCAGTGCGAAGGCGGCTGTGGGGGTCATAGCTAGCGGAGAGCCCCCTGCTAGGGGGCCACACATACGGTTGCGAACAGCCTACCCGTTGGGAGCGAGCGAAGCGAGTGACCGCGAGGTGCGAAGGTGGCTGTGGGGGTCATAGCTAGCGGAGCCCCCTTCGAGGGGGCCACACATACGGCCGCGAACAGCCTACCCGTTGGGAGCGAGCGAAGCGAGTGACCCGCGAGGTGCGAAGGTGGCTGTGGGGGTCATGGAAGGACCACAGCTTGGATGATTGCGGGGGACACTTCGTATTTTTGTAGGAACGCCTTGCGCTCCGCTTTCATGCTCGTGACCCAGTCGGTGTACTCCGGCATCCGCTTGGCCTGTTCGAAGAAGCGGCGGGGCTGCAGGATCTCTGGGGGGACTTGCTCGAGCAGCGCGGCGTTGGCTGGCGCTTCCACGTCGACGACTTCGTAGCCAAAGTCGGGGTCGGTCGTCCACACGAGGTCACCGCTGAGCATGGCCTCGAGCATCGCGGAGGAGTGGCGGATCTTGACCTTGAGCGCGCTGCCTCGCTCTACGCCCTTGGCGTCGCCGCCGATGTAGCCGGTGTTCATCAGCCACATCGAGGTCGCGCCGAAGGTGGCGGCGAGCTCGGAGAAGCGCTGGGCCTGGAGGCTGTGGGCGAGCGGGAAGAACGGCTGGGTGAAGGGTGAGCGGGTCTTGCCGCGCTCTTTGCCAGCGGCGGAGGTCTTGCTGGTCTCGCCGAGCATCAGGTAGCCGGCCGCCTGCTCGGGGCTGGTGAAGCGGACCAGGCCGGGGGTCGCGGCGTCGGGGCCCTCGTCGCGGTTGAGGATCCCGAGTGAGTGCAGATCTTCGAGCTCCTCGAGCACGGCGGCGTCCTCGACGGCGCTCATGGGGATGATCGAGCGGCCGTTTTCCGTCCACACCACGAAGTCCCAGCCGTCCTTGGGGATCCCGTCTTCGACGACGTCGGCGAAGCTGACCTCGCCCTTGATGTATGCATCGACGTTGTTCGCGACGGCGCCGGTGCCAACGAGGGTGTCGCGCAGGCGCTCGACGTCGGCGACCGAGAGCTCGTGCTTGAAGAAGTCGGGGGTGCCGTCGGCGTTCAGGTAGACGTTCTCGATCCATGCGTCGGACGAGATCGTGCCGCGGTAGATGACGGGCTCGGTGTCCTCGGCCAGGCCCCAGGTCTTGGCGAAGCAGCCGTTCTCGGTCACCGAGATCTCGCCGCCGGGCCACAGCGTGATCATGTCGTCCTGCACGGGCTTGGTCGCGTCGCCCTGCTTGGAGAAGGTGGTTGTGGTCTTGCCGGTGCCCGACAGCCCAAGGATGCCCATCGTGATCCGGCCGTTGCCGTCAACGATCTCTTTGGCGCCCGCGTGCATGACCAGGCCGCCGTTGCGGTAGTGCAGCGCGGCGAGCATTCGCAGCGCGCCCTTCTTGCTCTCGCCGAAGTAGTCGGCGCCCATGATGTACGTGACGTAGTTGTCGAGGTCGACGATGATCGCCTGCTTGCCCGGCATGTCGGGCACGAAATCGGGCGTGTAGACCAACCGGAACGCCGGCGCGAACGGTTGGGTGGCGGCCTCGGGGGCTTCCACGCGCTCGCGCGGGAACGCCAAGACCTGCTGCATTCCCGCGATGTTGGCCGCCTCGAGCGTGTAGCACCACTGGACTGGGACCGCGCGCGGTCCAATGCCGACGTAGCCCTCGATCAGGATCAGCTCGCCTTGCGCATGCACATACTCGGCCTGCGCGTTGATCAGGCGCTGCGCCTGCTCGACGCCGATCGTGCTGTGCGAGTAGGCCTCGGGCTTGCCCGCGCGGTCGATGATGTACGTGTACTGGGCCATCCGCGCCTTGTTGCGGGCGACCTTGTTGATGCTGCCGCGCACCGTCTGGACGCAGTACGGCGTGTGCTTCAGGGCGAGCTCGCGCAGCGCGGATTGGCTGGGGTTGACCAGCGTCTTCACGCGAAAGGGAAGGGCAGGCTGCTGGGGCAATTCGAGTCGGCTCGTCATCACATCACCACGTTCAGGCTGGGGGCTGAAGCGCTGCGATATCATTTTGAGCGCAGACTGACCACCGGCCCCGCAGCTGCTCTGCGCCTCCGTTGCCTGCAAAATTTCGGCGGTTGGTCAGCACCGCGTGGCACCGCTCACGAGGCCCGCGGGCTCCAGACCGCGAGCACGTTTCCGCTTGGATCGCTGAAGTGAAACCGGCGACCGCCAGGAAAATCGAAGGGTGGCTCGACGATGCTGCCGCCCGCGCGCTCGACCGCCGTGACGCTCGCGTCGAGCGCATCCGAGTAGAGCACGACCAAGGGCCCGCCCGGCGTGACCTCGTCAGCGAGCGCGAGTCCGCCGAGCTCGCGCTCGGGTCCCTGGATGCCAGCGTACGCGGGACCGTAGTCGTTGAACGCCCACCCAAACGCGGCCGTGTAGAAGCGCTTGGCCTCGGCCAGATCCGTCACGTGAAGCTCGATGTAGTCGATTGCGTGGTGCGTGTGCATGGTTGGCGCGGACGATAGCGCGGAGTGACCGGGGGCGTGAACGGTGCATGAGCCTGGCGCGCGAACGCGGCGCCCAGCAAACAGTTCGCTGCCCTCGGTGAACCAGTCTGCGAAGCTGTCCGCAAGCGGGCGAGAAGCCCTCGCCCGAGCTGAAAACAAAGTGACAAGGCTCGGGATCCCGGCGTAAATTCCTCGCGCATGTCCACGGCCCGAGACGTCTTCCTCGCGCACGTCGCCGCGAGCGCGGACGACGAACGCTACGCCGTCGTCACCGAGGCCCGCCGCTCGCTGTCAAAGGCCAAGCTCGAGGCGCTCGACCAGGTCGAAGGGCTCGATGAAGCCGGGCTGCGCCTGGTCATGCCGGGGCTGTACCAGCAGATCGTGAGCACGACGATCCAGATCGCGGCGCGAGTGGGCGTCGCGGTTGGGCTCGCGCTCGAGGCCGTTGACGAGCTGCGCACCGAGGCCGCAATCGGTAGCTTCTCGCGACCGGTTCGCGATCAGATGACCGAGACCGGCGTGGCGATGAAGCGGCGGCACTCCAGCCGAATCGCCAAGCTAGTGTCCGAGGTCGAGGCCCAGCGGCTCGCGTGGCGGCACAACCATGAGTTCATGTCGTGGCTTGGGTTTCGGCGCGACGACGAGCGCTACCCGGCGCCGGATCGGCGCGCGCGGCTCGAGGCGTTCAAGATCGTGGATCGTCTGCTGCGCAGCCGCGAGGCCCTCACGGTCATGCTTGGCCACCCGCTCACGGTCGCGCTCGAGGCTCACGATCGCTTCATGCTCAGCAACCGCTGGCGCTTGGATCCCCGCGTGCCCGAGCACGCCGTCGAGACCTTCATCTGGCCGCTGCTCGGGTTTCAGACCGCCGAGGTCACGCAGATCGAGATCGCCCGGTATCACTACGACGCGCTGATCGCCGCCGGAGCCGACGACGCAACCCGCACGCAAAAGCGTGGCGAGCTATTGAAGCTGTTCGCGACGCAGCTGGCCAACGCGCTCGAGCACGTGCCAGAGGGCATCGGCACCGGCGTACTATAGAGTTGGCTCAGGAGAGTCGGCTCAGGTCGCCATCTCGGGGATGATCACCAGCTGCTCGGTGCGCTGATCCTTCGCGCGCCGAATCGTGAGCGTGACCTCGGCTCCAACCCCGGCGAGCTGGCTCAGGTACGCCACCTCCGACACGCGGGTGATCGGCTGACCGTTGATGCTCAAGATCACGTCGTCGACCGCCAGCGACGCCCGGTCGCCCGGACCGTCCGGATCCACGCGGGTGACCCGAACTGCGGTCGGCAGCCCGTCGACCTCGTTGTCGTTGCGGGCCTGAATTCCCAGCCGAGCGTGGCGCATGCGTCGGTAGGTGCGGACTTCATCAATGAACTGCAGCGCCATGGCCGAGGGGATCGCAAACGCGAGCCCCTGGCCATCTTGGCGGACCGCTGTCGTGATGCCGAGCACCCGGCCGTCGAGGTCGACGAGCGGGCCGCCGGAGTTGCCGATGTTGATCGAGGCGTCGGTCTGGATGAACGACCAGATGCCCTCGGGCTCGAGATCGGGCGGTCGGCCAAGGTCCGCGTGGTCGCGCCCAAGCCCCGAGATCACGCCAACGGTCACCGTGTCGCCAAGCCCGAATGGCTGACCGATCGCCATGATCCACTCGCCCGGCGTGGGCGGTCGCTCGGGGGCGCGAAACCGGATCGGCTGCAGCGTGTTGAAGTTGCCGCGCAGCTGCAGGACCGCGAGGTCGAACAGCGGATCGGCGACCACGACATCCGCGTCGACCTGGGTGTGATCCGACAGCTGAACCTTGATCGAGGCGGCGTCGCGCACGACGTGCTCGTTGGTCAGGATCTCGCCTTGGACCGAGACCACCATGCCCGAGCCAATGCCACGCATCCGCGAGCTGCCAACCTCTACCGTGGAGATCACACCGACGACCGAAGGCCCGACCGCCTGCGCGACGCGAGCGAAGTCCGGAAGCGTCATCTGGGCGCGGACTGGCTCGCTGTCGACCTGCAGCTGGTTTGGCGCGGTTGGACTCGGGATCTCTGGGTTCGGAGCCGGGTCCTCGATCTCGCGACAGCCGAGCCCCAACAACACCGCGACGCCGAAGAGTTCCGCAAGCAGGCGAGAAGCCCTCGCCCGAGCTGAAAACACTTGAAGGCTGGTTCGAACGCGGGGCACCGCGGGTACTTTAGACCTCCGCTGGCCGTTTCGCACTTTGCCCGGCGCGTGCACTGGACATGTGGTCACGCTCGCGTCCATCCGAGCGCAAACCCGACGAGCGCAAACACGAAGGCCGAGTCACGCAGCGTGACTCGGCCTGCGCTTCGCTCGTGGGATCAGGCGTCGGGGAGCGACCCAGCGGGTGGCTCGCCAGCGGACTGGCTGACGGCGGCGTCGCTCACGGGGCTGTCAGCGACCGGAGCGGCAGCGACTGGCGCGGCGGCAGCGACTGGCGCGGCGGCAGCGACTGGCGCGGCAGCGACT
>NZ_JMCC02000088.1 GCF_000737335.2 Enhygromyxa salina | reverse complement strand
GGGGGCGGAGGCGGGGGCGGTGGCGGGCTGCTCCTGCAGCTGCACGAGCGCCGGCTCGGACCCGGGCCGGATCCCAACCACCGCCGGGCCGCCGGTTGGCTCGACGAGATCGAGCATCACCGGCTGCACCCACCCGCCGCGGTTGCCAGACGGGCTCAGCCCAAAGTTGCGCATGAGCTCGAGGAGGTGCTTGACCGCGGCCGGGTCCTCGCACGGTCGCTCGCCCAGATCGCCTGTCGTCAGCCGCGGCAGCTCGCGCTCGAGCAGCTGCTCGGTCAGCGCGCGCAAGGTCGTCTCGGCGTCCGCGAGCTGGTCGGGGATCTGCGGCGGCAGCTCGGGAAACGCGAGGGGCAGCGCGTCGTCTTCACTGCGGATCCCGAGGATCGGGTCGATCCTGCACCCGCCCAGACCCAGACACGCGAGTCCCCCCAGTCCGCGACAGAAGTCTCGCCGGCTCGACCCGCTCATGATCCCGGCTCCTGTTGTGGCTCGCTCGCGCCGTCGCCAGCCTGGGTTGGATCCCGGGTCAGCTCGAACAGCAACACCCGCAGGTGCCGCTCGACATCGACCACGGCGGTCGCCGCCCAGGTGTCCATGCGGACCTCGACGCGGCCCGTGCGTGGGTCGTGGGTCAGTCGTAGATCGCTGCCGGCCCGTCGGTACACGCTCATCCACACGGCTCGTCGCAGCCGCTCGAGCCCCAGCTCGTCAAACCCTGGACCCGCGACGACCTGCGCTTCGATCGGCGTCGCGGCGCGGCGGCTGCCGACCGTGACCGCGATCCGATCGAACTCGGCCGCGGGCACGTGGGTGATGCCGCCGTCGACCGTGCGCAGACCCACCCGAAGCAGCCCGATCTCGCGGACCGTGCCCTCGAGCTCACCGAGCGTGACCAAGTCACCCTCGCGCACGCGCGAGCGGGTTGCGAGCGACAGCCCGCTGGCGAGGTTTCGCACCTGCGTGGGCGTGGCCAGCCCGGCCAGCGCGATCAAGAGCAACACAGCCACGACCCCCAGGGTCGGCGCGCGCGAGAACACGGGGCGCAAGATCCCGGCCACGCCAACGACCAGGCCAATGATCCGCAGCGCGCTGGCCAACAACCCCAAGCGGTGGCGCGGATCCCTGCCGAGCCGCCAGATCATGCGGACGATCGCGGGCCCGGCCCACGCCAGCGCCCACGCCAGGCCCAGCACGAACGCCAGCCAGATCCCCAGACCCAGCGAGGACATGTGCAGCAGCGCGTCGAACTCCGCCAGCAAGCGGGCGCCAAGGCTGAGCGGGGGCTCGATCGCTAGAGTCTTGTCCATCAGCCAGCCTCCTGGTGCGCGACCGCGAGGTCGCGTAGCTCCGGGGCCAGCACGTCACGCACGTGGCCAGGACAGCACAAGCGATCGCGCTCGTCGACCACCAGCAATTCCGAGATCAACAAGAAGTGGATCCAGCGCTCGAGCTCGACCCCGTCGCGGCGCAGCACGAACGCCAGCGACGGACGATCCAACGGACCAAAGCGGAGCACCGTCGCCAGCAGGGCCAGCGCGGTGCTCGGCAGCTGGCGCACGAAGGGCAGCTGGCGCCCGCCCGCGATCGCCTGCAGCACCAGGGTCTGATCCGTGATGTCGGCGGCGCGGCACCACTCGGCCAGCGCCGCGCGCAGGTTGGCGCCGGCCTTGCGCGCGAGCGCAGCAAAGTAGCGCCGCTGCTGGCCCACGCCCTCGCGCCCGCGCAGCTGCGCCACCACGCGCCGGATCGGTGACAGCGGAAACGACAGCTCGAGGTGACTGATCCGGTGACGGGCCAAGATCACCGACGCGAGCACCTCTGGGTCGAGCGCGCCAAGCTCGACGATCTCCGCGAAGCCCACGCGCAGCGGCCACTGGCGGGCCAGCAGCTGCTGCAGCTCCTGCGAGGCCGCGACGATCCAAAAGCAGGACTCCGAGGTCTGCGCGATCAACTGCGTCAGCAGCTCGAGCTCATCGACCGCGCGCCCACCAACCGGCAGCCGTTGCTCGAGATCATCGATGACGATCACCCGCGGCCGATCGAGCAGCCGGCGCATGACGGCGTCGAGCGTGGCCACGCAGTGCAGCTCGCCCGCGATCGCAGCGACGAACCCTGCGCGGGTCTCGGGGATCCACATCACGTCGCGGGTTGCGAGCTTGAGGGTTGCGACGTTGAGCAGCGAGGTCTTGCCGCTGCCGGGCCCGCCCACGATCAGCACGCCGTTGGCCGCGCGTCGCTGCTGCCAGGCTCGCTCGGCCTTGCTGACGACCCGCAGGATCTCGCGGTTGGCGACGAAGAAGCGTGGATCTCGGATCGGCTGATCCGCGAACAGCACCGCGTACGCCGAGCTCACCCGCAAGGCGTTGTCAGCCTCGATCAGCTTGGCGATCGCCGCCGCCGAGGGCAGGCTCAGGCCCGAGCGCAGCCGGTAGTCGCGGGTCAGCGACGCGGCGAGCTTCGACATGCGGGCGCGCAGCTGAGCCCAGCGCTCGCCGACCCGAGCCGCCACGCGATCGCGCAGCTGACTGAGCTTGCGAAACGCCTGACGGCGAGCGAGGTCGGTCCGACGCGAGACCCAGCCGGTGCCGTCGCCGGTCCCGGTCGCGTCGTTCAAGGCGGCCGCCAAGCGATCGCCGAGACCGTTGAACTCGCTGGCCACCGTCTGCGCCGACTCGACCAGCGCGGCCACGGCCTCGCGGTGGAGCTGATCACAGCTGGCCTGCGCGCGCTCGAGTCCGGCGCGCAGGTTGTCGATCGTCGCGTCCTGGCTCTCGCGGCTGCGGTAGACCTCGGTGAGCAGCTCGACGTCGCCAACGATCGCCAGCGCGGCGTGGTGGGTGTCGGCGACCAGCTTGGCCGCGCTGTCGAGCTCGCGCTCGGTCGCCGGCAGCACGCGGCCCGCGATCTCGCCGTCGATCAGCTCGCGGACGTCGATCTCGCGGGTGTGGACCTCCGCCGGGCTCGGCGCGCTGGCGACGATCTCTGGCCCAACCAGCTGCTTGGCCCCGGTGTCGCGCGCGGCGGCCTCGCGCAGGGCTTGATGGATCACCTTGCTGTCGCTCGACCGGCGCAGCCGCTGCTCGACCACCCGCAGCCGCTTGGCGCCCGGCTTGGGCAACAGCGCGCGCGCGCGCGTCGAGAGCCCGTCGAGATCCTCGGCTTCGAGCGCGTCCTTGCCCTCGAGTTGCTCACGCAACGCCCGCAGCCGCCGCCCGAACGCCCCGAGCTCCTCGTCGATCGTCTCGCTGGCCTTGGTCAGATCCGTGACGCCAGCGAGCCCGTGCGAGATCCGATCGTCGAGCCGACGGATCCGCGCGCCGACCTCGACCGTCTGCCAGCACGAGTCGATCACCTGCGGCCACTGCTCGGCCTCCGCGAGCAGCGTGCCAAGCTCGCGCTCGATCCCCGTCGCCGCCTCGGAGAAGTCCAGCTCGTTGATCGACATCGCGGGCGAGTCGATCCGGGCCAGCAGCAGATGCATCCGCCGCGCGCTCGCGTCGAGCATGCTCTGGACGTTGGCGTGGGCCTGCGCCTCGAAGCTGGTCAGGATCTCGTCGAGGGTCTCCCGGACCTGGCCGGCGTCGAGCGTGCCGTCGAGTGAGCGGCGCAGCGCGTCGGCGAGCCGGGCCTCCGTACGACAGGTCGCACGAAACAGCTCGAGCATTCCGGTCGCCAGCCGCGACTCGAACGCCTCGCGGGCGATCAGCCGCATCGGCAACGAGCGCCGCTTGGCTCGGCGACTGCCAAGGCTGCCCCGAACCCGCCGCCACCCCCGACGCAGGCGCAGCCCGGCCGCGTCGCCCGGACTCGACTCCAACCACCGGGGCTCGAGCGGGACCCGTACGCTCACGTCCAGGCGCTGCGGATGGTTGGCGGCTTGCTCGAACAACGCCGCGAGCTCGTTGGCCAGCATGGTCGCGTCGCTGCGCGGCGGACTCTCGGCCAGCGTGGCGATCTGCGCGACGGAGCTTGGGTCGAGATGCGCGAGCGCGCGGCGCCGCAGCGTGACCCACGGGCCGATCAACCTCGTCACGCCGCGCTCGAGCTCTGTCGCGACCTGCTCGCGCAGCTGCGTGAGCCGAGCTTGGAGGTCGTCGCTCAGGGGATCGAGCGGCACCAGCGAGGCCGGGCCGCGACCCACGGTCTGCCGCGCGTCGGCGTCACCGGCCGCGGCGGACTCGGGCTCCGATGCCCCCGAGCCAGGCAGCTCGCCGGCGCGCTGAAGCCCGATCCGCAGCAGGATCGGCCCGGCCAGCAAATTGATCGCCACCACGGCCATGCCCAGGGAGAAGATCGGCGCCTGCAGCCCCTGGGGCTCGAGCTTGCCCGCCGCGAGATCGACCAGCCCGAGCGTGACGCCGGCCAGCGGCAGGTACGAGTACCAGGCGTTGGCCGACACCGCCGGGCCCTCTTTGCCGATCCGATTGCCGACCCGCGCAGACAGCCAAAACCCGAAAGCCCGGACCAGCACCAAGACCACCGCGAGCGGCAGCACCTGCCACGTCGCGCGGACGTCGATGTCGGCGCCGGCGGTGGTGAAGAACACCACGAACACCGGGAGCGAGACCATCTCGAGCGGGTGGTGGAGGTCGTGCCCGTGCTCCGAGAAGTTGCGAACGGTGAAGCCAGCGACGATGAAGATCAGCAGCAGCTCGAGGTGAAACGCGTGGGCCATCTCGGCCCCGACCAGCACGATCGCGGCCACGAACAGCAGCATCTCGGCCTTGACCCAGCGCATGTACGCGATCAGCCCAGCCCCGATCACCGCGCCCGCGAGCACCGATCGGCCAAGCTCGGCGCCCACGTGAACCAGCACGTCCACGCCCACGCTCCCGCCACCGAGCAGCGCCTGGGCGACCGCCACGCAGATCGCCAGCACGACGACCACCACCAGGTCCTTGAGCACCGCCGCGCCCAGCACCAGCTCCGCGAGCCGGCCCTTGGCGCCGGACTCTGCGACCACCGCCAGCGAGATCGAGGGTGACGTGCCCAGCGACAGCGCCGCGAACACCAACCCGACGCCGATCGCGGCCGAGCTGTCCGCGAGCCCGAGCACGCCAAAGCTCAGCTCGATCGCCACCAACGCAGCCCCGACCAGCGGCGCCGTGATCAGCAGCTTGGCCCCGACCGTTGCGACCAGGGTGCGCGCGAGCTTGAGCAGCGCCTTGGCCTCGAGCTCCAACCCGGCCGTGAGCGCGATCAGCCCGACCGCCAGGGTCTTGAACATGCCCATCTGGTCGACGACCTCGATCGACAGCACCTTGCCGACGTAGGGCCCCAGCACGATCCCAGACAGGATGTAGCCGGTGATCTTGGGCACGCCGGCCTTGGCGAACAGCTCGGCGACCGCGAACGCGGCCAGCACCACGAAGCCGATCGCGGCCAGGGTCAGCGGATCCGCGCTGCCCGATCCTTCGGTGCCGAGCAGGCGAAGGCCGACCATCATGGCCAGCAGCGCGGCGATCACGAACAGGCGCTTCATCGTCGCCACAGCTCCCGCGAGAACACGCTGAGCAGCACGAACAGCTCGAGCCTGCCGGCGATCATGCAAAAGCTGAGGGCGAGCTTGCCGACCGCGGGCACGACCGCGAAGTTCTGGGCCGGCCCGACCGCGTCGAGGCCCGGTCCAACCGATGACAGGCACGCGACCGTCGCGGTCATCGCCGTGACCAGCTCGAGATCCAGCGCGACCAACAGCATCGAGGTCGCGGCGAAGATCAACATGTAGGTGACGACAAACACCAGCACGCCCGAGATCACCGCCGGCGGGATCGCGGTCTTGCCGAGCTTGACCGTGGCGACCACGTTGGGCGACGCCAGCGAGCGCAGCTCGCGGCTCGCAATCTTGAACAGCAGCAGCACGCGGACGACCTTGATGCCGCCAGCGGTCGAGCCCGCGCACCCACCCACGAACATGCACAGGAACAACAGGTAGCGGGCCACGTTCGGGTAGGTGTCGAAGTCCTCGGTCATGAACCCGGTCGTGGTCGTGACCGACAGGGTCTGAAACCCCGCGAACCGCAGCGCCTCGAAGATCGAGGTGTGCCGAGGCAGGATCGTCCACGCGATCACCAGGGTCACGAGCAGGTTCATCGCCAGGTAGAAGCGGGCCTCGGGGTCTTGAAACAGGGTCTTCCAGCGGCCGCGGGCGCACGCGTAGAACAGCCCAAAGTTGAGCCCCGCGACCAACATGAAGAACCCCGTGATCAGATCGATCCCGTAGTTGTGGTAGGCGCCGACGCTGGCGGCCCGATTCGAGTAGCCGCCGGTCCCGAGCGTCGACATCGCGTGGCAGATCGCGTCGAACAGCGGCATGCCAGCGACGAACAACAACACCGCGCACAGCAGCGTGAGCGCAAAGTAGATCCACCACAGCGCGCGCGCGGTCTGCCTGATGCGCGGGCGCAGCCCCTCGCTCGTTGGGCCCGGCACCTCGTTGCGAAACAATTGCTTGGCGCCGACCCCAAGCTGCGGAAACACGGCGACGAACAGCACCACGATGCCCATGCCGCCGATCCAGTGCATCTCGCAGCGCCACAGGTTGCTGGCCCGCGACAGCCCTTCGATGTCGCCCATGACCGTGGCGCCGGTCGTGGTGAAGCCCGAGACGGCCTCGAACACCGCCGCGGCTGGGTCGAGCAGCGCGCCCTCGATCATGAACGGCAAGCCACCAAACACCCCCATCACGGTCCAGATCAGCACGACCACGCCGATCGCGTCCTTGCGGTGGATCTCGTCGCCCTGCTTGCGGCCGACCTGGCGCAGCGCCAACGCCACCAGCGCGCAGCCGACCGCCGACACCAGGTAGGCCAGGGCGCTGCGCCACAGTAGATCGACGAGCGCGAGGGTCAGCGGCGCGAGCATGGTCGCGCTGACGATCGCCATCAGCGGCGCAGCGAGCTTGGCGACCGCGCGCGGGGTCACGCCTTGGTTCCTCCGGTGGCTTGGATCGGCTTGCGGCGCAGGGCCTTCTCGAGCATGGGGATCCGGCCGCCGGGCAGCGCCACCACCAGCACGTCGTCAACCTCGAGGGCCGCCCGCGGCTTGGGCACGCGGTTGCTGCGACCCGCGATGATCAGCGGGACCGCCCCAGGCGGCAGCGGCAGATCCGACACGCGGACGCCGGCCTGGGCCGGACGCAGCTCGACGAGGTCGACCGCGAGCTCGGTCAGCGCGCTGCGCCCGACCAGGATCCCTCGCGGCAGCATGCTGTGGATGACGTTGGTGATGGTCTCGTGCGGGCTGACGGTCCCCGTCACGCCCAGGTGCGAGTACACGCCCGCGTAGCCGGGCCGATGGACCAGCGCGAACACATGCTCGACGCCGAGCTCGCGGGCCAGCAGCGAGGTCATGAGGTTGGCCTCGTCGGAGCCGGTCACGGCCAGCAGCGCGTCGGCCCGGCCGATCTGCTCTTCCCGCAAGAATGAGATGTTGGTGCCGTCGCCGTGCAGGATCTGCACGCCGTGGAGCTGCTCCGCGAGCGTCCAGCACCGGCCGCGATCGCTCTCGATCAAGCGATCGAGCAGCTCGCGGGGACCGAGCAAGCCCGCGAGCTGAACGCCGACGTCGCCACCACCCACGATCGTGGTTCGGGTGGTCCCGGCCGCGGGCGTGAGCTCATGCAGCAGCTCGAGCAGCCGCAACGGGCCACAGGCGATCAGCGCGACGTCACCGAGCTCGGCGTGCTCGACCTCGGAGCACGGCCGCAGCTGGCCAGCGCGGACCACCGCCCGGACCTGCTCGGGCCAGGTGATCGCCCGCGCGCGACTGCGGGCCAGCAACGGCGAGTCCTCCCCGATCACGTGGCTCGCGACTTGGACCAGCCCCGCCGCGCACGGCACCACCTGACGCGCCCGGACCCCCGCGAGCTTGCGCAGCAGCTCGACGCCGACCAGCCGGCTCGCGCACACCGACGCCTCGATGCCGAGCACGCCCAGCTCGAAGCCCCGCTTGGTCTCGTAAAACTTGGGGTCGTCGACCCGCGCGACCGCCCGCGCCGCGCCCAGCGAGCGGGCCAGCGCCGCGCTGACGAGGTTGACCGAGTCGTCGGGCGTGACCGCGATGACCATGTCGGCCCGCGCGACCTCGGCCCGGTGCAGGACCGAGCGATGCATGCCGTTGCCGACCAGGGTCAGGGCGTCGAGGCCCTCCTCGGCGACCGCGAGCTCGGCCGCGTCCGCGTCGATCAGGATCAGCTCCGCCTCGGTCTGCAGCGAGCGCGCGAGGTGGCGACCGACCTCGCCGGCTCCGATGATCACGATTCTCAAGCTTCTGGCTCCTCGTGGCTCGTGACTGGGGGGTCGACGTGGGGGTCGTCTGGAGGACCGTCGCCGCTGTCGATCGCGGGCTCGTTCTGGGGCTCGTCTGGGCCGTGGTTGGCGACAACCGCAGGCGCGGGGACCTCCGCCCGGTCTTCAGACTGGCGATCGACCTTGGCCCGGGGGCGGATCGCCCCTGCGTTGGCCAGCACCCGGCGCAGGGTCCGGACCGCGAACAGGTCGGTGATCAGCATGGGGACCAGGACCGCGCTGAGCACCAGCTCGCCCCGGCTTGGATGCCCCTGCGCGTAGCTGAGCGCGACCGCGGCGGCCAGCGACCCCTGACCGATCAGGCCCCCGCCCACGCGCCGGAACTCCACGCCGTGCACGAAGGTCGAGACCGCCCAGCGCGTGGCCAGCAGCCGCGCGCCCACCCGGGTCACCAGGTAGGCGGCCGGGA
This sequence comes from Enhygromyxa salina, assembly GCF_000737335.2. Taxonomy (GTDB): domain Bacteria; phylum Myxococcota_A; class Polyangia; order Nannocystales; family Nannocystaceae; genus Plesiocystis; species Plesiocystis salina_C. The sequence continues at coordinate 29,557 of NZ_JMCC02000088.1, read as the reverse complement.
TCAACCACATCCAACCAATGACCGGGTGCCAGGCGATCCCCGCGAACACCATGAGCAGGATCGACACCGGGCGCCGCAGCTGGTCGAGGTTCTTGCGCAGACGATCCCCGTGAGCCGAGGTCGCCGCGACGACGAGGCCGGCCACCAGGTTGACGAACAGCGGCGAGATCCCCAGCGCCGCGCCGATCCCCGCCGCGAAGATGACCACGCCGATCGTCACCAAGTACAGGCGCAGATCGTCCTCGGCGCCGCCGATGAAGATCGTGAACAGCAGCCCGGTCATGGCCCCGGCCGCGCCGATCAGCATCGACCACTCGACCAAGCTCAGGCCGTAGTCGTCGGCCGCGTCGACGGCACGATCACCGGCCAGCGCGATGCCGAACAACATGATCGCAATGACCTGACCTCCGCTGGCGATATCGCGCAGCAGCACCACGGGCGGCCCCTCTGCTTGCAAGCGCTCGGCCGTGGAGGAGATCGCCGTCGTCGAGGCGATCGCCGCCGCCGCCCCCAAGGTCAGCGCCAACCACAGCGCGTCGTCGGCCGCCCACAGCTGGTACAGCCGGGTGCCGTCGGTCCACACCGGGATCTCGAACATCGGGACGGGATCGTCGAGGTACGCGGGCTCGAGCCACTGCAGCATGGCGAGCACCGTGACCCCGACGATCAGCGCCACGACCACCGACGCGAGCGACCCAGCCAGGAAGTGCTCGAAGCGGCGCAGGGCCTCGCGGGCGTGGAGCCCGACCATGAACCCGAGCAGGCCGAGCAACAGCGAGATCAGTAGATCCAGGGACACCAGCGTGTCCTCGTTGATCAGGCTCCACGGCATCAGCGGCCCGATCAGGACGCCGACGACCGCGTACTCGATACCCGACACCAACGCCACGCGCTCGGCGTAGCGATGGAGCAAGCGGCTGATCAAGAACGCGAAGACGATCAGCGCGACGAGAATGAGGGTGGTGTTGTCTTCCACGTGGGCCGCGGTGTTTTACCCGCGCGGAGCCGACCTGGTCACGGGCAAATGCAAAAACTGTTTTTGAGGTCGGGCTAGATACCTCGCCAACTTCCACGCCATCACTGTCGGCGACTCTCTCGCCGGCTTGCGCTTCGGTGCACTCGAGCAGGGACTGCACCCGAGATCTGGGCGCCACGCCCGATTGAAAGCGCGCCGCGCACGCCACTCCCCTCCCCTCTAGAGTCACCGCACGCCGGCCGCTCCGCGAGGATCGGCTTTCCCTCGCCGCGTGGCGATGGTGTATGGTCGTTCGCTGAGGGGATATCCATGAGCAAGCGTCATCTTACCAACTTTATCAGCGTCGGATTGGGCGGCGTCCTCGTGTTCGCGGCCTGCTCGAAAGAAGAGCAAACCGATGGCACGACCGCGACAACCGTCGCCAACAACTCTTCTGGCGACGGCGACGGCGACACGGGAGACGAGACCAGCGACAGCGGCAAGGACTCTGGCGACGACGACACCGAACCAACCACCTCTGACCCCGGGTTTGTCCCGACCGAGGGTGACATCCCGGGCGCCAACACCTGCGATCCATGGGCCCAAGACTGCCCCGAAGGTGAGAAGTGTGCGGCCTACAACGCCGGCAGTGACACGTGGAACGCCAGCAAGTGCGTCCCGCTCCAGGGCACCGCGCAGACCGGCGACATGTGCACCTACGACGGCGCGAACGCGGGCACCGACGACTGTGACGTCGGCTTCATGTGTTACTACACCAACGAAGAGGCGGTCGGCATCTGCGTGCCGCTGTGCACTGGCAGCGCCGACGATCCGCTCTGCGAAGAGCAATTCAACTGTTCGATCTCCAACGACGGATCGCTGCTGCTGTGCCTGTACTCGTGTGATCCGCTGCTGCAGGACTGCTCGCAAGAGGGCGCGGCATGCTTCTGGGACGGGGCGCAGTTCAACTGCGATCCCGCGGGTGACATCCCGACCAACGAGCCTTGCGGCTACATCAACGACTGCTTGCCCGGTCACTTGTGCCTGGACGCCACTGCGCTGCCCAACTGCGCTGGCGCGGCATGCTGCGCGACCTGGTGCGAGATCTCGAACCCCAATTGCCCGACGCCCGGGACCGAGTGCATTGCGTTCTACGACGACGGTACGGCCCCGCCCGGACTCGAGGACGTGGGCATCTGCGCGATCCCTGGCGCCTGATGATCTCCGCTCGGGCGAGGCCTCTCGCCTGCATGTGGACGCGCGCAACCCCGACTCCAAGCTTGCTTGGGGCCGGGGTTGTTCAATTCGGGGCGAGCTGGCAGCCCATGGCAGCCACGGCAGCCAGACGCACGAATCGCCTCTGGTCCGATTGGACCGAGGCGATGGTTGGTGGCGTGGGGGTGAGGGCGGCCGCGACCCACGTGAGATCCGAGCGTGAGCCCTCGCCGATCGAGGCCCCAGATCTGCTGACCCGGACGCGGCCGGCGGCGACCGGAGCTCAGACCTTTTGGCCGCGCGAGCGCAGCTCGGCAACGATGACTTCGATGCCCTTCTTGTCGATGATCCGCATGCCCTTGGTGCTGATGCGCAGGCGAATCCAGCGGTTCTCGGTGCCGAGCCAGTACCGCTTCCAGCGCAGGTTTGGCAGCGAGCGCTTCTTCGTGCGGATGTGCGAGTGCGACACGTTCATCCCCACGAGGGGCTTCTTCCCGGTGATCTGGCAGACTTGCGACATCTCTGATGCTCCCGAAGGGGTGCGGACATTGGCTGATGCTCCCGGCCGTGTCAACCCGTGGGGGGCTGCCCCGATGTGCGCGCCATCTGGCTCGCGTTGATGCCAAATGCGAGGATAGCGCGCAAGCCGGGGGGGTATCGTGGGTGCAGCCTCCGGTCCCCCCGGGTCCACGCGACCCGGCACGAGACCTCGCCCGAGCTGTGAGAAGTCATCTGGATACGCCATGAACGCCGTTCAAGCCTGGAGCCGCCCTGCCCCTCTCGAGCCCACTCCGATCGCTGCAGTCGACGCCGCGGTCGCTGATCTGCGCGCCAGCGCGGACCGTTGGGTGGCAACGGGGATCGAGGCGCGGATCAAATTGTTGCGTCAGGTCATGATCTCGCTCGAGGCCGAAGCTGACGCGTGGGTTGCGAGCTCGTGCGCGCTCAAGGGCATCGCGCTGGGCACCAACCCCGAGGGGCAAGAGTGGCTGTCGGGGTACCTGGCGATGCCGCGGAGCGTCCGCTACTTCATTCACGCGCTCGAGCACGGCGGGGCGCCGCCGGCCGTGTCCCAGCGCCGCCGATCCACGGGCGAGGGGGATCAGTGGATCGTGCGCGTGTTCCCGCAGACCCTGCTCGACAAGGCGCTGTTCACCGGGTGGAACATCGACTTGTGGCTCACGCCAGGAGCGTTGCCCGAGCAGGGTGGGATCTACCGGCGCAAGGCGGCCGGCGAGACGTGGCCGGGCAAGGTCGCGCTGGTCATGGGCGCTGGCAACCAGATCTTCTTGGGGCCGACCGACATGCTGCACAAGCTGTTTGTCGATGACGAGGTCGTGCTGCTGAAGATGAACCCCGTCAACGAGGTTGATGGCCCGCACATCGAGCGCGCGTTCAAGCCGTTGATCGACGCTGGCTTTGTGCGCGTGCTGTATGGCGGGATCGAGGTTGGCAAGCATCTTTGCGAGCACCCGGGGGTCGACTCGATTCATGTGACTGGCTCTGACGCGACGCATGACGCGATCGTGTGGGGCAGTGATCCCGACGAGCGAGCGCGCCGCAAAGCGACGGGTGAGCGGCTCAACGAGCGGCCGTTCACGTCCGAGCTTGGCTGCGTGTCGCCGTACATTGTCACGCCGGGGCCCTACAGCGAGCGCGAGCTCGACTATCACGCCCGGCAGCTCGCCGCTGCGGTCACGCAGAACGCCGGACACAACTGCGCGGCGCCGCAGGTGCTGATGATCGCGCGAGACTGGGCGTTGCGTGATGAATTTGTGACGCGGGTCGAGCAAGCGATCGCCGCGAGTCCGCCGCGGATTTCGTACTATCCAGGATCCGAGAAGCGCTGGCGCGAGTTTATTGGGAAGTATCCGCAGCACCAGATCATTGGACGCAAAGGCGAGGGCGTGGTGCCGTGGACCCTGGTGACCGATGTGCCGATGAACAGCGGCGAGTGGGCGCTGACGTGCGAGGGCTTTTGTGGGATCTTGAATGTCGTGGATGTGCCGACCGGCGAGCCGACGGAGTTCTTGGAGCTGGCGGTTGCGTTTGCGAACGCCGAGCTGTGGGGGAACTTGAGCTGTTCGTTGATCGTGCATCCGAAGACCCGAAAGGCCGAGCCAGAGGCCGTTGAGCGGGCGATCGCGGGGCTGCGCTATGGGACGGTGGCGGTGAATGGCTGGGCGGGGGCCGGGTGCGCGCTGATGGTGTCTGGGTGGGGTGGGTTTCCGGGGAACACGCAGGCGGACGTGCAGAGCGGGATTGGGATGTCGCATAATAACTTGCTGTGGGAGCCGCTGGAGAAGACGGTGATGGATCTGCCGTTTCGGATTCAGCCGAAGCCGCCGTGGTTTGTGGATCATCGGAACCTGCCGGCGATGGGGCGGGCTTTGGTGATGATGGAGTTCAAGCCTGGGCTTGGGCGGTTGCTGCCGGTGCTGGGGGGGGCGTTGAAGGGGTAGGCTGCGTGGGCGGGCTGGCTCTCCCGGTCTCCCGACCCGGTCTCCCGGTCTCCCGACCGAGGGTCACCCTGCGGGTCTCCCGACCGAGGGTCACCCTGCGGGTCTCCCGACCGAGGGTAGTTGGCTCTCCCGGTCTCCCGACCGGACCCGGACCGGGTCTCCCGACCGTGGACCCGGTCTCCCGACCGAGGGTAGTTGGCTCTCCCGGTCTCCCGACCGAGGGTAGTTATTGCCGAGCCATTACCTTGCCGCTAGCGCGTAGCCTGGCATACAGGCATCCCTGCATCCAATAAAGAATGCAAACTCCGCCACTCCGGGCCGACAGCCCCGGTATGACCCTTCCACGTCCAATCGTTCCCGGTCGAACCTACCTGATCACGCGCCGTTGCTCCGAGCGACGCTTCTTTCTACGCCCCACATCTGAGATCACGCAAATCTTCGAGTACGCCCTCGCACACGCGGCTGCCGACCACAACATCGAGTTGCACGCCTTCGTGGCGATGTCGAATCACTACCACCTCGTCGCAACGGATCCCGACGGGAACCTCCCCGCTTTCCAGCGCGACCTCAACTCGCTCCTCGCACGAGCGATCAACCGCGCCATTGGCCGAAAGCAATCAGTGTGGGACAGCGATTCCTACAACGCCGTACACTTGCTCGAACCGGAGAGTGTGTTGGAGAAGATGGCGTACACGATCCTCAACCCCGTCCGTGCTCGCCTGGTTGGCCGTGCAGTCGACTGGCAAGGAGCCACCAGTGTGGGGATGGGGTGGGAGCAAGTGCGAGTTATTCGCCGACCGACCAAGTTCTTCCGAGAAGAACGCGACATGCCGAAGGAAGTAACCTTGCATTTGACGCCGCCACCAGACACCAACCCGGTCGAAGTCCAAAGCAGGATCGCCGAGGGGATCGCTCGCGGTGAACACGAATCGAAGGCAGATGGGCCACCACTGGGTATGCGCAAGGTGTTGGCGCAATCCCACAATTCGAGTCCAGATAGTGTTGAGCCCTTCGGGGCGTTGAAGCCCCGCTTTGCGGCTCGGTGCGCTGAACTTCGGGCTCTGGCCGTTAGCGAGTATCGACGCTGGGTTGACTCATACCGGGCAGCGTTGGCTCTATTCAACCAAGGGCAGAGGGACGTCGAGTTTCCGCTCGGCACATATCGGATGTGTCGAGAGCTCGGCTGTCTCGAGTCTCCTGCTTGAGACAACTGAGACTTGCTGGCTGGAGGTGTTTCGCTGGGCGAAGCGCCGCTTCCTCGCGACCGGAGGTCCGGGTCGAGGTCGTGCGACGGCCCGACAACTGCTCGAAAGCCCTACTTTGGAGACGCTGGTCGCACCCAATGTGATGATCACTACAGCGGCCTGGCCACATTTAGGAATCACACTTCCGCGGCCGCAGCGTTCTTCGGTCGCTAGAGGGCCCCCTGAGAAACAACCCTCGGTGCGGGCTAGGCGGTGCGGGCTAGGGCGGTGAGAAACAACCCTCGGTGCGGGCTGGGGCACACGCCATCACCCACCCCCCAACCCACGCCGCACAGCCGCCTCAATCGCCGGCCCATGCTCCCGCCCCAACGCAAACACACACACCCGCACCCCACCCCCCGCCAGCGCCTCCACCTCGGGCTCCCGCACCACCGAGGACCAATGCGAATTCATCGCCAGCCCCTTGATCAACGCCATCGCAGCCAACGGATCCCCCTCCCCCTCCCCCTCCCCCAGCCCCACATCGAGCTCCACATCAAACCCATACCGGTGCACCCCTTCAACCCGACGCGTACGCACGATCGCCCCCCGAGACAACCGCCCATAAGGCACAAAGACCTCCGTCCCATCATCCGTCTCGAGCGTCAGCGTCCGGTACCCAAGCCTCCGCACCACCCCAGCCCGCTCCTCCACCACCACCCGATCCCCCACCTCGCACTGCTGCCCAGCCCGGATCAACATCCCATTGACGAAGTCCCGAATCGGAAACCACAGCACCCCAAACATCCCAAAGAACAGCACGGTCAAGATCACCGAGCTCTGCCCCTTGAACACAATCGGGACCGCCAACAGCAAATACACCAACGCCGCCGTAGCCTCGAACACCGGCCGCAACCGCCCCAGCGCCCCGCGCCGCGCCTTGCTCATGGGGATCACCGCAAGCAGCCGCCGCAGCGCCCCAAGCAGGCCGAACAGCACAAACCCAAGCACCACGAACGCAACCAACCCGAGCCCGGTCACGGTCAGCTCGTCGAGCCCATCGAACACCGAGATCCCAAAGCTCTCGAGCCCAAGGCTGTCGCCCCCCTGCTCCCCAGGCACACCCACGCCCCCCAGCATCGTCTGGCTCACAGGTACCCCCGCCCGCGCAGACTCGCGACCACCAAGTGCAGCACGTAGCTGTTGATCTCCATCGCCCCCTGCTTGTCCTCGCTGATCAACCCCATCCGCGCCAACGCATCCAGCGCCCGGTCCAGCACCGCCGCCTCGAGCCCCGAGATCCGCACCAATCGCGCCCGGGTCAGGCGCTTGTGCAGCACGAACTGCAACAACAGCGCGACCCACTCGAGCTTGAGCCGGTCGAGGACCTCCAGCGTTGGCGCCTTGGGCGAACGCATCACCAGATCCTCACCATCCAAACGCTCGATGTGTGTGATCCAGCTGTGCAACGCCACCCCCACAAACCCACCCGAGTAATCAAAGTGCCGCGTGAACAACCGCGCCCGGTTCCAGGCCGGGAGCTCGTCCTCGTCGCGCCCATCCACGACCCCGTGCAGCCCCGTCGAGCGATGCCGGCCTTCGATCACGTCCTTGAGCTGCTCGGCGGTGAACGGCTGGCACTCGACCACGGCCAGCGCCTGATCAGCCAGCGGGACCGCCCGTGACACGAACCGATACGCGTTGATGTTGAGCTCGAGGATGAACAACACCCGATCCCCATAGCGATCAATCAACTCGCTGAGCTGCTCGAGCACCGCGAGGCCGCTGAGCGAGCGCTCCCACCACAGCTCCAGATCATGAAGCATCACCACGCTCCCAGTCGGGATCGCGGTCATGATGTCGTCCCAGCTGCGACTCAGCTCCGGGCTGAGCTTGAGCTCCTTCTCGATCCGCGACCTGAACAACGCGGCGTCGGCCGAGCCCCCCCGCGGCGGCAGGATGTTGTACTTGTTGCGCTTCTCAAAGTGCTTGCGCGCGGTGTAGCGAGCCAGCGAGGTCTTGCCGCTGAGCCCCTCGCCAACGATCAGCAGCGCCCCCTTGTGGCCCTGCCTCCAGTTGCGCACGGCCCCCGCGATGTCTTCAATCTCGCGCTCGCGTCCAACCCAAAATTCCATGCTCACCCGCGCCTGGCCCAAGAACGGCTGCGAGTAATAGAACGGCAGCGTGTCGAGGACCTCGGGCTTGGGGCTGTTTGCGTTGACGAACTCGAGCACCTGCTCGACCACGTTGCCGCGCTCGGCGGTCTGAATCCGCCGCGCCAACAACACGCCCGCGCTCCAGCGATACAGCAGCCGCACGAGCAGGCGCTTGGACAGGCGCTGGGCCCAGCGGGTCGCCCCGCCAACCTTGGACAGCGCTCCCCCAGATTGCTCGTGGCGCACGTAGAGCTTGAAGCTGTCCTCCGAGCCGGTGATCACGTAGGCCTCGGTGCGGTCCAGGATCTTGCCGAGCTGCGCGTCGATCCGCTCGCCCAAGCTCGACGCCAGCGCGCGCAGCTGCTCGAGCTCACCATCGAGCCGACCCAGCCCGTTCGCAATCACCGGGCCCACCCGCTCGGCCAAGCTCAGCTCGACGTCCGCGTGCGCAGCCTCGTACTCGGACAAGTTGAACGACACCAAGTGCAGCACGTCCTGCGCGACCCCAACAGCCCGCTGCTCGGCCAGCGCGACCCGGGCGGTGTGCTCGCGCAGCCCGCCAAGGAACTCGGCCTGGACCATGAAGTCAACGAGCCGCCGCAGCGAGACCGTGAGCACCTCGGTCTCCTCGAAGGGCTGATCCTCGAGATCCATCAAGGCGTCGTCACCGATCACCTCGATCGCGTCGGGCAGCTCGACGCTGGCGGCCTGGGCTTCGCGGGCCAGCTCTTCGACCATGCGCTTGTCGTCAAATTCACTGCGCAGCTCGTGGGCGAAGCGCAACTTTGGCAAGCCTGCAGCCAGCTCGGCGCTTGGGTCCGGCCCGGCCTCGATCGCCTTGCGGTACTCGACCAAGGACTCGCGCAGGAGCTCGGCGCCCCGCAAGATCCCAGCTTGGATCGTCATCGCCGTCGAGTCCTTGGTCCGCTCGACGATCGCCCGCAGCCGCTGCTGGAACCCAGCGTTGTGGAGCTCCAGCGACGCACGATTGAGCACCAGCTGCCGGTTCTTCCGCCACACGCCGGCGGCCTCGAGCAAGCTGGCGTCGAGCGCCTCGGCCTGCTTGGGCAGCCGACGCTCGCTGCGGATCAAGGCCTGGATATCGAGCCGCGCCGTGTCGTCGGCGAAGCTCTGCGCCAAGCTGCGCGAGGCATGCAACAGCTGATCTCGGCTCTGCTCGCTGCGCTTGAGGGTTCGCGCCAGCAGCTTGTCGAGCCGCTCGAGCACCAACTCGCGGCGCTCGGCGATCCGCGCGGCGAGCTCCTGCTTGGCCCGCTCGCGCGGCCCAAGCGGTTGGTCTGGATCGAGCGGTGTCAGCCCCGAAGGCTCGAGCGACACGGTCCCCGACGGCTCCGACCCCGGCTTGGTCGCGGTCTTGGTCGAGCGCGACGCGGGGATCTCGACCAGGCGCAGCGCGAACTCGTCGAGGGCGTGCCGGGCCTCGGACATGGAGCGACCGATCTCCAGCAGCACCTGGTAGCCGTCGAGCGCCATGTCGTCCAAGGCCAGCGCCAGCGCCGATCGGCTGCGGTAGCGCAGGTAGTAGTTGTACAGCGGCGTGGCGTTGAAGCCGTAGCTCAGCTGCGGACCCTGAAACAGATGCCGGACCCGCAGCCGCCGCTTGGCGCGGCGCAAGCTCGCGGGATCCTCGGGCCCGGCCGCGAGCACCTGCGGATCGCGTGCGACGTTGAGGGTCTTGGGCGCCTCGCGCTCGAGCTCGTTGAGATGCCCGAGCCAGCCTTCGACGCGGTGCTCGAGCGCGTCGACCTGCGCGGTGAGTCGGTCGCTCTCGAACTCGGACAGCGCCCGCCGGGCTTGAAACAAGAACCCGCTCTGGATCTTGTTGAGCTGCTTGCGCTGGCGCAGGACCACGCGCTCCCCCAGCGCCTTGCCGAGCTGATCGAAGGCCCGATCGACGACCCCACGCAGCTGCTCGATCAACGCGGCGTCATGGGCATAGATCAGGCCCACGCACTCCGTGTGAAATTCGAGCGCGAGCTCGTCGTGGGCCAGCGAGAGCTCGCGGGCGGCGGCCTTGAGCTCGCCTGGCTCGGGCGCCCGCAGCGGGATCAGCTCGACCCCGTCGAGCTCGTCGCCGGTCAGCGAGCGCTCGCTGCGCTCATCCCGAACCCGCGTGCCGCTGCCGTGACCACCCCCGCCGCGACCCGCGTGGCCAACCCGCTGCAGCACCGGCTCGAACTGGCTCGCGCCGCGGGTCACGAGCACGCTGCCGATGTCGTCACACAGCTGATCGAGCGCGGCCATTCGCTCGGGGTGCTCGCCCAGCGGCCCGGCCGGGAGCCCAAGCACGACCAAGTCGGCGTCGCCAGACTCTTGCCGGACCCAGTCGTACAGCGGTCGGTTGCCGATCGCGTTGTTGAACACCTTGACCGCCCCCTGGATCCGGGCGTCAGCGAGCGCCCGCTGGGCAGACTTGAACAGCGCGTCGCCGCGGCTGGGATCATCGTTGAGCAGCAAGAACCGCAGCTCCGAGCGCCGCCAGTCGTCGGACATGCTCAAGAATCGGATCAGCGCCATCTCGAGCTCGAAGCTGCCCTGGGTCGGCGTCCACCACAGATCCACGCGGTTGTTGGTGCCAAAGTCCCGCTTGGGATCGCGGGCCAACAACAACAGGCTGAAGTCGAGGGCGACCAGCTCGTCGAGGGTGTTGGCGAAGCCGGCTCGATCGTGGCGCTGCTCGGCCCAGTTGATCAGCACGGTGTTGGGCTCGAGCCCCGCGAACCCATGAAACCGCGCGATCGAACGCACTGTCGCCCAGGGATCCTCGGTCTCGACCTCGCGGGCGAAGCGGCCGGCGATCGGCGTGACCTCGCCGTCTTCCTGCTTGTCTCGCTCCTCGCTTTGCCGGCCAGTCCCGGACTCGCCAGGATCCCGGCCAGGATCCCGGCCAGGATCCCGGCCAGCCCCGCCGCCCTGCGCCGCCTCCTCGCGCCGGTCCTTCGAGGTCCGCAGGCGAAAGTCCGTGAGCACGCCACGGTCGCGGATCAGCTCGTTGCCAAACGCGAGCAGCGGGCCGTGATCCTGCAGCTCGCGCCAGCTGAAGCTGAGCACGTTGGGCCGCCAGCTGCGTTGCCCGCGGCCGCCCGCGTCGAGCTGTTCGAGCCCCCAACGCACCAGCGAGGACCACACCCCGGCCCAGGTGTCGCCGGACTCGAGCGCGAGCTCGCGCCGCTTGAGCCACGCGAACAGGCCAATGAACACCAGCGTCGCCGCCGCGGTCGCGGCGATGTCGAGCTGGATCATCATGAGCACGCAGACCAGCGCCCCGACCACGCTGAACATCCGCGGGATCCGAAACTCTGGGCGAAAGTCGGTGCTCGCCCAGCTCTCGATCGCGCAGCTGAGGTTCAAGAACCCGTAGGTCGCAATGAAAAAGATCGAGACCACCCGCGCGATCGCGTTGAGATCGCCGATCAGGATCCCAGCCTCGCCAATCGCAAACGCGATCAACAGCGCCCGTCGCGGCTCGTTGTCCTTGCCGTGGCCCTTGGCCAGCCACACCGGGGTCACGCGATCGCGCGAGAGCGCCTGCAGGATCCGCGGCGCGCCCATGATGCTGCCCAACCCCGAGCTCAAGGTCGCGCCCCAGATCCCCGCGATGACCAAGAACCCCCAGCGCGCGTGGTCGGCCAGGACGTTGGAATTGTTCAGCAGCTCGTCAACTGGGATCTTCCAGGCCAAGAACAGCGCCAGCGACACGTAGACGATCAGCCCGGTGGTGATCGCCGCCATCGTCCCGACCGGGATCGACTTCTTGGGATCGCGAAGATCCCCCGACATGTTCACGCCAGCGGTGAACCCGGTCACCGCCGGAAAGAAGATCCCAAAGATCATGGCGAGCGACGCGCCGCCCTCGGGGACCTTGAGGTGCATGCCCTCGGCCGGAGCCGCGCCCGGCGACAGCGCGATCGAGATCAGCGAGAGCACGATCGCACCCAAGATCACGTACTGGGTCTTGATCGCAAAGCTCGTTGAGATGAGCGTGACGATCGTCAGCAGCACGATCGTGATCGTCCCGCAGATCCGAATGTTGTCGATGCCCCCGTCGAGCCCGAGCTGGGCCAAGAAGCTCTCGCTAAAGCCGATCACGTACAGCGAGATCGAGAACGAGAGCCCAACGAACAGCGCCAGGCCCAAGGTCCCGCCGATCGGTAAGCCAAGGCTGCGCGAGACGATGTAGTAGGGCCCGCCCGCGCCAACTTTCTTGTCGGTTGCGATCGACGAGATCGACAGCCCGGTCATCACCGAGATCAGGTGCGCGGCGGCGATGACACCGAGGGCGACCCACAGCCCGCCATTGCCCACCACCCACGGCAGCCGCAGGTACATGATCACGCCGAGGATCGTGAGGATCGAAGGTGTGAAGACACCGCCGAAGGTGCCGAATTTCGTGGAGCGTTTGGCCATGGAGGCGGGAGCGCCAATTTACGCGGGCAGACGCGGCGCGGGCCAGCGATGCGCCAGTCTTTTTTGGTCGGGACCCGAAGAGTCGGCCTTCGTTCGCTTGCGCAAGCGTTCAGCACCGGCCATGGTCCATGGCATGCCCCACGTCGTGACCACCCCCAGGCCCGCTCTCCAGGGCATGTCTGGGGCCGCGCAGGTCCACCAAGTGCCGGTGTGGACAGACAACTTTTCGTGGATCTTGGTCTGCCAGTCCACGGGCGAGGCGAGCGTCGTCGACGGCGCAGAGGCCAAGCCGGTGCTCGATTGGTTCTCAGCGCGGGCGCGCCCGGTTGCCGGCGATCTCGTGGATGGCCCGCGACTTACCACAATCCTCACGACCCACACCCACCCAGATCACATCGGGATTCACAGGGATCTCGACAAGCAAGGCAAGCTCGCGGCGCTCCGGGTGGTCGGCAACCGCGAGCTCGGCGGCGTGATCCCGGGGTTGAGCGAGGGCGTCGGCGAGGGCGATGAAGTCTCGCTTGGGGCGCTGCGCGGCCAGGCGATGCTCACCGAAGGTCACATCGACGGTCACATCAGCTACCTGTTCGGTGATCTCTTGTTTTGTGGGGACACCCTGTTCGCTGGCGGCTGCGGCTACCTGTTCGACGGACCGCCAGCCAAGATGCAGGCCAGCCTCGCGCGGCTGATGGGTCTGCCGGATCACGTGCGGGTCTGCTGCGCCCACGAGTACACCCAAGACAACCTGCGCTTCGCGTGGTCGGTCGAGCCGGACAACGAGGCCCTCGCAGCTCGGATTCGATCGGTGTGGGAGGTCCGGGCCCGCGGCGAGTCAACCGTGCCGTCGACGATCGGCGACGAGCGAGCCACCAACCCGTTCGTGCGCTGGGACTCGGACACGGTCAAGCGGCGCGTCCGCGCTGCCCTGCCCGACGCGCCGCTCGACACCCCCGCGCAGGTGTTCGCGGCGACCCGCCTGCTCAAAGACAAGAAGCTCTACAAGCAGCAAGACGACTCGGTGTTGCCGCTGTGATCGCCGATGACGCGATGACGCCAGCACAGCGCTGCGGTATACGAGCACGGTGACTGAGACCGAGCGCGAGCAAGTCGAGACCATCCTTCGCTATTGGTTCGGTGAACTCGACGGCCCCGCCGACATCGATCGCAGCAAGAACGCGCTGTGGTGGGCCGGCGATCCGGCCACCGACGCGGACATTCGCGCCCGGTTTGGTGAGCTGGTCACGCAGGCCACCCGCGGAGCGCTGGGGCACTGGGCAGACTCTCCCCGCGGCGCCTTGGCGCTGATCATCTTGCTCGATCAGTTCACCCGCAACCTCGGCCGCGGGACCGGTGACGCGTACCTCGGCGACGCGATGGCGCTCGAGGTCTGCGAGCAGGCGATCGCGGCCGGGCTCGACAAGCAGCTGCGCCCGATCGAGCGCAGCTTCATGTACATGCCAATGATGCACGCCGAGGACGTCGCGGTCGCGCGGCGTAGCCTCGAGGTCTACACCGAGCTCTCGAGCGACATCGCGGCGCTCGGCGTCGAGGGGTACCCCGACTCCCGCGCGCACGCGGTCACCCACGCCAACATCGTGCTGCAGTTCGGCCGCTACCCGCACCGCAACGAGCTGCTTGGGCGCACGAGCAGCCCCGAAGAGCTGGCGTTCATGGCCGACGGCGGGCCGACCTTCGGCCAGACCAAGCGCTGAGCTGGCAACGTTCAGGGTCCGATCAAGTACACACGGTTGAGCCCGTGGTCGCCATAGCCCGCTTCGAGCTTGCTCGGATCCAGGCTGGGCGGCGCACCGGCCAACACCGGAGCCTGGTTCGCCGGCCAGTTGCTCCACACGAAGGCGCCGTCGAAGCGATAGATCTTGCCGTCGTCGAAGCCTGCATACGACACCCACCAGTCGGCCTGTCCGAGCAGCTCGGGGTCGGCCAGCACCGCGGACCAGCGCCGCACTGAACTGCTCTGCGACGGCCCCGGCGGCGGCTCGTCCGTCATCACCACGGTCTGATCGTAGTTCGTGGCCCCGTCCTCGAACACCTCGTAGAGCAACGCATTTGGCAGCGACACGAAGGTCACCGTCGTGCTCGTGCCACCGTTGATCGGGGGCACGTGGGTGACCGAGTCGATCTCCAGGTTGGCGACCACCGCCCAGCGATCCGCGATCGGTTCGGGCGGCTGCCAAGCGCCCCCGATGCGCCGGTAGTACATGCCGTTGCCGCCCCACACCAACAGCTGATCCCAGACCTCGAGGTAGGCCGCGGCCTTCGGCTCGACGCTGCAAGGCGGGGCGTTCGGGCCGGTCCAGACCAGATCCAAGGGCTGGGTCTCCCACACGTCGTTTGCGAGGTTGTGCCGATACAGGTAGCGCGCGCACACCTCGTCGCCGTCGCCGTCGCCGTCGCCCGTGTCGCCATCTCCGTCGCCGTCGCCGTCTCCGCTGGGATCCCCGTCGCCGTCTCCGGGATCGCCGTCGCCGTCTCCGGGATCGCCGTCGCCGTCGCCAGGATCACCGTCACCCGGACCATCCTCGCCGGTGCTCTCGTCGTTGTTACCGTCGAGGCTGGAGAAGGTGTCGCTGCCGAGGGTCTCTTGCCCGGTCGAGCAAGCCACCAGAAACAGTCCAGTCAAGACCCCAGTCAAACCCCCAGTCAAAACCGTAGAGCGGCGCATCGGCGCAATCTACTGTGTCCGGGCACCCAAACACCAGCGCGCGATCGCTTACGCGCCGAGTTTGGTGGTCTCGACTACCAGCGATTCACGCCGCCGAACCTGGGGGCTCACCGCCTGCCCCTTCGGCGTCGCAGCCCTTCGGCGAGCGAGCGCAAGGTGGTGACCTGATCCAGATCAAAGCCGAAGTTCGTGAGCTCCTGGGCTAGCTGGGGCCGGATCCCGGTGATCATGGGGGTCGCCCCGAGCAGCGTGAGCGCCCGGGCCATCTGGCGCAGGCGGCCCGCGCTCCCGCCGTCGACCGCCGCCACGCCGGTCACGTCCAGGATCACATGCCGAACACCGCGGGCAGCGACGGCGTCGAGCAGCTTGGTCATGATCGCGGTGCTCTGCGCGTCGCTCAGTCGCCCGATGATCGGCACCGCCAAGGTCTGATCCCCAACGTCGAGGATCGGCGCAGACAGCTCGATGATCTCTTGGCGCTGCTGCTCGACGAGCTCGAGGGTCGCGTTCAAGACATCGATGCGCTGACCACGATCCTCGGCGAGCCGCTCGGCCTCGACCTTGGCTGTCTCGTCGGTGTGCTCGATCAGCACGCCCAGCTCGCCGGTCACCGGATCCCGGAGGGCCTCGGCGTCGATCTGGTGCCAGCGCGGCTCGCCGCGGGACAACACCCGGACGTTCGCTCGAATCCGCTGGCCCGCCAGCGCGCGACGAAGGATCTCGTGGGCCTCGGCGGCCTCCGAGAACCACGCGGGCCACGAGCCCGGCTGGTCGAAGGCCATCAACGCGGCGGGATTTTGCGAGAGGATTTGACCATCGGCGGCGACCAAGGCCGCGATGATCGAAGAGTGCCGGCCGATCGCGAGCGCGCGCTGCATGGCCTCGGGCGCCTGGGTTGCGACCGGCTGGGCCTGATTGAGCACGCCGAGTCGCCCGTCCGCGAGCAGCACCCCCCGAAGGTCCAACAGCACCATCGTTGGCTCACCGCTTGGGTAGAAGGTCCACTCCTCGCGCACGCTCTTGCCTGCGCGGACCTGCTCGACGACGTGACGGGTTCGGGCCTGCACCTTCTCTGGCGCCCCCGCGGCGACGTTCCGCGCGAGCAGCTCGGCCCGATCCGGCGCGCGCCACATCTGCACGGCGGCATCGTTCGCCCACACGAACTGGATCGTCTCAGCCTCGAACACCCAGACTGGCGAAGCAGACTGCTCGAGTCCGGCTTCGCAGGCGGCGAGTTGGGGAAACTTGGCGATCATGTCTCAGCTCGGGCGAGGGCTCCTCGCCCGCTCGAGCAGCTCGCGGGCCCACGCTAGCGGAGCGCCTCGACTGGGTCAATCGCCTCCCTGGTCGCAAGCAACCCCCTCAGCGGCTGATCAGGCCAACCCAAGACCGGGGGCCTGCGAGGCAACGAGCTTGCGTGGATTGACCACCCCACGGGCGAGGATCCACGCGTGCGCTTGGTCCTGCAGCTGCGCCCCCTCGCCGCCGCCGATCAGCTCGCCCAGAGCATAGCGCGCGCACTCGCGATGCAGCGCCATGTCGACCGAGTTGAATTCGCGAACCGCCGCGTCGAGCTTGATCTGCGCGTCTTCGAGCTGCCCTTGGAGCTGCGACAGCCCGGCGCCGAGCAAGCTGGTCAGCGCCGGCGCGACGCAATTGTTGTCTCGCTGGGTGAGCTCGAGCAGCCCGGTCACGTCGGCGAGCACGCGCGCGCGGTCCCAATCACCAGACAAGCGAGGCTGAGCCCGCAGGCGATCACGGGTGAGCACCGGATCTCGATCGAACTGCTCGATCAACGCCACGCCGACCCGGGCCCGAGCGACCCGGATCTCCAGCCCAAGCGTACGCATGGGCATGTAGAACGCCGACTCCAGCTCGCGCCACTGACTGATCAACGCGGCCCATGCCGGCGTCACGTCGCCGCGGTACAGGCCGGTGTGAACCTCGGCCATGAGGTCTCGATACTCTTGGCGGCGATACCCGCTCTCCGGCCACGCGGCGCCCGGCACCGCGCGCTGGCGGGCGAGCAATTTTTGGGTCCGGGCGCGGACGTCATCATGCTCCTCGCGGGCTAGCCACACCAACATGGGCTGGCCGGTCAGCGCCTCGAGCAACATCAAGGAGTCCTTGTGTCGCTCGGCCAAGACGATCGCGGTTGCGAGGCGCTGATGGAGCTCTTCGAGCTCACCGAGCCACGCGAGCGCGAACCAATGCAGCGCGGCCACGCGGGCCTGTTCGTGCTCGATGTCGAGGCCGGTGTCGGCGAGCTGGGCGAAGATCTCGTTGGCGGCCACGCAGGCCTCGACGCAGTGACGCCAGCGCCCGTGGCTGAACTCGTAGGTGGCGATGCCCAGCTGCCGCCAGGCCTCGTCGAGCGGCTCACCGGTCTGCACCGCGAGCTCGGTGCAGCGCTCGAGCAGCTTCTTGACCGAGCGATCGAAGGGCCCGCCAATCCGGGTCTCCATCGCGATCTCGCTGGCCAGCGCGCGGCATCGCTCCGAGCTGTCGCCAAACCGCGCGACCTCGGTCAAGTGGCGGGTCCGCAACGCGTCGGCCAGCGCGGTGTTGACCATCGTCAGACACCGCGCGGCTCGATCGAGCACGACCATGCGCAGCCTGTCCCCGGTCTCGCGGACCTCGACGTCACCATCGAGCCCCGCGTTCTCGAGCAAGAAACGACCGCGCCGCCACGTGCTGCCAAGCAGCGCCCGCGTCGAGGAGGTTGGGGTCGGCACGCCGTGGCGCTCGAGCGCGTCGCGGAGCAACACCCAACCGTGGCCGAGCGCGCCGCCGCGAATGTGGCAATCGGCCGCGCGCATGCGCAGCGCGCAGCTGCGCTCGGCTTGCAGCTCGGTCGACAGCGCTGGGTCGACGAGCTTGGCAGCCTCGAGGTAGCCGTTCGCAGCCACGCGCCAGCTGCCCCGACGCTGAGCCGCCTGCGCCTCTTCGATGACACGGGCGAGCCGGGCCGCAGCGCTGTTCGTCTCGGTCCCGCTCACTGTGTTGACGGTCGCCCACCCAGGCGTCGACCGTCAAGCTCGCGCGCGCCAAACTGCGGGCGCCGAGCTGCTGATCAAGCCCGAAGTCCGATCCTCGGAGCTGGCGTGCTGATCTGTGCGCCGAGCATCGCGGCACCCAGGCGCGCTGCCCCGAGCACCCCGGGTGCCGCGATGCTCGACGCGCCAATCAGCGCGCCAGCTCGTCAGCCCCGACCCACCGCGTATGAAACCCAGCCGGGACCCGGGTTGGGATCGCCAGCTTCGCGAGGATCTCGAGGTCGCGGCCCGCCATCACCCACAGCTCGCTGCGATCGCCGGCCTCTTCGCTCACGAAGGTCAGCAACGCGACGTCGTCCTCGGCGTCCCCGAGCGGCGCGACGCTGACTTCGCCACCGAGCCATCCCGGCGGATAACGCCGCTCGATCGCCGCGCCCGAGTCGAGATCGATCCGCCGCACGCCATCGAACGCAAACGCCTCGCGGGCCGCGAAGCTACCCAGGTAGGCGACGCGGGTGGGCGCGCCGATCCGGCGATCGTCGACGCGGGGGAACTCGGCCATCGCGTCGTCGAGCAGGTCTTCGCGGGCCAGCCCCGTCTCGAGATCCAGGGTCCAGCGGACCAGCTGCGGCTCGAGGCGCAAGTGCCCGATCCGTGGGACCACGCGATCGCTGCGGCCCGGTTGCGGCTCATAGGCCAAGGGGTCGCGCATGCAACAGGCCGTGACGATGATCTTCTCGCCAAGCTCCCAGGCGTTGGCGAAGTGATACACGTAGCAGGCCGGGACCTCGAACCAGTGGCGCACGCGCTGGGTCCGACGATCGAACACCCCGAGCCGCGTCGGCACGTCGGGGAAGAAGCTCATGTGGACCTTGCCACGCGCGAGCGCCCGCGGGTCTGGGAACATCGAGACGTCGATCAGGATCGTGTAGTGCTCGGTCAACGCCAGGTCGTGCTGCGGGCGCGGGCCAGGCAATTGGACCGGCGTGCGGGTGAGCTGGCCATCGCGGGTCAGCGTCCCGTGGGTCACCCGCGACGAGGTTGGCGCGTAGTCGAGAAACACCAGATCCCCGCTGCGGGGATCGACCTTGGGGTGCGCCGTCATGGTCCCCGCCTGCGTCCACGGTCCGACCGTGCTCAGCTCGGGCAAGCTCAGCGCGTAGGGCATCCCGCCGCCCAGCCACCACAGCGCGAGCAGCTGCCCGTTCCAGTACAGCAAGTCGGTGTTCGCGGTGTTCTTGTACGGCCCGCCCGGTCGCGCCATGTCGGGCCGCGCGAGCAACCCCGTCCAGGTCGCGGCGCCGGCGGCTTCGTCTTCGGCCAAGCCTGCCGTACGCACCCAGCGATTGCGGTAGCTGGCCCGGCCCTGCTCGAAGCTGACCGCGTGGATCATCCCGTCGCCGTCGAACCAGTGGTAGGGCTCGGGCGGCGTGAACTTGGGGTTGCTCGAGTTGCGGGCAAACACGCCCTGCAGCGCCGCCGGGATCTGGCCCTCGAGGAGCTCGAGGTCAGCGTGGTCGTGCTCGCTCGAGACCGGCGCGTAGCCGAGGCTCGAGTAGGTGCTCCCATCAACGAAGTCGCGTGCGCTGCCCATGCATGCGGCTGTACCACGGACTCGCGGGGTTCGCGACTTCATGGGAGACTTGGCCATGACGCACCGTTCGATGGCATCGACGCTGACGTTGACCTTCATGCTGGCGCTCGCGTGTGCGGACGACGGCTCGCCAGCGACACCGCCGAGCACGAGCGCCGACGAGACCGGCGATGGCGATCCCGGCGATGGTGACGGTGATCCTGGCGACGGCGACGGCGACGGCGACGGTGATTCCGGCGACGGCGACGGTGATTCCGGTGACGGTGATTCCGGCGACGGCGACGGCGACGGCGGGTGCCAGCTCGCGGACCTACTCGACCAGGCCACGTGGGATCAGATGTTCCTTCACAAGGACGACCCGGCTTGCGCGGGGGCCAACTACACGCTCCCGGGTCTGCTCGAGGCTGCGGCCGCGTACCCCAGCTTCGCGTGCGAGGGCGATCTCGCCACGCGCCAGCGCGAGCTCGCGGCATTCTTGGCGCAGATCTCCCACGAGACCACCGGCGGGTGGCCGGCCGCGCCCGATGGCCCCTACGCGTGGGGTCTGTGCTTCATCGAAGAGGTCGGCTGTGAGAACAACGGCTGCCCGCAGTACTGCGACGCCAACAACATGCAGTATCCCTGCGCGCCCGGGCGCACCTACCACGGCCGCGGCGCGATCCAGCTGAGCTGGAACTACAACTACGGCCAGGCCGGCGACGCGCTCGGCGTCGACATCCTCGCCAACCCCGACCTGGTCGCGAGCGATCCCAAGCTGGCAACCCAGACCGCGCTGTGGTTTTGGATGACCGAGCAGCTGCCCAAGCCTTCGGCCCACGCGGTGATGGTGGGGAGCTGGATGCCCAGCGCGCAAGACCTCGCGCTTGGCCGGCTGCCCGGATTTGGGATGACGACCAACATCATCAACGGCGGGCTCGAGTGCAACATGCCGGGCAACGCCAAGGTCGAGGACCGCGTCGGCTTCTTCATGCGCTACGCCGAGCTGCTTGGGACCGACGTGGGCGAGGCGGTCGACTGCGACATGATGACGCCCTACGGTTGATCGCGCGCGGGCCCGGGCTCATGCTCCGGCTCGTGACCGCCGCAGCAAGCTCCGCGAGCAAGATCTTCGAGTCGGCCGAGGCCGCGCTGTTCGACCTGCAAGACGGGGCCAGCGTCGCCGTTGGCGGGTTCGGGCTGGTCGGCAACCCCGAGGCGCTGATCCAAGCGATCGCGCGCAAGGGCAGCAAGCGCCTCACGATCATGTCGAACAACTGCGGCAACCAGGGCCTTGGCCTGGCGATCTTGTTGCAGCAGCGCCAGGTCGCCCGGGTCGTGTGCAGCTTCGTCGGGGGTAACCCGGATCTCGAGGCGCAGATGCTCGCGGGCGAGGTCGAGGTCGAGCTCAACCCCCAAGGTACGCTGGCCGAGCGGCTGCGCGCGGGCGGGGCTGGGATCGCGGCCTTCTTCACGCCAACCGGGGCCGGGACCGTCGTCGCCGAGGGCAAGGAACAGCGCGAGTTCGAGGGCCGCCCCCACGTGCTCGAGACCGCGCTGCACCCCGACGTGGCGATCGTCCGCGCGGCCGTGGGCGACGCGTTTGGCAACCTGCGCTTTTATCGAACGTCACAGAATTTCAACCCGCTGGCGGCCATGGCTGGCCGACTCACGATCGCCGAGGTCGACGAGCTGGTCCCAACCGGGACCCTCGACCCGGACGACATCCACCTCCCGGGGATCTTCGTCCAGCGCATCGTTCATGTGCCAGAGCACGTGAACTACATCGAGTACCGGACAACGAGCTGATCCGGCCGCGACGAAGCGCTGGCGGGGATGTTCACTTCGATCTTGGGCCGCCGTTGCGACGGGGCTGACCCAAACGCTGTATTTGGAACCCGAGTGGCCCGCCGCGCGGGGGTCAGCTGTGATCGGGGTCCCCGAACCCACCGCGCAGCGCAATGTCACGACGAGATATTTGTGATCCCGGGAACCCGGGGAATATGCTGCTCTCGTCATGTCGTTTGCGCGCACCGGTACGTTCGTTGGCCTCGCGGGCCTCGGGCTGTGGTTGTTGGCCACGAGCCCAGTCCGGGCCGAGCAGTCCAGCTCCTCGTTCACGGGTGTCCCCCACCTGCTCACTGCGACCGCGGCCGCCCTCGACGTCACGTCAATGGGCACCGGCAACGTGAGCGATCAGTGCACCTTCAACGGCATCAAGCTGGCCGGCAAAGTCAAGGTCGTCGACAGCTTCCCCGACGTGCGGGTCAAGGCGGTCTCGAGCTTCCCCGACGTGAAGGTCAAGAAGGTCACCTCGTTCGCCAGTGACTGCGGCGAGTGGCAGTTCGTCGACAGCTTCGCGGACTTCGAGATCCAGTACGTCGACAGCTTCCCCGACGTCGAGGTCGCCTGGGTCGACAGCTTCCCCGGGCTGCCTTAGACCCCCACATAGACCTTGGACTTCGCCGACTGCGAGCTCTCTTTGACCCCCACATAGGCCTTCGACTTCGCCGACGGCGAGCTCTCTTTGACCCCCACATAGGCCTTAGACTTCGCCGACGGCGAGCTCTCTTTGACCCCCACATAGGCCTTCGACTTCGCCGACTGCAGCCGCTATCGCGTCTGGTCGCTTCGCTCCTCGGGGCCGTTTGTTCGCTATCGCATGTGTGGCCCCCTGGAAGGGGGCTCGGGTGGCTTCGGCGGACGCGTACCGGTACCGGTACTTCGCCAACTGCAGCCGTTAGCGGGCGAGAAGCCCTCGCCCGAGCTGAAAACAGATCTAGCCGGTCTCGGTTCCGCCGGTGTCCGTGTCGCCGCCGGTTTCCGTGCTGGTGTCCGTGTCGCCGCCGGTTTCCGTGCTGGTGTCCGTGTCGCCACCGGTGTCCGTGCCCGTCTCGGACGCAGGCACCGTGTAGGCTGGGCACTCGGCTTGGCTGGGCTCGTTGGCGACGCAGCCGTTGTTCTCGGCCTCGCAGGGCGAGCAATAGGGCTCGTCGGGGTACACCGCGCCGCACCATGCGTTGGGATCGATCGCTATGTTCTGGCAATGGTTCGGGTTGGGCAGCTGGCATGCACCAAGGCCAATGCCGCCGCCCAACCCAAGCAGCAGGGCCAACGCGAGCGCGGGCGAGCTTCGAATTGACTCGATCAATGGCATGGCAACCTCAAAAGCGAAGGCCGGTCGGCGTGAGCTGGATCCGCGCGCGCTCGGGCCGGTCTTTGTAGCCCTTGTGCGCCGCCACCAGCATCAGCACGGCCGTGAACGCGACGCCGCTGCTGACGGTGAGCAGCACCAGCCCGGCCGGGCGCGTGCTGGTCACGAACACGGGCGTCTCGGGGACGACCTGGTCACGGTTGACGAGCAGCCCAATGCCAACACCGACCCCGCTGACCCCGAGCGCGCCAACGACGATGCCAGCGACGGTCATCTTGCGGCAGCGCTTGCTGCCGTCGCAGCCTAGGCGGTCGCGGATGATCGGCGGCGCGGGGTCGGCCGCTGGCGGTGCGCTGGAGGTGGTGACGGTCGCCGGTTGCTCGGTCGGGGTGGGTGGCTCGGGCTCGGGCTCGGTCGGGGTGGGTGGCTCGGGCTCGGGCTCGGGCTCGGGCTCGGGTGCGCCAGGTGGCTCGCCCGTGGGTTCGGCTGCAGGCGCGCCCTCGCTGGACTCGGGCGCCTCGACTGGCGCTGGCTCGGCGCTCGCGTCTTCGGCGGGCGCCTCGACCTTGCCGGCTGGCGCGGCAGCTGGCGCGGCAGTTGGCGCGGCCACGTCCACGGGCGCAGCTTCAGTCGCGGCCGGACCAAGGGCCAAGCTGACGGCGAGAGCGAGGACGATCGCGTGCACGGCCGATGCCTACCACTGCGCATCGACGCGGACCAGGCCCAGCCGCCCGAGCGAAGCCCCTACCCGCGTGCACTGAGGGTGTCGCAGCGCGCTGAGCCAGCGCGAGCCCAGAGCATGAGCGAGGCCCCGACTCGCGCGGGTTGTCAGCGCGGACCAGGTTCGGCGCCAGCACCCATGACGAGCTGCTTGGCCACGCCCGCGACCGGGCGCAGCATCAGTCGCGCGGCCGCCCGCGCGGGTGGGACGTCGCGGATCATGTTGGCCAACACCGGGCCATAAGCATAGTAAGCCCGGACCAGGTCGTTCGCGATCGGCTGATCGATCATGTAGACGTCGCGGAACCACCGGAGCGCGCGCAGCTCGTGGGTCCAGCCAGCACCCCAGGCCGCCGTGGCGATGAAGCAGGCGCCGTCGATCGTCTGAAACTCTTGCGCGGGCGTGGTCACGTCGGCGACGGCGATCTCGCTGCGGTTGGTGCAGATGTCCTCGTAGTGGACGCCGATCGAGTAGGTGTAGTTGCCAAACAGCTGGTCGATCTCGATCGTGACCTGGTCGCCGGGACCGGCCTCGATGCAGTCGAGCTCACCAGGTTCGCGACAAAGCCGCGGGATCCCAGCGACGGCCTTGGACGCGCCAAGCTGAAAGTCGGTGGTCTCTGGTGTGATCCAGCCAGCGAACAGCGTCGAGAGCTCGATCCCATCTGGGACCTCGGGCAGCCGGAAGGTCGCGGTCACCGTGTCGAAGTCGGTGGGCGTGAGCTGCAGATCCTGCACGGGTGGAAGATCGACGGTCGTGCAGCCACCGCCGCCCCCTGTTGGATCGCCGTCGCCATCGCCGTCCCCGTCGCCGTCGCCGTCCCCGTCGCCCGAGGTGCTCCAGCCGTGCGAGTAGATCCCGAAGCGCGCGAGCACATCGAACTTGTCGTGGACCTGCAGGCGATCCGCCCCGCTCCCACCCGACGCCGAGATCGTCGAGTCGGGCGGGTGCACGGTCCCGCTCGCGCCGTCCCAGTCGGCGTAGCCTGCGTACTCGGTGACCGACGTATAGCCTGGGACCGCCGGATCGAACTCGACCCGGTACACCACCGCCGGCTGACCAAAGTACTCGCGGCCGTAGGCGGGGAGCTTGGGGTCGACCCAGTGGTCGTCCTCGCGATCGAACTCCCAGTCGGGGTTCTCGTCACGCTCGAGCGAGACCTCGATCCACGCGACCAATGAACCCGCGGGCACCTGGTCGAAGTGGATCCGATGCGCGAACAAGTACGGCCCCGGGCTTGGCGTGGCCCGGGAGATCATGTCGAGCTCGTTGAGAGCCGCGTAGGACTTGGTGTCCTCGCTGTCGCGGTTCTCGTCGAAGCTGGTCAGATCATTGCGCGGCGGATACACGGAGGTCTGGCCGCCCGGCGCGAACTGGCCCTTGTCGGACCGAAAGGTCGCCGGCGAGGGGCAGGTCATCGTGTCGACGATCGCGTTGTCCTCTGTCGGGGTCAGCGGCCGACAAAAGTAAGTCTCGGCCGAGCTGCTCGACTCGTGGAAACCCAGCGAGGTGTGGTTGTTGAGGTTGGCGTCGTGGAACAGGATCCGCGGGTAGGTCTTGCCCCGGCTGTGGGCCCAGATCGGCAGCACCGACGGCCGCGGACCGTAGGGCGCGCGCCAGCTCGACAGGAAGGTCGTCATGCCCGAGCGGTTGCCAATGCCCAGCTTGGCGGTTGCCTGGGTCACCAGCACGTCCTCGACGAAGTTGCCGCTGGTGTCCTCGAGCCAGATCGCGATCTGGAGCCCAGCGACCGGCTTGAAGTGAAACTCGAGCAGCGCCTCCGCGTCCGCGCTTGGATCACCCGGCGCCGCCTGCGGAGAGTTGGCCACGCTGTCACTCGGCGGCGACGCGTCGGCTGGGGTGACCGCGAGTGCCAGCGCGACGCTCAGCAGCCAGATGCCCCAAGTGCGAGGCCCTGCCCCGTTCGAATCGGCTCGTCCTTCGAAACCCATGCGCGGCGCCAGTATACCCGGGGCCCGCCAGCGTGGGCGTGGATGCTCGCGTGGTGCGGCTGAGCCCGACTTGGCAACGCGGGTGCGACGGATCACGGGGTGATTGCTCCATTGCTCCGTATGCTGTCCACAGATGGTCGCGCCAACTAGCAGCAGTCCAGCCGCGCGCCGACGGGCGCTGTGGGGGATCGGTCTGATGCTCGGGGGTACGTGTGCTTGCGCGGTGGCGGCTGGATTGGCCAGCGTGATCGCGTGCTCGCCCAATCCGGCGCACGGACCGGGGCCCGTCGCCGCCAGCCCAGCGCCAGCCACGCTGCCGGACGGGCCGCCGCCGCCGCGCGGTGGCCTGCCGATGCCGAGCCTCGATCTGGACTGGAGCCCGCCAAGCGCGACGGCGGGCGACGTCGCCGAGCTCGCGCAGGCGCTCGCCAACCACCCGCGCGTCGGTCTGCTGCTCGATCCTGGGTCGAACCACGAGACCAGCGGGGGGACCAGCGGGATCAGCCGGGCAGCCAAGGGGCTCGACACGACGCAGCTCGCGGCGCTGGTGGGTCGGCTCGCGCCCGACACCGCCGTCCACCCGATCGGCCTCCACGATCCCAAGCGCCCGCGGCTCGCAGAAGTGATCCTCCAAGATCCGCCGCTGCTGCCCGCGACGGGCCCGACCGGTCGAACCCGCTGGGCGCTGCCCAAGCAGCTCGAGGTCGACAGGGTCCAACTGCAGCGCTGGGCCGAGCTCGGTGATCCGGCCGTGCTGATCGTCGGCGCCGTCGAGGTCGACGCGCCGGTCTGGCGAGGGGTCGCCACGTCCGCGGTCGGCAGCTGTGAGCCGCTGCTCGACGCGCTGGTCGACGGCCAGACCCAGAGCCTCGCCTTGCTCGAGCCCTTCTTGGACCACGCCGACGCCGTGCTCGCGGCCGCCTACACCGTCGAGCTCGCGCGGGTCGTGCCGCAGATCGAAGCCGAGCTGGCCGAGTTCGAGCCCCAGCGGACCCGCGCGGACTTCGACGCTGACGGCTGGGCCCGCTACCAGTGCGGTCAGAGCTACCTGCGCTACCTGCAGCCCTTCTCTGCGTGCGTGAGCACCAGCGCCATGCAGACCTGCCCGATGACGCCGCGCTTGTTCTTGCGAGGGTCGGCCCGAATCGGCACGGTCGAGCCCAGCGAGTACATCCCGACCGACTGTGCGCGGCGGATGGATCGTGACTATGTCGAAGCTCTGCGGGCGCCGGCGCGGGCGGCCGCCGAGCTGGCCCAGGATCACCTCGACGTGGGGTGGATGCTCCTCGCCGAGCGCCTCGCTACGTTGTCGGATGTTCACGCTGCGATCGCGAGCCTGTGCACCCCCGCGCGGCGGCGGTTCTCTGCGCCCGACCTCGCGCAGCTGCGGGCCAGCGTGGCCGCGCTTGGGCCCCTGTTCATCAGCGACGCGCCCCCGGCCCACGACGCGCGGTTCTTGGCCAACGATGGCAGCTTCCACGTCCCCGGGCTCGGCACGGTCCGCCAGCTCGCGCGCTACGACGGCGGGACCGACAGCCCCTCGCGGGCCGTGATCGCGGCGGCCCAGCAGCTAGACAACTTCAGCCGCGCGCACGCACGCTGCGTGCCGCGTCCGGGCGAGCCGCCGCTGATGACCCTGCTGGTCGACACCCGGACCGGGGCCCAGGAGTTGCTCGGGTTCTTCTACGCCGAAGAGCTGTGGTGCGACGAGCTCGGGCCGATCCTCTAGATCTTCGTCCAGATCTTCGTCCAATCGACATCGCTCGCCGCGAGCAGATCCACGACGCGTCGTTGGCCCCATACGTGACCCGGCCCGGCGCAGGTATTTCGCTGCAAGCCTGATCGCTTCACGCAGCCGTGGCACACCCCGCCCAGTGCCCAAGCCACGCGGACACGACCCGCACCAGACCCGCCGCCGGGTCCGGGTCCTCCTGTTGTTGGCGTTCGCCCTCGTGGTCCTGCGCCACGGCTGGATCGTCGACGACGCGTACATCTCGCTGCGCACCGTCGAGAACCTGTCCAACGGCCACGGGCTGGTCTGGAACGTCGGCGAGCGAGTCCAGGTATTCACCCACCCGCTGTGGCTGTTTCTGTGCTGGGGGGTCTACACGATCACCAGCGAATTTTTCTACTCGCTGATCATCTTTGGCGCGCTGATCTCGACCTGCGCGGTCGCCCTCGTCTCGCTCCGGCTCGCGCGCTCGGAGTATGTCGGCATCATCTTGCTGATCGCGGCCACGCTCTCGCACGCGTTCGTCGACTACGCGACCGCCGGCCTCGAGAACCCGCTGACGCACCTGCTGATCGCCCTGAGTGCCTGGGTGTACCTCGCCCGGGTGCCAGACGAGCGGCGCTTTGCCCTGTTGTGCCTGCTTGGTGGGCTGTCGCTGCTGAGCCGGCCCGACAACGCCGTGCTGCTTGGACCGGTGGTGATCGCGGCCGCGATCCAGGCCCATCGCCGGGGCGCCAAGCTGACGGCGCTGCTGCGTGCCGCGGCGCTTGGCGGGCTCCCGCTGTTCGCGTGGGAGCTGTTCTCGCTGTTCTACTACGGGGCGCTGGTCCCCAACACCGCGCTCGCCAAGCTCAACTCGGGGATTGAAGCCAGCGAGCTCGCGCACCAAGGGTTGCTGTATTTCGTCTCCACCCTCGACGCGGATCCGCTGACCTTGCTGATCATCGTCGCGGGGGCGGCCGCGCCGTTCGTGACCCGCGACCGCAAGATGATGCCCTTCGCCCTTGGGATCATCTTGCACGCGCTGTACCTGACCAAGATCGGCGGGGACTTCATGCTGGGTCGGTTCTTCACCGCGCCGATGTTCGCGGCGCTGGTCTGCCTGTCGCAGGTCAAGCGGGTCGAGCTGACGCAATTTTTGATCGTCGCGGCCGTCGTCGCCGCGCTCGGGCTCAGCGCCCACCCAAACACGCTCGAGATCAACAGCGCGAACCGAGTCCCGGCCAACCAAGCTCGATCCGGACGCAGGGTCACCAACGAGCACGCGCTCTTGTTTCGCGGAGCGAACCTGCTCAGCGCCAAGCGCTGGACGCAGATGCCCAACCACACCTGGACAGCGCTCGGCCAGCGCGGGGCCAAGCCCGGACGCAAGACGATCGTCGCCCGCGCGATGGGGTATCGCGGCATGGCCGGCGGACCCGAGGTCCACTTCATCGATGACGTCGCCCTGACCGATCCCCTGCTCGCGCGCCTGCCCGCGCTGTGGCGGCCCGACTGGATGACCGGCCACTTCATCCGCACGATCCCGCGCGGCTACATCGAGTCGCTCGAGACCGGCGAGAACGTGATCGAAGATCCACAGATCCACGCGCTCTACGAGCGGATCGATCTCGTGACCCACGGGGACCTGTGGAGCCTCGAGCGGCTCGAGGCGATCTGGTGGCTCAACAATGGCGGCCCAGGGCGGTTGCTGAACGAAGAAGCCTGGCGCTTTCATGGCGCGTCGCGGCGCAACGCGAGCTCGATCGCAACCCGCCGGGCGCCCGACGGCACGCCGATCGCATCCAAGCTGCTGCGTCGGTTCACCGACACCGGCGTGTACGTCAAGTACAAGCGGCGCCAGCGTGTGCGCGAGCTCGAGATCTCGGTCAACGACGCGGACCGGTTCGAGATCCGCTTCTACGACCGCGCCGAAGAGGTCGCGCGCGTGGCCGTGCCCCAGCGGCTCGAGTGGGGCCAGGACGGCGTCAGCTCGCGGCACATCGTGCTACCCGAGGTGCTGTCCGAGCGCGGGTTCACCCGGCTGCGGATCCTTCCGCGGACCAGGCAGCGAACCCAGCGACCCTACTACGCGATCAGCCACTTGGTGTTCGACGAGCAGATCGAGACCCTCGACCCGGCGGCCGCGTCGATTTGATGCGGACGCGTCTTCAGGTCGCAACGGGCTGGGGATCGGGCTTGCCGAGATCGCGGTGGTGCCCGACCATCGTGGCGTGCGTGCGAGCCTCGATCAGCGCGGCCACGGCCTGGTGCGGGCCAGCGCGCTCGCGCTCGCGTGGCTGGCTGTGGTCAGCTTCGCCCCCGTCGCGCGGGCCCAAGCGCCCGCGCCCGCGCCCGCGCCCGCGCTCC
>NZ_JMCC02000087.1 GCF_000737335.2 Enhygromyxa salina | reverse complement strand
AGCTGCAACTCGGCCGGCCGACTGTCACGCAGGGTCATGCCGAGGCTGTGCAGCCACGTGGTGATCGTGGGACAACATCTCGCAAATAACGCGGGACGGTACACGTCCGGCCGCTCGTCTTGCTCGAGATGGAGCTTGCGGTAGCCCAGCACGGTTCCCCGGCGCTCGGGCCAGGGAAGTTCGTCGTGCGGTACCGAGGTGCCATTGTTGGTGTGACTTGCTCGCGGGAGTGGGGTAGACTTCTTCACTTGGAGTCCTGCGGGATTGGGGTCGAGGTTGCTTGCACTTCCTCGGAGGGCTCCAACTATGGTTTTGGATCTGACTCACATGCCCGTCTGGTGAACGCGCTTACTTCAGGACTAGTGCGCCAGGGGCCATTTCGCCAGGGTCTCTCATTTTGACGCGCCTGCTCGGAGCCTTGCTGACTATCGTAGCCGGCGTCTCCGCACGCTGCGCACCGGCAGCGGCAGCGAGTCCCACAGCGCTCGTCGAACAGCGGGCCGAGAACGAACTATTAATGGCTCGAGAGAGCTCAGCCGACAATCCGGAAGCGCAGCAATGTCCGGCTGGAACAAGGGCGATAGCAGCCGCAAAGCTTCGACTGTCAAGCTTCTGCCTGGCCGTGACGGAAGTAACGGTGGGCGCCTACCATGAGTGCGTTCGAGGCGGTCGGTGCGTCCCCCCTCCTAAGCTGCCGTGGGGTACGTACGGGCGTGGAGACCCCCGACTGCCGGTGAGCGGCGTGACTTGGCACGCGGCTAGCCAGTATTGTGAGTGGACAGGCGGGCGGCTCCCATCATTCATCGAGTGGCGATGGGCGTACCGGGGTGGATCGGCTGGTCTGAGCTACCCGTGGGGTGAGGATTGGGATGATAGCGCATCTTGCCTCGACGGGACCCTCGAGCGACCTTGTGTGGTCGGGAGCACTGCAGACATCACAGCGGACGGTGTGTACGACATGCACGCGAACCTGAGCGAATGGACAAGCGACATCGATGCTGATGGTGAGGCCTATCTCGTGGGGCAGTCCTGGAGGAGTGATATCCGTGGCATGCCTGCGTTGTACGTGAGCGTGCCTCTGGAAACGGTAGCTCCGACCATAGGCTTTCGTTGCGCCTACAATCGCTGAGTGATGCGGCCGCAGGCGGGGGACACAAAGAGCTCCGAGAGCTCCAGCACGAAATAGCGAGAGTTCCGGACTCGGAGTCTTCCTAGCTAGCCAGCAGGCGGAGGCCTGAGCGAGGTTGTCAGCGACTTGCTTGTGCCAGCCGTGAAGGACGCTGGGCTGGATCTCGTACTCGTCACCCAGGTCCGAGACGGGGACCTTGTCGACCATGTGGCGGCGCACGATGGCGGCCTTCTGCTCGGCGGTGAAGTGGCGGCGTTTCGAGGTGGGCTTGGTGGACATGGCGGCTCCTGATTTTCTGCTGGCAGGAGTCTGGTCGTTTCGCTCCTCGGGGCCGCTTGTTCGCATCCGCATGTGTGGCCCGCTGAAGGCCCTGAAGGGGGCTCTCCATGGGACGCGCGCTACTGGGCCAACAGCAGCGCGGCCACGTCCGGCACGCCGCTGATCGTCAGCACGTCTGCGACGATCCTCGCGTCGGCGTACTGCGGATCCACAATCACATAGCGCAGCAAAAGCTCGAGCTTCTCGCCTGGATCCGTCGCCGCGTTGGCCTGCGCGAGCAGCCCCGCCCGATAGTCCGCGAAGCTGGCCGCGACCAGCTGCCCCACCGTTGGCGCCGCCTGCATGTACAGCTCGGCTGCGAGCTCGTGCTTGCCCGGCAGCGACAGGGGATCTTCGGCCACCCCCGCGATGTTCTGGGCTGGGTGGGTGTCGTCTTGGGCCGAGGCGCTCAGCGGCTGATCCATCGTTGACCCAGGCCGGCCGTCTGCGTGGTCGAGCTTGGCCTTGGCCTGGACGGTGACGGTGAGCTTGTGGGTGGTGACCGTGTAGCTGTGCGTCGAGTACACGGCCTCCTCGGTGGTCTGGGCCGTGCTCGCGGCCTTCTCTTTGGCGCGCATCAGCGTGTTGCGCTGATCCTCGAGCGAGCGACGGTTGGCCTCGAGCCGGCTGCGGGCGTTGCTCAGGTTCTGCTCGGCGCCGGTCGTGGTCCCGGGTGTGTCGCCTTCGCGGGCGACGTCGGCGGTGTACTGATCAACGTATCGCTCTTGCTTGGTGACGTCGTTCTCGCGCTCCATCAGGCGGCGCTCTTCGTCGAGCACGTCGTCTTGGGCCATCTTGTAGAACGGGTTGGGGACCTGCTTGGTGCCCGACTGATACTGGGCCGTCTCTTGGCGGGTCTGCTTGTCGGTCGAGAATTTGGGCTTGCCAAACTCGATCGTGAGGGTCGCCGCTGGCCGCTCGCCCGCGCTGCCGACCTCGAGCAAGGACGCGCCCTGACGACCGCTGAGCGCGGCCGCGACCGTGTTGGCGCCCTCGTCGTTGGACTTGGTCTTGACCTGCACGAAGTAGCGCAGCTGCGCGACGACCTGGGCTCGGGCGGCGTCGCGCTCGGCGATGCCCTGGCCGCTCAGCGCCGCGATCTTGCTCTGATACATCAACACCGAGCCGACCCGGCCCGCGCCCTGGGCCGTCGCCGCCGCTTCGCTCAGCTGCGCGACCCATGCCTGGGTCACCGCTTGCTTCGCCGCGCTCACCCGGCTCGCCGCGCTGGGCAGTCCGTTGCCGATCGCGTCGAAGATCTGCATGGCGTCAGCGAACTGTCCGGCCTCGGCGCTTTGGGTGGCGCGCTGACTGGTGACCTCCACGACCTCGTCGACCAGCGCGATGGTCTTGGGGTGAGTGGGGAGGATCTTGTAGGCCTCGGCGGTGAGCGCGATCGCCTGGGAGTTTGCGCCGGAGGTCAGCGCCGCGCGGACGCTCTGGACCCGCGCTTCGATCTGACCGAGCTGGGCGTCGGCCAGCTTGGCGATGATCTCCTCGTCGTCTGGGTGCAGGCGCAGCGCCTCGGCGTACTCGGTCGCGGCGGCGTCGTAGTTGGCCGCGGCCATGAACTCGTCGCCCTTCTTGACGTGGCCCTGCCAGGCGCAGCCGAACGCCAGCGTCAACGAGAGCACAGCGGCCCCAAGGCCCAGACGAAACCGACGACGTCGCATGATTGGGGATCTACCACGCGGTCCGCGTGCCTGGGTGAGCTGCGAGGCGTGAGCGTGTGTGAACCGGTCATCACGCTGGCTTCCCCCCGCGGACGAGCGCCAGCGCGGGCGTTTGCCTGACTGCTCGCGTTGATCGGCTTGACGCGGCTGTCATGCCCGGCGGGTACCGGGTCGCCCGTGGACCCGCCAGCGAGCGACGCTCCTGACAAAACGCGCCCAAATTGATCGAAGTCGAGCGCGACCCTGGCACGACGACCACTGGCATGACGCTTGCGATGTGAGCCAAGCATGCCCCACGAAGCCAGCCGTGAAGTCGCCCTGGAGTCGAGTGTTGATGCGGCCCGATGGGCCAGCGCCGCCAAGCAGCTCGATGACGTCGCCGCCGCGCTGTTCGACGGGGACTTCATCGCGGCGCTGCGGCGGGCTCGGGTCGCGGCCCGGGAGCTGCGTGACACGGTTGGGCCCGAGCACCCGAGCTACGCACAGCTGGACGCGATGACGCGATGACGCGATGAGTCGATGACGCGATCGATCGTGCGGGACCGACCCAGGACAAGTGCCTCGCACTAGCCGGCCCTGCGGTCTTCTGATCCCTCGACCTGCTCGCGCGGGGCGTGCTCGGCCGCGAGCAGCTCATCGATCGACTTGGGCACGAGCTCGTCGGCCTGCTCCGCGATCCCGATGATCCCGCGCTCGAGCCATGCATAGCGACCGGCGAGCAGCTGGCGCCCGACATCGTAGCCGGCGTTGTCGTCGTTGTGCCACAGCGCTCGCAGGTGCTGGCGGATCCGCTCACGCGCTCCCGAGGCGAACAAGTCGGCGAGCTCGAGCGCGCCGGTGGTCGAACTCGAGCCTGGATCGCGCGCGTGCAACAAGTGCGCGCGGCGGATCGTCACCGTGATCACAAACAGCTCCATGGCCACGTCGACGGCACGAAACAAGAACGCCTGCTTGCGCTCGAGCTTGGCCCGATACACCGCCATCCCGTGAAACACCGCTCGCGCGAGCCGACGGCAGCAGCGATCCACAAAGCGCAGGTGCCCCGCGAGCCGCCCGTAACCACGGTAGCGAGGCCACCGACCCCAGCCGATCCAGCGGCTTGGATACCACCACGCATAAAAGCCCAGCGCACCCGGGAGCGCGGCGACGCGCTGAGCTCCGCTCGCCTGGGGATCGACGAGCGCGCCTGCGATCTCGAGGTGCTCGTCAACCGCCTCGCGGGCCATGAACAGGTGCATGATCTCGCTCGAGCCTTCGAAGATCGTGTTGATCCTCGCGTCGCGCAGCGCTCGCTCGACGCCGATCGCCGGCTCCCCGCGGGCCGCGAGCGACAGCTCGGTCTCGTAGCCACGGCCGCCACGGACCTGCAGGGTGTCATCGAGCAGGTGCCAGGCTCGCACGGTGTTCCACTCTTTGGCCGCCGCGGCCTCGAGGCGTATGTCGAATTGTTCTCGGTCCGCGAGCTCACCCACCGCGTAGGCGACCGACTCCATGGCGAGCGCCGAGCTCACGATCTTGGCGTTGAGGTGGGCGATCGCCTCGTGCTTGCCGATTGGCTGGCCCCACTGAACCCGCGCGCTCGACCACTTGCGCACGATCTCTGCGCACTTCTTGGCCGCCCCCGCGGTCGCAGCCGGCAGGGTCAGGCGCCCCGTGTTGAGGGTTGTCAGCGCCACCCGCAGGCCCTCGCCGACCGGCCCGATCAGGTTGTCCTTCGGCACGCGAACCTGGCGAAATGTAATGTATGCGTTTGCGAGCGCGCGCAGGCCCATGAACCGACAGCGATGCTCGATGCTGACGCCGGGCCACGCGGTCTCGACCACGAACGCGTTGATCCGACCGCTCGCCGGATCGCGGGCCATGACCACCAACAGCTCGGCCAGCGTGCCGTTGGTGCACCACAGCTTGTCCCCGTCGAGGACATAGTGGCTTTGATCCTCGCTGAGCGCGGCGCGGGTCTGGATCCGGGCGGGGTCCGACCCCACGGCCGGCTCGGTCAACGCGAACGCCGAGATCGCCCCCCTGGCGCAGCGCGGCAAGAACCTGCGCTTTTGTTCCGGGCTGCCGAATAGCATGATCGGCTGCGGTACGCCGATCGCCTGGTGGGCCGAGAGCAGCGCGGTCACGTTCGCGTCGTGGCTGCCAAGCAGCTCCATGACGTGCACGTATTCGATGTGCGACATGCCCAGGCCGCCGTAGTCTTTGGGGATCTTCAGGCCAAACGCCCCGAGCTCGCGCAGCCCCTCGATCACATGCGGAGGGTATTCGCCGCTCGCGTCGATCTCGACGGGGTCGACGTTGGTGAGCAAGAACCCGCGCAAGGCCTGCATGAACTGCGCAAACTCGGGCCGCGCGGGCGGCTGGAACTCGAGCGATTCAACCAGGTCGAGGCGAAATCGGCCCATGAACAGATCTTGGATGAAGCTGGCGCCGGTCCATTGTCGCTCACGAGATTCCTCTGCGACGGCGCGGGCCTGCCTCGCCTGGATGAGTTCGTCTGCCCCTGACATGATGCTGCTCAGTGGCTCGCGGGAGCGGTGCTGATCTGCCCAAGGACCGATTTTGGATCGCGGATCGCGGCCAGGTCACCAAGTGACACAATCCCCACGACGCGCCCGTCGTCAACCACCGGGATCCTGCGGATCGAATTGGAACCCATCAACTCGACCGCGCGGTCAAGTGAGTCATTTGGGCTCAGGGTCGTCTTGGGCTTGCTGACGATCCGGCTCACCGGCACCTTGTTGGGGTCTTGCCCGTCCGCGATCGCGCGCACGATGATGTCGCGATCGGTGACGATGCCCGCGAGCTTTGCGTCGCCATCCACGACCAGGATCGAGCCAATGTCGTTGTCTCGCATCGCCCCAGCGGCCTGGGTCAGCGAGGCCGAGCTGGGCAGGGTCAAGGGATCCCGGGTCATGACCGCTGCCACGGTGTTGGGCTTTGCTTCTCGTTCTCGGGTTTGACTGGGTTGCATGGTGCGAGGGTGTGCAGCAACCGCGCCAAGCACCCCCGATTGGCTGACGGTCACCGACGCGGCGCGCTTGGCGAGGCCGCGGGCGGCGGCCGCTCACCCTGGTGAGATGCACACACCGACGTGTGCGAGTCCGGGCGGTGCCATGTCCTCTTCGAAGAACGACACGCAGGTGGTCCCGGGCACATCGGCACATTGCTGATCCCCGAGCATGAGGCTGCAAAACGGCATGCAACAGTTGCCACCCTCACAATTGGGCGTCAGCTCGGCGGTGGTGCAGTGCGAGCCAGCGGCGCAATCATTGATGTAGCTGCAAGCCTCGCCGGGGGGAATGTCCTCGTTCGTGAACATGCAGCGGAAGCCGTTGGAATTCCAATAGCAGGCCTGGCCCTCCTCGCAATCTTGCGCGACCGGATCGCAGGTGGGGAGACACAGCGCCGGGACCCCTCCGCTGGTGATTATGCACGCGGACATGGGGGGGCACATTGGAGCGTCCCAGGTCCCCGTGCAAAACGCATGGCAGGTGCCCACGCCCTCGCCGTCGACGTCCATGACGTTCCAGCAGTAACTTTGGTCGTCGCAGTCATCGGTAGCCTCGATTGGGCCGGCGTAGGTACATGCTTCACCCGTTGCTTGATTGCCGAGCGTGGGCACGCACTTGAACGCATCCCAGGTGCTGCCCGAGCTGGCATATGGCACGCACTTCTCACCGTTGCTGCAATCTTGCTTCAAGGGGTCGCACGCGCCCGGGGACGCGTCGACTACGGGCACGAAGGCGCTGGTGGTCGCTGTCGGATCGTGCGTGCCGTCGTCGCTGCCGGTCTCGAGCGACGTTGTCTCTTCGTTGGCGTTGTCCGAGTCGGCGGATGAGCCGAGTCGCGGAGGTCCGCAGGCGGCCACACCCAGCAGCGCTATCATTCCAGCAGCTCGCGTCGACCATCGCATCGTTCGATCGAGCCTATCGACGCGCGGGACGCCGCGCAATCCCATCGTCATGGCTCGAGCAGTATCTCGACCGGGGGGGCCCGCGGCGGGCCGCCGGCATCGCCACGCAGAAGGTCGGCTACGGCGTGGCCGGGCCGCGCGGTACGGGCGCCGACGAGCCTCTTGCTAGGCCTGCATGAAGCGAGCGGTAGCGCCGAACGGTCGGGCGTCGGAATGAAATCACCGATACGCAAATGTTGCCAGTAAGACAGCCCGATAAGTCGAGTAGACGCCCAGGCGTGATGACGACTCACGCTCACGCCAAACTCCACCGAGTTTTCGTCGCCGCCCAGATCGCCACGCTGACCATAGCGGGCTGCAAGGACCCGGAGAGGTCCCCGCAGGGGCCGCGCAGTTCGTGGTCTCTGGCGTCGATGCCTCCGGCGGAGCCAACCGATTCATGACCTCGAATTCCACCGACATGTGGTTCACCAAGGATCACGGATCTTGGGGCATCGATAGCTTCAATGTCGAGTTTGAGGATGGCGGCGGTAATCTGTGGACGGTCACGCTTGGGGACAGCCGATGGGACGAATGAGGGGGGTGTGGGTGGCGGGAGCGACCATGCTCTCGCTCAGCACCAGCGCGTGCGCGGAGGAACCATACCAACCCAACTGGCTGTTCCTGGGCGAGTGGATTGACATTGACGGTCGTGACCGCACCGCGGACGAGACCTGCGGGGGAACCTTCGCGTACGTGGACGCCTACGCGGGCGCGCTCGCAGTGGAGTTTGGCGTGACAGAGCACCTGGGCCCATATCGATGGTACTCGCCCGAACAGTACGCCGCTGACCTCCCGTGCAGCGACGACTTCGCGTGCTTTGTCCCGGAAGACCAATGCATTCACACTCCGGTGCTGCCCCATGAGCACGAGATGGTCCATATGACCGCCTTCGCCGCGGCCAGCTGCCCGAGTGCCCTTGGTGAAGGCTTGGCCGTTTTCTATGGCAGGACGTTCGGTAGTGACGCGAAGACCAGCGACTTCGATCTATTGATGACCCGGATGGGGGCTCCGTCTGACCACCCTCGCAGCAGCGCCGAGTACGGGATCCTTGGCCGCTTCATGGCCTACCTCGTCGAGCAATTTGGGGTGGACGCGGTGTTGGACGTTTGCCGGATCACGGGTCGATACCCAGACGGCCCAGCTCTGTCCGCGGCCCTCGAGACTGTGCTGGGTATGACGACCCACGAGCTACTGGCGAACTTCGAGCCCGAGCTCGGACCTTCCTGCAACAACTTCAGGGAGTATCAGTCGCGCGTGTTCGCGTGCGGGGCAGCACAGGCCGCGCCCGATCTTGGTCTCGTCAGCGTCAACGGCGAGCACGCCATCGACGTCACTTTCACGCTGGCGTGCGCCAACGACATCATGGCTGGACCCGTGGACAACCAGATGTGGCTCATCCGGCGCTTCGACGTTGACGCGGACGACACCTATTTCGCCTCGATGTGGGGCGAAGACGGCGGGGATCTACCTGGGGTGGAGCTGACCCTGGCGAAGTGTGAGCCCTGCGGGAAAGTGCTGACGGGACCAGGCCCGTTCGTTGGCCCGGTGGAGTTGACCGCGGGTCGGTACTCGCTGCAGGTGCGCGCCCCCGCTGATTTTGGTGGGGGCGTCAACGTGACGATCGAGCACTGAAGTGGCCCACGCCCCTACAAGTCCGCGCGGACGAAGCTCCACTCCCCCAGCCCCTCGGTCGCCACCCCATACCCAAACGACCCGGTGAGCGCCGTGTCTTCGCGGTTGATCAACAACCACCCCTTGCCCCGGCTGCCCAACCCATCTTGCCAGGTGAAGGTGACGCGGTTGCTGGGCACCTCGACGCCGTCCTCTGTGTCGACGTAGGAGTGCTCGAGCAGCAAGGTGTACTCGGTCGCGTTGTCCCGGGTCACGAACGAGCCGAAGAACGCACGGTCATCGAGCTCGCCGATGTTGAGCGTGCCGCGGAGGCCGTCGACGTCGCCAACCCACTCGCCGCTGAACTGCGGATCGATCTCGTAGACCGAGGCCGGCGGGTAGTTGGATCGCGGGCCGTTGCTCGTGCCGCCGGTGCCGGACAGCGGGCACCCCAGCGAGACCAGGGCGAGCGCGCCAACCAGCACGCGCGACGACACGCGCGCGCGGGGCTTGGGCCGGCGCGGGGGGCTGGCGATGTGCGCAGCGCTCACGGACAGGGGCATAGCATTTGTGC
This sequence comes from Enhygromyxa salina, assembly GCF_000737335.2. Lineage (GTDB taxonomy): Bacteria > Myxococcota_A > Polyangia > Nannocystales > Nannocystaceae > Plesiocystis > Plesiocystis salina_C. The sequence continues at coordinate 30,813 of NZ_JMCC02000087.1, read as the reverse complement.
GCGCGACGGACACCAGCGCCGGATCCCTGCACTAGAAGTGTGCGCAGCGGCGCCAGGCTTTGCGGGCCCGCGGCGGACCGCTATTCTCCGGGCCGCATGCCCGTTGTCCCGATCGTGCTCGGTCCGATGCTCGCGCTGGCGCTCGTGATGTCGCCCGCGCCCGCGCAGCCGCAGCCAAGCGAGCCGGGTGACGCGGATGGGCCCGTCGACCCAGGTGAGGCGAACCCGCAAGTCGGTGACCCCGCGAGTGAGGTCGAGGCTGAGTCCGACGCCGTCCAGCCCGAGGTCACGCAGGTCGAGCGCGGCGAGGCCCCCAGCGGTGGGGGCGTCGCGGGAGCGATCGTCGACCCCAACGACCCCAACGCCACGCGCGCGCAGTCGGACCTCGAGGGCGAGAGCCTGAGCGACAACGTCGCGGGCGTGCCCGAGCGCTTGCCCAGGCTGCAGGCGGCTGGCTGGTGGACCACCTTCGGCGCGGTGGCGCTCGCAACCACCGGTGGGATCTTGGCCGGGGTGGCCGAGACACGGCAGGACAAGGCCGAGCGCCTGGCCTACGGCTTCGATCTCAGCACCGGCCGCACCAACCTCTACGGACCGCTCGCCGGCGAGTACGAGCAGCTGCTTCGCCAGGGGCAGACCTACCAGTGGCTGGCGCGCGGCTTCATCATTGGCGGCGCGGCCACGCTTGTCGCTGGCGTGGCGATCTTCGCGATCGACGCGAGCCAACGCCGTCGCGGCGGGCGGTCCACAACCGCGGGCGTGCGGCTCGATCCAAGCCTTGGGGGCCTGAGCCTGCGCTTTTGATCATCCCTGCGATTGCCTGTGATGCCAACGACACGAGTCCTGAGCTGTCTGTTGCTGGGGTGCGCCCTCGGTGCGCTGGTCGGCTGCTTCGCGCCCCCATCTGGCGACGTGCTGTTCTCGTGCGAGTTCAACGGTGACAACCAGTGTCCGCCCGACTACGCGTGCGAAGCCGACAACTGCTGCCATCGGGTGGGCTCCGCGGTCAAACCCAACGAGGGCAACTGGGGCAGCTGCGCGCTCGGCGGGAACTCTGACGGTGAAGCGACGGGATCGGGTACCACCGGCGAGAGCGGATCTGACACGGGCACGGGCACGGACACGGGCACGGGCACGGACACCGACACAGATACGGGCACGGAAACGGGCACGGACACCGGCACAGATACGGACACCGGCACCGACACGGGCACGGACACCGGCACCGACGGCGCCTGAGGCTGCTTGCCGGTCGCGGCACTGCGAGGTAAAAGCCCGGAATTCGTGGGCTCAATCCACGAAGGCAGGCACGCGTGGGACTCAAAGAAATGTTGTTCGGATCTGGGGGCGGCAAGGGACGCGGCAAGACCCGGATCGATAAGCTCATCAAGCGCGTCGTCAACCAGTACTCGCAGTCCGTCGACCGCTACGGCGCGATGGAGGACCTGTTCAAGATCGGGTCGCAGAGCTGGGACAAGGGTCAAAAGCACCCCGAAGGCTCGGCCGAGCGCCACGATCTCGAAGAGCAGAGCATCGAGGCGTACGTGGCGCTGCTCATGCGTTTCACCATGAACGCGAGCAAGAGCATCGACGACGAGGAAGAGAAGGGCTGGCTCTACAAGCGGCTCTCGGCGATCGGCAAGCCCATGCTCGAGCCGATCAAGCGGTTCTGCAAGGACGCCGAAGGCATCGCGTGGGCGCTGCGCATCGTCGAAGACGTCGCCAACGAGGCCGAGGAGTGGGAGATCCTGGACTCGCTGCTGGAGGTTCACCCGCCGATCTACGAGCGGGACACCAGCGCCAAGCTGCAGATGCTGATGCACATCAAGGAGATCGAGGACCCGCGCGTGGGCCCGATCCTCATGAAGTACCTCGAGGATCCCGACGAGGGGGTCCGGTTCTTCTGCATCGAGGCGCTGATCGACAACGCCGAAGAGCAGGCGCTAGGCGCCCTGATCGGCCAGCTCGACAAGCCCGAGGAAGACTCGGTGCGGCTGCGCTCGCGGATCTTTGACGGGCTCTCGGATCTCGGCTGGGATCTGACCGAGCACGCGGCGGTGATCCGTAAGCACGTCGGCGACGAGCATCGCTTCGACGGCAAGCTGCTGAGCCGCCGCTAGCACCGATCAGTCTAGTTTGAAGTCGCGTCGTCAGGTGCGTCTGGGGCTGCGCCGACCGACAACGGCAGGAGCAGCCCCAGATGTGATTGGCGCCGCAGTCATTGATAGGAGCGAGGCGAGGCCATGATCGCGTTGGCCAGCTGATCCGAGAAGCCGCTGCCGTCGCGCTCATAGGCAAGCGCTTGCTCTGCGCTCAGGCGCACGCGGACCGTTGACATGGCGATCCCGCCGACCACCACCTCGATCACCAAGCCCGCGTCGTCACGCAGGATCCGGTACATGAGGGGGCTCTGGTAGACGACCTCCTCGGTCATTGGATCGCCCGTACGGTGGCGAGGGCAACCGGCGCGTTGATGACCATCAGCTCGGGCACACCGCCAGACGTGTAGCCGCCGAACTTGAAGCAGTCTGTGTCCGCTTCGCTCTCGCACTTCCAGACGCCGGGGTCCTCGTCGACGGGCAGCCGCACGCACGAGCCCGAAGCGCTGAGATCGAGCGTCATCATCCGCAGTGGCCCCTCGAAGTTGGCGGCCGGCAGCCCGAGCGCTTGGCCGAGCACGGCTGCGTCGTGGGTCTCGCCGGTGACCGACTTCTCCACGGCGGCCTCGATCACCGATGTTGGCGCCGCGAACAGGTAGCAGCCGGTGTCGTTGCAGCGGCCGAAGTTCGTGGCGTTGGTCTCGACCACGTAGGTCTGGAACGGGGCCTCTTTCATCAGCCACGAGACCTTCATGTCCGGGAAGTTCTTCTCGAGGTGGGCGAGGGCGCTCCACGGCGCGGCGCGCTCGTCGGCCTGCGCCGAGATCTTGGCCTGCTGCTCGTCGCACTCGCCTGTCGAGATCTTGGGTTTGTCGGGCTGGTCGGGCTGGTCGGGAGCCGGCTCGACGGGCTCGACGGACTCGACGGGCTCGACGGGCTCGACGGGCTTGACGGGCTCAGCTGGCTGGGCCGGCTTGGCTGGTTGGGCGGGCTCGCTCGTGCAGCCAAGCGCCAAAGAAATGATGATGGTGAGGGTCGGGACAATTCGATTCATGGCTTTGGTGCGTTGCTGTCTACTGCAGGCCCCCGCCAACTTACAACAAAAATCAGCGCTCGGGACCCTGCCCACCAGCCGGGGCCGAGCGCGATCGAGGGCGGTCGAGCGTGGTAGAGCTTTGTGGTGTTCGCCAGGCTGCTCATGCTCACCATTGCGCTGTTGTTCGCGCCACCCGAGACCGTCGGGACGGTCGAGACCGACGCGCAGCCGAGCGAGGCAGAGCTCCCGCCAGCTCCGACGCCAAGCTTCGAGTTTCAAACCTACGAGGGCGACCCGATCGGCGTCAAGCAGATCGTGCTGGACAACGGCCTGACCGTGCTGCTCAGCGAGAACCATGAGCGGCCCGAGGTGTTCGGCGCGGTGGTGGTCCGCACGGGTGGCAAGAATGATCCGGCGGACAACACCGGGATGGCCCACTACCTCGAGCACATGCTGTTCAAGGGCACCAAGACGCTGGGGACCTCGAACTGGGCCGCCGAGCAGCAGCTGCAGGCCCAGATCGTCGAGCTCTACGAGCGCCACAAGCGGGCCACGACCGACGAGCAGCGCGCCAAGCTTCAGGCGGATATAGCGAAGACCGTCGAGCAGACCTACGCCTACGTGATCCCCAACGAGCTCGACCGCATGCTGGAAGAGACTGGCGGGTCCGGGGTCAACGCGTTCACCACCGAGGACGAGACGGTCTACTACAACACCTTCCCGACCTCGCAGATCGACACCTGGCTGCAGATCTACGCGCATCGCTTCACCGACCCCGTGTTTCGGCTGTTCCCGACCGAGCTCGAGGCCGTCTACGAAGAGAAGAACATCTCGCTCGATCGCTTCGAGGTTCGGCTCTACGAGGCCTTCATTCGCCGCGCGTTCCCTGATCATCCGTATGGCACCCAGTCGGTGCTTGGTGAGGTCGAGCACCTCGAGCAGCCCTCGCTCGTCGCGATGCAGGCCTATTTTGACGAGTACTACGTGGCCAACAACGTGGCGTTGGTGCTGTCTGGGGACTTTGACGCTAACGCGATCATGCCGGTGATCGAGGCGCAATTTGGTGCGTGGCGCAGCGGCCCCAAGCCCGAGCCGCGCGGCGGAACCGTTGAGCCGTTTGACGGACGCGAGCTGGTCAAGCTGCGGCTCACGCCAGTGCGGGTCGGCGCCTATGGGTTTCGAACCGTGCCCACGCGGCACCCCGACTACGCCGCGCTGCAGGTCGTGCGCGAGCTGCTGTTCAACGAGCAGGGCTCGGGCTTCATCGACAACCTGGTCGACGAAGGCAAGATCCTGATCGCGCTGCCCTTCATGCAAGAGTTCGCCGACCACGGCCTCGACATCGTGTTCTTTGCGCCGCGGATCCTGGGCCAGACCTTCAAGAACGCCGAGCAGCAGATCCTAGAGCAGTATCACCGGGTCGCCCGCGGCGAGTTTGACGAGCAGCGGATGCTGGCGATCCGCGACGGCCTGCGCCGGGCCGAGGATCGCAAGTGGGAAGACAACGAAGCGCGGGCGCTGGCGCTGGCCGACAGCTTCATTCGCCGCGACAGCTGGGCCGGCTACCTGGACTACCGCGAACAGCTGGCGACGCTGACCCGCGAAGACGTGATGCGCGTGGCCGGCGAGCTGTTTGGCGAAGACTATCTGGCGATGCGCTCGCGGGTTGGCTTTGCCAAGAAGACGCGCTTGTCCAAGCCGCACTATCCGGCCGTTGACCCGGTCGCGGGGGCCCACTCGCAGTTTTACGACGAGGTCATGTCGCAGCCCAACGCCCCGGCCGCGCTGCGCTTTGTGAACTTCGAGGCCGACGTCGCAACGACCCAGATCTCACCGGGCGTGACCCTGCGGACCAACGCCAACCCCTTTAATGACACCTATACGCTGGACCTGCGGTTTAAGGTTGGCACGGATCGGATCCGCGAGCTTGGGGTTGCGACCGAATACATCGATCGCATTGGTACCCGCGAGCACTCACCCGCGGCGTTTCGTGAGGCGCTGTCGCTGTTGGGCACGACCTTCACGATTGGCGCGACCCTAGACGAGACGGTGGTCCGGCTGACCGGGCCCGAGCCGCAGCTTCCGGCGGCGCTAGAGCTGCTCGACGCGCTGCTGCGCGAGCCGGTCGCGGATCGCAAGCGCAGCAAGGTGATGCGCCGCGAGCGATCTGGCTACGAGCGGGTCCAGCGACGGGATCCCAGCCATGTCGCGGGCGCCCTGCGCGAGTACGTGATGTATGGCGAGCAGTCCTACTATCTGCGCGACTATGGCCGCAACGGGCTGCGCAAGCTGTCGGGCGAGGAGCTGATCGCGGCGTGGCAGCGGGCCCAGGGCTACGCGCTGGAGATCCGCTACACCGGTCAACGAGCGCTCGCCGAGCTGCAAGAGCTGCTTGGCGCCGGGCTGCAGCTCGACGGGTCGCGCGAGTCGGCCGTCGAGCACGTCGTGCGGCCGCGCGTGATGCCTGACCGCGACACCGTGTTCTTCTTGCCGCGGCGCAACGCGATCCAGACCCAGCTCGTGTTCTTGGTTGACGGGGACGCGGTGCCCCGCGAGCAGCTGGCGGCCGCCGACGCCTACAGCGAGTACATGGGTGGGAGCATGGCCGGCGTGGTGTTTCAAGAGATCCGCGAGTTTCGGGCGCTCGCCTACTCGGCCTCGGGCCGGTTCGCGCGCGACGACAACCCTGCGCAGGCCGGGTACTTTGTCGGTGGAATTGGCTGCCAGGCCGACAAGACCGCCGAGGCCATTGCCGTGATGATGGGGCTGATCCGCGAGCTGCCCGTCAAGCCCGAGCGGATGGACGCGATCCGCTCGTCGCTGGGTCGCGGCCTCGAGACGCGGAGCCCGGGGTTTCGTGAGCTGCACAGCACATTGGCCGGCTGGCGGCGGCTGGGCTACGCCGATGACCCGGGCAAGTGGTTGATTGAAGAATATGCGCAGTTGAATTTCGCCGACATCGAGGCGTTCCATGCGGCCCAGGTCGCGGATCGGCCGGTGATGCTGCTGGTGGTCGGCGATCCGCGGCGGGTGGACGTGCGTGAGCTCGAGCGCTACGGCGAGGTCGTGAAGGTCCGCGAGAACCAGCTGTTCGCGCGCTGATCCATCTGCCTGCCGGGTGCGAGCACGAGGCGCCCCCACACGCGAGGTTCTCGATCCGCTCGGCGCTGAGCTCGTCGAGCTGCGGGCCAAGCGTGGTCGCGTCGCGGGGGGGATCGTGGTCTGGTTGGGATCTGATCGCGTCGTCTCCGTCGCCATCGCCGCTGGTGTCCTCGCTCATGGGATCCGCGTCGCTGGTGTCTGGTTCGCCGCCGCAGGTCGCAAGCACCAAGCCAAGCGCGATCGGGAGCGAGCGTCGGGACATGGCCCAAGCTCGCGTGATCAGCTCGCGTCGCCAGCGCGAAGCCAGCTCGTTGCGCCCCCTCGCCCGAGCGGGTAAGTAGCGCGCCAGAGCACCCCGCCATGCCTCGTCGCGATGACATCAAGCGAATCTGTGTGTTGGGCTCTGGGCCGATCGTGATCGGTCAGGCCTGCGAGTTCGACTACTCCGGCACCCAGGCGATCAAGGCCCTGCGCGAAGAGGGCTACGAGGTCGTGCTGATCAACTCCAACCCGGCGACGATCATGACCGACCCGGAGCTGGCCAACGAGACCTACATCCGGCCGCTCACGCCCGACGATCTCGACCAGGTCCTGCGCAAGTCCAAGCCCGACGCGGTGCTGCCCACGGTCGGCGGGCAGACGGCGCTGAACCTCGCGCTCGAGGCTGGTCGCCGCGGGATCTTCGAGCACCACGGCGTCGAGCTGCTCGGGGCCCCGCTCGATGTGATCGAGAAGGCCGAGGACCGCGATCGCTTCAAGGCCGCGATGCAGAAGATCGGGCTGGACGTGCCGCGCTCGTTCTATGTCCACGACATGCTCGAGTCCCGCGCCGCGCTCGACGAGATCGGGTTTCCGGCGATCATTCGACCCAGCTTCACGATGGGCGGCTCGGGGGCCGCGATCGCCTACAACCGCGAAGAGTTCGAGCACATGGCCGCGCACGCGCTCTCGGAGTCGCTGCGCTCCGAGGCGCTGATCGAAGAGTCGGTGCTTGGCTGGAAAGAGTACGAGCTCGAGGTCATGCGCGACGCGAAGGACAACTTCGTGGTCATCTGCGCGATCGAGAACCTCGATCCAATGGGCGTGCACACCGGTGACTCGATCACCATGGCGCCAGCGCTCACGCTGACCGACAAGGAGTACCAGGCCATGCGCGACGCGGCGCGGGCGGTGGTCGTGGAGATCGGCGTGACCACGGGCGGCTGCAACATCCAGTTTGCGATCGACCCCGAGACCGGTCGCATGATCGTGATCGAGATGAACCCTCGGGTCAGCCGCTCGTCGGCGCTGGCGTCGAAGGCGACCGGGTTCCCAATCGCCAAGTTCGCGGCCAAGCTCGCCGTTGGCTACACCCTCGACGAGCTCAACAACGACATCACCAAGGTCACGCCGGCCAGCTTCGAGCCAAGCATTGACTATATCGTCACCAAGATCCCGCGCTTCGCGTTCGAGAAGTTCAAGGGCGCCGACGACACCTTGACGATCCAGATGAAGTCCGTTGGCGAGGCGATGGCGATTGGACGCACGGTCCGCGAGTCGCTTGGCAAGGCCATGCGCAGCATGGAGACCGAGACCTGGGGCTTTGATCTGGACCTGCCCGAGCGCGACTTGGATCGGCTCGAGGCGCTGATCAGCCGGCCCACGCCGCAGCGCTTGTGGTTGATCGCCGAGGCCATGCGCCTGGGCATGAGCATCGAGACCGTGCACCAGCGGACCTCGATCGATCCATGGTTCCTGCATCACGTGGCCGCGATCATCGAGCTCGAGCAGCGGCTCGCAACCGGGCAGCGCGGGCAGGTGTGCAGCGTCAAGCTGCTGCACGAGGCCAAGCGCGCCGGCCTCTCCGATCCGCGGATCGCCGCGCTGTGCAACACCTCCGAAGACGCGGTCCGCGAGCGTCGCCTGCAAGCCGGGATTCGCCCGGTCTACAAGACAATCGACACCTGCGCAGGCGAGTTTGCGACCGATACGCCCTACCTATATTCAACCTACGAAGAAGAGGACGAATCCAACGTCTCGGATCGCAAGAAAGTCGTGATCCTGGGCGGCGGGCCCAACCGCATCGGCCAGGGGATCGAGTTTGACTATTGCTGCTGTCACGCCTCGTTCGCGCTGCGCGACGCCGGGTATGAGACCGTGATGGTCAACTGCAACCCCGAGACCGTGTCAACGGACTACGACACCAGCGATCGCCTGTATTTCGAGCCGCTGACCCGCGAGAACGTGCTGGACATCCTCGACACCGAGGCCGCGCGCGGCGAGATCGTGGGGGTGCTCGTGCAGTTTGGTGGGCAGACGCCGCTGAAGCTGGCTTCGGCGATCGAGCGCGCGGGTCACAAGCTGTTGGGCACCGCGGCCGACTCAATTGACCGCGCGGAGGATCGTGGGCGGTTTGGCGAGCTGGTCAACCGCCTGGGTTTGCACGCGCCGCGCTGGGGGGTGGCGCGCTCGAGCGAGCAGGCGTTCGAGATCGCCCACCAGATTGGGTACCCGGTGATCGTGCGGCCCAGCTACGTGCTTGGCGGGCGGGCCATGGAGATCGTCTATTCCGACGCGCAGCTGACCAACTACATGACGCTGGCGGTGCGGGCTTCGCCGGACCACCCGGTGCTGATCGACGAATTCTTGGCCAACGCCGTGGAGTTTGACGTTGACGCGGTCGCCGACGGCAAAGACGTGGTCATCGCGGGGGTCATGGAGCACGTCGAAGAGGCCGGCATTCACTCGGGTGACTCAACCTGCTGCATGCCGCCGGTCTCAATCCCCAGCGCGATCATTGACGAGATCCGCAGCACGACGACGGCCCTGGCTCGCGAGCTGAGCGTGGTCGGTCTGATGAACGTTCAATACGCGCTCAAGGGCGAGCGGCTGTACATCATCGAGGTCAACCCGCGCGGGTCGCGAACGGTGCCCTTCGTGTCCAAGGCGACCGGTACGCCCTTCGCCAAACTCGCGGCCTTGGTCGGGGTGGGCAAGACCCTAGAAGCGCTTGGCGTGCGCGAGCGGGTGCCCGAGCACGTCTCGGTCAAGGTCCCCGTGTTTCCGTTCATGAAGTTCCCCGGTATCGACGTGCTGCTGTCGCCCGAGATGCGCAGCACAGGCGAGGTCATGGGGATCGCCAAGGACTTTGGCGCGGCCTTTCACGCGGGCATGAGCGGGGCTGGCGTCGAGCTGCCGCAAGCCGGGGTCGTGTTCGTGAGCGTCAGCGATCTCGAGAAGCAGGCGGTGATCCCCGTCGCCAAGCACTTGCGCCGCATGGGCTTCTCGCTGCTGGCCACGCGCGGAACCGCGGCGACGCTGCGAGCCGCAGGGCTTCAGTGTGAGACCGTCAACAAGGTGCTGGAAGGCCGACCGCACATTGTCGATCGCATGGTCAATGGCGAGGTCGCGCTGGTCATCAACACCTCTTCGGGCGAGCAGGCGATTCGCGACTCGCTGTCGATCCGGCGCACGGCGTTGGTGCAACACATTCCCTATTTCACGACGATCTCTGGGGCCCACGCGGGCGTGTATGCGATCGAGTCTGTGCGCGTGCACGGGCGGGTGTTGCCCGCGGTGTCGCTGCAGGAGTACCACCAGCGTCCGCAGTATTTGGCGGGCGAGGAGCCGAACGAGCGCGAGCTTTACCGGCCGGCTCCTAGCTGAGGGTTCGGATCCTTCGTCACGCCGTGACAGCTCACCTGGTGAGAGCCCGCCGCGGGCGCAGCCTCGCGTTTTTTGCTGGCCGCGTTGGGCATCGGCGCGGGTGGGTGGCGTTAAGATCCGAGCGTGGACAACGAAGAATTCCTGCGGCGGATTCGCCAGCGGACGGGTCTTGGTGTGCACGGGGCCAGGCGGGCAGTCGTTGCCACGTTTGCGGCGATTGGACGAAGCCTCGATTCACTCGAGCCGCTGGCCTTGGTCGACGTCGCGGCGATGCTGCCGCCGCGCTTTGCCACGATGGTGCTCGACGGCGCCAGCGCAGGGGGTCCTGCAACCTTCGTGGCCGCGGTCGCCGAGCGCGAACGGGTGACCCCCGGCTTCACAAAAGATCACGCGCAGGCCGTCTGCGAGACTTTTGCGGGCATGCTCGACGAGCGCCGCGTCGCCGCGCTGCGCGAGCGCCTGCCGGCCGAGGTCGCGGCGCTGCTCCAGGAGTGCCAGCCGCCGCCCAACCTAGACGCGGACGCACGCTCGTGCCGCGCCGGCAAACGGTCCTAGATCCCGGCCTAGATCCCGGCCTAGACCCAGGCCTGCGTGTCCCGATCCCAGCGCCGCCAGTCGCCGCTGAAGTCACGATAGAGCTCGCGCTCGCCCGCGTTGACGCGGAACCGCTCCATTGCGAACGCGCCCAGCAGCGCGCTCAGGTTCCCCGCGTAGTCCTTGAACAAGTAGTCCCGCCCAATCTGGTGATAGGTGGCGTCGAGCTTGGTCGCGTCGAGATCGATCATCACAAACCCATACAGATCGCTGTTCGCGTAGCCAAAGTGCGGGTTGGTCTTCAGTGAAGATGAGGTCAGCAGGCTGTCGAGCGCTTCAACGAGCAACGCCGCCTCGGGGAAGCTGGCCAGCGCGGGGTTGGTCGCCACGATCCCGGCGAGGATCTCCTTGAAGCTCTGCGTGGTGATCGAGCTGGTGATCAGCTCGATGATCCGCTGCTCCGGGTCGCCGTTTGCGAACGGCGTGGTCGCGTAGAAGGCGTGGATGTCCCCCGTGATCGCGATCATGTTCTCGATCCCCGCGAGCTGGCCGAGCACGGCGTCGCGCCGGTTGCGGTGGCCATCCCACAGATCCAGGCTCAGATAATACAGCTGGTTGAACGGCGCCGGGGCGAGGTCGCGGACGTCGATCGCGACCTGGCTGACCGCGAATTCGTTGCCCCACACCTTCCAGGTCCGGTCCGAGCTACCAAGCGTGTCGAGCAGCCAGGCCTCTTGGACCTCGCCCAATACTTGCTCGCTGGCGCCGCCGGTCTCTTGGTAGCGCAGCCGCGTCCACAGGTCGTAGGCTGGCTTGACGACCAACGCCCGCGCGCCAAAGCTGCCGTAGAAGCCCGTCTTGCCCATGCTCGCGTACGAGACCCCGCGCGGCATCATTTGAATGTCGGCGTCGGGGATCGGGGCCAGCGAGGCGCCGCCCGGATCAATCGTCTGGATCAGCACATTGACGAACAGCGCGTCGAGGTCCCCGGTGATCCACGCGGGATCGTAGCCAACGTCGCCAGCCGCGGCGATCAACGCGTCGCGCAGGCTGCCGTCGTCCCAGGTGTCAATGTCGAAGTAGGGCCGGGCGTAGCTTGGGAGCTCGCCGAGCTCGGCCAAGACCGCGGCCTCGTCAACGACAACGGTGGCCGGGAACGCGTCCTCGCGAATTGGGTGATCGCTGCGCCAGGTCCGTTCGTCGGTCATCGCCAAGTGCAGGTTCTTGCCCCACACAAAGTCCCGATAGATGATCAGATCACCGGGGAACGCGGCGGCTGGGTCATAGTCGAACTCAGGGTCGCCCTGAACGTCGATCGGCATGTACTCGAACCACGCCTGGTTGGCGGCCTTGCGGCGGGCGACGTCGTCCTCGTCAACGGTGCCGCCAAAGTAGGTGGCGGTCGAGCCGTGGCAATCATTGGAGAACTCGTGATCGTCCCAGGTGACGATCATTGGTGCGCGCTCGTGGACGCTCTGCAGCGCCCGATCCGTGCGATAGGTGCGATACAGCTGCCGGTAGTTGTCGAGCGAGGCCGCGGCGTAGAATTCGCCCCCGTTGAACGGAATTGCGCCCGCTTTATCGTCAAACTCAATCGCGCGCTCGGGGATCGGCGCCTGAAAGTCGGGGTCGCCCGTGGTCTCGTAGATGTAGTCGCCAAGGTGCACGACAAAGTCGAAGTCCTGCTCGGCGAGGGCCAGGTGCACGTTGTACCAGCGGCTGAAGTCCTGGCACGACACGACGGCGAAGCGAGCGGCGACGTCGTCCTCGGGGGCGGGCGCGGTCCGAGCCTGGCCGACGCGGCTGGCCAAGTAGGTGTTGTCTTTGGTGTAGACGAACCGGTAGTAGAACGCCTGGCCGGGGCTGACGTCGGTGAGCCGGACCTTGACGCAGTGATCGTGGGCCGCGGTCGCGGCCACGGTTGCGAGCTGTCCAATGATGTCGGTGAACTCGGGGTCGGACGCGAGCTCGAGCTCGAGCTCGAGGTCCTCGTTGGGTGCGTCGGGATCTTCGACGCGGGTCCACAAGATCACGCTCTGCGGTCGCGGATCCCCCGACGCGACCGACTGCGGGAAGTACTCGAAGCCATCGACGACGACCCGCTCCTCGCCGCCGGTGTCGGTGCCTGTGTCGGAGCCGGTGCCGGTGCCGGAGTCGGCGACGTCGTCGCCCTTGCACGCGCCGATCAACAAGCCCGCGGCCGAGACCATCGTCGCGCGAAGAAACCCGCGGCGAGCGAGGCCAGCGTCAGATCGTGAGGGGCGAGGAGGGCGTGCCATGCCCAGCATGCGAAGCGAATCTGGCCCGACTTACAAGTGATGATTTGGTGTCCGGCTGTTGTCGGCGCGGGCACGGCTGCTAGCCCCGAATCAAGCGCTGCGCGCTCACCGAGTACCCACGCGCTCGCGGACGGATGCCGAGATCGTCCGAGATCTGGCGCGCGCAGCCCGGTGCGCCCCGGTCGCAGATGTTGGCGACTGTGCCGCTGCGCGGGGGTAGGCTGGGCCCCATGCGACCGCATGGCCTGACCTTCAACGTTTTGTCGACCCTTGGCGTGGCCCTCGCGTGCTGCGTGGCCGCGTGTGGCGACGACGGACCCCGCGCCGAGGCCGGCGAAGAAGAGACGGGCCTGACCACGCTCGGGGGGACCGCCGGGACCGACGACGGGACCAGCAACGACGACAGCAGCGACACCAACGAGGACGACACCTCGGGTCCGATGTGCACCGACGAGCAGCTCGAGTGCGGCGCCGACTGCTGCGAGGGCTCGCAGGTCTGCTTCAACGGCGCGTGCGCCGACGACTGCGGCGGCACGCCAGCGTGCGGGTCCGAGCAGATCTGCTGCGGCGGCGACGAGGTCTGCTACCTCGGCGAGTGCGTGGTCCCCGATGGCGGTTGCCAGGAATTTTCGTGCGCGACCAAGCCCGATCAGTCGACCTGCGACCCGGGCTACACCTGCGACGGCGACCTGGGTCTGTGCGTGCCTTCGCAGGCCGACCCCAACTGCAAGTACGAGCCGCCCGCCAACCAGTTCGCGCCGCAGCCCGAGTTCACTTGGGGCGAGCGCAAGCAGGTCGCGTGCAACGACGACAGCGTGTGCCAGACCGCCGAGGTCTGCCTGGACGGGTCTTGCACGGTCAGCTGGCCCCACATCAACCCGGCGGACGCGGCGATGAACGTGCAGGTCTCGTCGATCCCGGTCGTCGCCGATCTCGACGGCGACTGCGTGCCCGAGATCGTGTTCAACACCTATATCAGCGGCAACATCAGCTCGCAGGGGGTGATCCGGGCGATCAACGGAGACACCGGTCAGCAGCTGTGGTCGATGACCGACCCGATGTACCAGAGCGACTCGACCGCGAACCCGGCGGTCGGTGACATCGACGAGGACGGGCTGCCCGAGGTGGTGGTTCAAGGCGCGGGCAAGCTGCTCGTTGCGATCGACAGCGACGGGTCGCCGATGTGGAGCTCGGACGCGTTCTCGGGCTCCGAAAACAGCGGCGCGGTCTCAATCGCCAACATGGACGGAATTGGCGCGCCGGAGATCATCTTTGGCGCGGCGATCTTCTCGAACACGGGCGCGCTGCTGTGGGAGGGCGATGGCGGGGTCGGCGTCGAGGGGCAGGGGCCGATCTCGTGCATCGCCGACCTCGACGGCGACTTCCGACCGGAGCTGATCGGCGGCAACACGGTCTACAAGACCTCTGGGACAGTCCAGGGCGGCGACTTCTCGGGCTCGACCTGGTGGACGGCGCCGGTCGGTGACGGCCGCTGCGGGGTCGCGGACTTCGACGCGGACGGCATGCCCGAGGTCATCTTGGTCCGTGGCGGCAACATCTACGCGCTCGACGGGCAGACCGGCGACATCATTGACCAGATCAACATCCCAGGCTCGTCCGACCGCGGCGGCGCCCCCAACATCGCCGACTTCAACGGCGACGGGCAGCCAGATGTAGCGACCGCGGGCTCGACCTTTTACATCGTCGTCGAGTTTGACGGGCTGACCTTCACCGAGCTGTGGCGGGCCGCGACCGAGGACGACTCCTCGCGGGTGACCGGCTCTTCGGTGTTCGACTTTGACGGCGACGGCCGCAACGAGGTCATCTACGGCGACGAGAAATTCATCCGCATCTACCCCGGCGTCGAGCCCGACTGCGAGCTCGACCCGGTCGGCGCCAAGTGCGATGGGATCATGGACGACACCGAGGTCCTGTTCATCGATCCCAACTCCTCGCGGACCCGGACCGAGTACCCGGTCGTCGCCGACGTCGACGGCGACTTCAAGGCCGAGCTGGTGTTCTCGACCAACAACGACGTCAGCTGGGGCATCGACGCTGGCATCGAGGTCTGGGGCGACGCGCTCGACAACTGGGTCAGCACCCGCCCGGTCTGGAATCAGCACAGCTATCACATCACGAATGTCGGCGTGGACGGCTCGATCCCAACCTTGGAAGAGAGCTCGTGGCTGTTCCCAATGGGCGATCCCTTCAACTCGTATCGTCGCAACGTCCAGGGCGCCTCGGATTTTTGCGCGCCCAACCTGGTGCTCTTCGACCTGCGCCCCGACTTCATGGCGTGCCCCACGTTGACGCTGACGGTCGATGTCGCCAACCTGGGCTGTCTGGGGGTCGGCGCCGGCGTCCAGGTCTCGTTCTACGAGGAGAACCTGGGCTACCTCGGGACCGTGCTGACCCAGAATCAGCTCCCGGCCGGGGCCAAGGAGACCGTGACCCTGGAGACCATGCAGATGCTCGAGAGCGCGAGCGTGTGGGCGGTCGTCGACGACAACGGGATGGGCACCGGGATGCTCAACGAGTGCGACGAGGCCAACGAGACCGAGAAACAGCTGGTCTGCGTGCCGATCGGCTGAGCTGACTCGTTCAACCCTGTACAATCCCGCGCGTGCGCTTCTTCGACCCCGAGAGCCGGCCCAAGCATGGCTGGCGCGCGCGCGTGTACTCGGTCGTGTTCGAGACCGACACGCCTGCGGGCCTGTTGTTCGACGTGCTGTTGTTGGTGGCGATCCTGCTGAGCATCACGGTGATCAGCCTCGAGACCGTGACCTTCTTCGAGGTCCGCCATCGCCACTCGCTGCGGATCATCGAGTGGATTCTGACCGGGCTGTTCACGATCGAGTACATCGTGCGGCTGGCCATCGTCCGCGAGCCCAAGCGCTACATCTTCTCGTTCATGGGCATGGTCGATCTGTTGTCGCTGCTGCCGACCTACCTCAGCTTGTTCTTTAGCGACACGCAGTCGCTGCAGATCATCCGCGCGCTGCGGCTGCTCCGGGTGTTTCGGATCTTCCAGCTCGGCAGGCTGCAGTCCGAGGGGGGGACGCTGATGCGCGCGCTCATGATGTCGCGCTACAAGATCGCGGTGTTCCTGGGCACCGTGTTGGTCATCGTCGTGGTCCAGGGTGCGCTGCTCTATTATCTCGAGCACGGGGTCAACGAGGGGTTCAGCAGCATCCCGCGCTCGGTCTATTGGGCGATCGTCACCCTGACAACCGTTGGCTATGGCGACATCTCGCCGGTCACCGTTGGCGGGCAGTTCATCGCCTCGCTGTTGATGTTGTTTGGCTATGGGATCATCGCGGTGCCAACCGGGATCGTCGGCGCCGAGGTTGCGATCAACGAGTTTACCGCCCGCATTGACGCGCGCCTGGCCGAGCAGGTCGTGATCCAAGAGCACAGCAAGGACAGCTGCGCGGGCTCGATCCCAGCGTTTGCGATCATCGAGGGCCCGCTCGACGCGGGCGTCACCACGCGCTCGCGGGAGCGCACCTGAGCATGGACTTCACCAGTCAAGCGGTCGACAACCTCGTCACGCAGTTCTCGTCGGCCCTCGATTTCTATCGTGAGCTGGTCCAAAACAGCATCGACGCCGGCAGCGGCTCAATCGAGATCTGGCTGGACTTTCTGCCCGAGGAGTCGGGCGGAACCGGCGGCGTGATCGAGATCCACGTTGACGACGCCGGCGAGGGCATGAACGAGGCGATCATCGACGAGCAGCTGACGACGCTGTTCTCCTCGAGCAAAGAAAACGACCAGACCAAGATCGGCAAGTTCGGGATCGGCTTCGTCTCGGTGTTCGCGCTGAAGCCCAAGGGGGTGCTGGTCCAGACCGGCCGCGACGGCGAATACTGGGAGGTGTTCTTCGACGCCGATCGCAGCTACTTCAAGTCGCGGCTCGAGACGCCGGTCGAGGGCACGCTGATCACCTTGTTCATCGAGGGCGACCGCGCCCGCTACACCGAGCTGGTCGACCGCAGCATTGCGACGATCGATCACTGGTGCCGCCACAGCGAGGCCGAGATCAGCTTTGAAGATCGGGCCTCGGTCAGCGGGGCGTCCGTCCAGATCAACAAGCCGTTCGCGGTCGACGGCGAGTGCCTGAGCTCAGTCGAGCGCGAGGGCGCGCACATGGTGCTGGCCTACTCGGTAAGCCCGGTCTGGGGCTTTTACAACAAGGGGCTCGCGCTCGCGGTGGTCCGCGGCAAGACCGACTTGGTCCCGCCTGCGCTCGCCCACGTCGCGTTTCGGATCAAGTCGCGCTACCTCGAGCACACGCTCTCGCGCGAGACCGTGATGCGCGACGAAAACTACGACAAGGCCATGGGGTGGCTGGTCGAGGCGGCCACGGGGCCCCTGCGCGCGCGCTTGTTCGAGGCGATCGTCGAGCTGGTGGCCGCCGCGGCAGGCGGGCGGCGGTGGACGGTCAGCGAGCGCAGCCGCTACTTCGAGCTGATGGGCTACCTCGCGCTCGACGGCAGCGATGCCCTGGACGGGCGCGGTGACCTGCCGATCTTCCTCGGTCTGGATGGGCGCGGCTACTCGATCAATCAGATCTGCGCGGGGGCAGCCGCTGACGGGCGCGTCTACGTCGAGTGCGAGGCTTCGTCCTTGGTCGACCAGCTGCTCGCTCAGGGCACACCCGTGCTCATGGTTCAGAGCCTGCACGCGCTCACGCATGTCGGTGGCGCGCTCGCGGCGGGCACCCTGGGCCCGGTCTGCCGGGTCCTGGCCAACGCCCTCGCGCGGGAGTTCATGACCGAGAGCATGTTCACGCGCATGCTCGACAAGCTGCGCAGCGAGCCGGGGCCGGGCGCATGGGTCAAGGCCGCCGAGATGATCACCCGCCCGGTCGACGTGCTCGTGGGGGTCGAGCGCGTCGACGATATGCCAGCGGCGGCGGCCTTGATCGCGCGGGCCTCGTCGATCCTCGAGCGCGGCCTGGGTCCGGCGCCGGGTCTGATCTCGCGGGCGGTCACGCGGCTGCGCGGGCTCGAGCAGCGGATCAGCTATGGCGCGCTGGTCTGCGCGCGGCTCCACGGCCGGCCAGGCGCGAGCCTTCCGCTGTTCGTCGTCGCCCACGAGGTCGCGCCGTTGATGGCGATTCCAACCGAGGACCGCATGCTCAACGAACGCAGCGAGCGGCCGCAGGCGGCGGTCAACTGCGAGCACAGTCACTTTCGTGCGCTCTTGCAGCTAGCGTCCCAGGGTCCCGAACACATGCAGGACATCGCCGCCTACTGCTTGGCCAAGTCGCTGCTGCTCGACGCCGATCGCGGGCTCTCGCTCGACCCCTTGCTGATCAGCGCGGCGCAGAGCCCGAGGAGCGCGAGCTGATGGCCTCGATCGACCAAGTGATCGCGCGCGCGCGCCAAGGTGACGTTGGGTTCTCCGAGCGCAAACAATTCAAGCTCGCGCGTCGCCGCGCGATCGAGAAGCTGCGTCGCTTCGCGCTGGCGGATCCGTATTTCTACATCCTCGAGCTGGTCCAGGCCGCGGTCGCGGGCGGGGCCGACTACGTCGACATCTCGTGCAGCGGCGACGACGTGCTGATCTCGTGGACCGGCGGCGCGCTGCGAGCAGACGAGCTGGGTCAGCTGTTCGACTTCTTGTTTGCCTCGAAGGAGCGGGTCGACCTCGCCCACGTGCGCTCGCTGGCGCTGGGCGTCAACGCCCTGATGTTGTTCGAGCCCGAGCAGGTGGTGATCGAGTCTGGCGACGGCAGCCCAAACGGGACCACGCGCATGGTCGTGAGCGGGGGCGCAGATCAGGTCGAGGTTGGCACCGCGACGGGGGCCTTCGAGGGCACCTACGTGCGCGCGACCAAGCTTCGACGTGACAAGGTCGCAAAGTCGACCGGGCGCGTGGGGGGTGAGAATGGCTCGCTCGAGTTCGCAACGGTCGAGTCCCGCTGCCTCGCGGCCCCGGTCCCGCTGGTGTTCAACGGGCAATCCTTGTTTGGGTGGGCCCGTCAGCGGGTGCCGAACTTGTACGGCTACAAGAAGGTCACCAGCTTCGACGAGGGTGACCTGTATGGCAGCGTTGGCCTGGATCCGACCGGGGGGGATCCAGGCTTTGCGCTCATGACCCACGGGGTCTGGGTCCAGAGCTATCAGTACGATCTGGTCAAGGGCCAGCGGGTCGGGGGGATCATCTGCTTTGATCGGCTGCACAAGACCGTCGATCACTCGGGGTTCGTCCGGGACGAGCGCTTCGCCGAGATGTGGCTGCGCTTGCGTCACTACGCAGAGAGCTTGGTCGGTGGCAAAGCCAGCTCGGAGCAGGCGAGGATCACCAGCGCCGAGGGGCTCGCGTACACGCCGATCGAGCTGCGCGAGCTGCTGCGCGAGCAACCGCGCGTGGTGATCGTCGCGCCCGACAGCGAGTCCAAACAGGTGGAGCGCGAGCGCGGCGGCAGGGGCCGCCAGATCGCGCAGATGCTCGGCGCGCAGCTGCTGCGGGTCCCCAAGGCGCAGGTTAGCGCGATCCGAGGGCTCGGCGGGCGCGACGTGTTGATCTGGCGACCCAAGCTCGACGACGCCGAAGATCAGCGCTTCTACAGCCAGCCTGTGCTCGCGCCCCCATCCGAGCCGCACCTGCTGCCGCCGATCGAGCTCGAGGTCCCCAGCCTCGACGCGCTGGCCGAGCAGGTCAGCCGCGTCCATCACGGTGAAGCTGAGCGCGCGCGGCTGGACGCAGAGCTGCGCAAGGCCGGCTATACGGGCGCCGAGTCGCGCGAGGCCGAGCTGCGCGAGCGGCTGGTCGCCCCGCTGCGGATCATGCTCGGCGAGACCGGCACGATCCGCGCCACGCTCTACAGCCCCGCGGATCCAGGCGACGCCTCGCGGGGGTTGTTGGTCCGCGTCACCGCGACCGGTCGGCTGCTCGAGGAGCAGCTGTTCGCGTCGGCGTATCCCGGGCGCATCCTCGACGTCGATCTGCCGACCGGGCAGGCTTCGGAGCTGCGTTCTAGCGAGGTCTGGGCGCGGATCGCCGAGGGCTTCGCGGCCCTGGCTCTGCCGCGCCTGCGCGAGCAGGATCAGCGCGCGCTCGCGGGCCTCGGCGTCGGCAAGATCGAGCCCGGCAGCGTGGCCGCGCAGCTGGCGTTGCAGGTGCTCTCGCGGGTCACGGTCACGCGCCTGCGCGCCGCTCGACCGGGCCGCCTCGCGCCGGGGCTGAGCTTCTCGCTGGCCGGCTCGACGGGCTTTGACCCGTTCTCGCTGCCGCTGCTGCGCACGCTGGGCGGTCGCGCGCTGAGCTTGCGGGAGCTCGCGCTGCTCACCGACGAGACCGCTGGGCTGGTCTACGGCACGGTCCCCGAGGTCACCCCCGATCTCGACGGGCTCGATCTCGATCGGATCTTGGCGCTCGAGGCCGGGACCGAGCGCGCGCTGATCGGGATGCTGGGCGAGGCCGGCTACGTGCGGGTTGACGCCCGCGACGTGCTGACCAAGCACAACGGCGTGTGCGTGCGGGACGTGGCGTTGGGGCTGCGGCGCGACTTGGAATTTCCGCTGCCAGTGGAAGGCGAGGTTGGGCAGCTCGAGGGCCTCGATGACGCAGGCCGGGCCGAGCTGCTAGCGGCGCTGCTCGAGGGGCTGCGGCGGCGCATGTTGGGCCAGGCCGACGAGCCAGGCGCGGATCCGCAGGAGCTCGAGGAACATCGCCGCCAGGCAGTTCGGCACTTGCAGCGCTACGCATGTCAGGCGCTCGCGCGCGGCGAGCTGGCACAGCTCGAGCAGCTCGGGCTGCTCGACTACCCGCTGTTCTTGGATCTCGACGGCGAGGTCTGGGGTCTGCGCCAGGTCCACGCCGCGCTGCTCTCCCCCGAGGGGTTGCTGGTCCACTACGGTCACGTGCTCGGCTCGGCCGAGCTCGGCGCGCTCACGGACGCCGCGATCACCGGTCGGGTCTCGCCGGTCGGGCGGCCGAGCTCGCTGGCGGTCTCGGCGTTCAGCTACCGCTTGTTGGTGCCGCTGGGTCGGGTGCGCCTGGCCTTCGACTTTGACCTCGACGACCTCGAGGCCGCCCGCAACCCGATGACCGCGAGCGCTGCGTTCTTGGTCCGCGAGTCGTTCGAGCGCAGCTGGGGCACCGGCGTGCTCGGGATCCCGGCCACGCGGCTGGCGGAGTATCGGATTCAGCTGCGCGCGCGCGGGCGTGGCTCGGTCGCGGCGCTCGATGAGCTCGCGCATCAGTACGCTGTCGTGGGCTCGTTCGAGGTCGACGATCGAGAGTGGGACGCGAGCACGCTCGAGCTGATCCACGCCGAGATCGCCGAGGCAGCCGCCGCGCTGCTCGAGCGCTTGATCGTCGAGCTGCCAAGCCTCGCCGACGAGCCCAAGCGCTACGCGGCAGGGCTGCGGGTGTTGTTGAACCACGCGGGGGAGCAGCTCACGTTGATCGCCGGGCCGGCCGGGCTTGCGGCCAGCGTGTCGACCGGGCTCGCAGAGCGGATTTTGAGCTTGCCCAGCTTCGACACCGGCAAGGTCACGCTGGTGTCGGGCCACCACATGATCGACCGGTTTCGTCGCCACTTCGAGCAGCACCGTGGCCAAGCGCGAGGCATCCCGGGCTTGGATTGGTCGTCGGTGCTGGCGGCCGGGGCGGCGGCGCACGATCAGCTTCACGCGTGGCTAGACGCGCACCTGCAGGCTTCGCGCGTGGTGATGCCGGCGTCCAGCAGCGCGCAGCCAAGCGCGGCGGCGCCGGCCGCCGTCGAGCATGATCGAGCGGTGTGGCCAGCGACCGAGGCCATGCCCTACGACGTGCTGGCGTGGAACCTCGAGCACTGGCTGGCCAAGCTGCGGCCCGATCCGCGACTGGCCGGCGCCCGCACCCGCGTGTGGTTGGCGTTCTACGAACTCGAGGATTCAGTGGTGACCGGTGCGACGGGCTTGATCGAGGGCGGGGACACGCGGGTGAATCTCTACAACCAGCACCCGCTGGTCCAGCGGGTGCTGCTGTCGCCGACGCCGGTCAACTTCGCGTGGCTGCTGTTTGCGGTCTACGCCCACTTGAACTGGATGAGCGGGGTGATCACCAATCAGCATGAGTCACAGTTTCAGCTGATCTTGGGCGACGCGCTTGCTTGCGGGCGGCTGCAGTTGCTCGCGGCCACCGGCGGTGACCGGTCGGGGGCGGTGCTCATGCCCGCGCCCTTGTGAGACTATTTGGCTCATGCGTACATTGAAGGCCATCGGGGCGCTCGCCGCCTTGGTGCTGGGTCTGTGCGCGCTGCGACGCCGGGCTCGCTGATCTCCCCTCCGGCGGTTGGGTTCGACCCCGACCGCTTCCGAGTTGACGTCACGCTCGACGATAATCGCTGTCCATTGCACGCTGCACGGTCGCACATATCTTTTTGTGGGGAACGGGGTTCTGCATGGACATGCGAGCTCAAACGCCGTTGAGCTTCGGGTGTCGGGGCCACAATTTCCACAGTTGACGACGAGTGAACGGTCACTTTATGCTGCTACCACCCAGTTGATGCCGAGCCTCAAACACACGGTGGACGTGCTCGAAAGCGTGTACGAGCTCGAGATCGGCGACAGCGAGTGGATCTGCAATATGCTGATGGTCATAAATGACATCAGACCACTCGAGTCAATGAATGGTACGGCGTCCGCGTTCTACTTTCAGTCTAATGCCAGGGGTGAAGGCTTTGAGGCATGGGGGTATGAGTCCCTCAATCCGAATCCGCGAACAGAACCCACGATGATCGCCCGCCACACATCAATCGATCCAAAGTCCGTACGCGCGCGGTTCTTGTCTCCACGGTGTGGCGCCGCCACGCTCAGTCAACTGGGCCATGCACCCAGCTCCCAACAACAGCGCGCTCAGGTGTCGGATCTATTTGGTGTTCGCGCAACGCTCGAGTCGTGCAAGGGGTGTTGCCTGCTGTTCGAGCTGCGCGAGCCCTCGGTCATGCAGCATGCAAAGCGAAAGCACTGGTCACGAGTTGCGATGCACATGCGCTCGGCATTGCGGTTTCGACAAGCGCTTGGCGAGGGTGACCTGTGGTCTCTCATAGACGCCGTGATCGACCCCAATGCGCCAGGTGGCAAGTTTCTGTACGTCAATCCAGCAGCGATGGCGGCGGGTGCCCGCGAGCAAGTGCGGTGCGCAACCAGTGCCATCGAGCGTGCGCGTTCGAGCCGCAACCGCGCGAACGAGCGGCACACCTTGGATGCATGGAGCGAATTGGTGGATGGGCGGTGGACAATCGTCGAGCGGGTCGACACGGACAACCGACGGTTCTACCTCGCGCTGCGCAACCCCGAGCTGGAGCCCCGACGCACGCTGAGCCGCCGCCAGATCGCGGTTGTTCGCGCCTTGCTGAGCGGTGAGACGCTCGCGGCGGTCGCGTCCTCGTGGGGGCGCTCGACGGCGGCGATCTATTCGCTGCTTCGGGCGGCCAAGCGCTCTCTCAACCTCCAGAGTCGAGAGGAGCTGGTCGCGTTCGGCAGCGGGCTGATGGAGTGCTACGAGGTTGAAGTCGAGGGTGTTGGGGTGCTGCTCATCCTTCCACGCACCGATCTCCACCAGCGGCTCGAGGCTGCCGGCTTCACCGCCGCTGAGCGCAGCGTCACGAACAGCATCTTGGTTGGCCGCTCGAACGCCGAGATCGCCGCGCGACGCGGCTGCACTGTTTCGGCGGTCGAGAAGCTGAGCCACTCGATGTTTCAGAAGCTCGGTGTTGGATGCCGGCTGGATTTCATCATGAGCTTGGCGGTCGTAGCTGCCAACGAGACATGAAGCGGAGTGAACAATGAATCGACGTATCTGTGTAGTTCTCACGTGTGTGCTGCTGCTTGGGTGTCCCGGCCAGGATGAGGTTCAAGTGACTGTTGGAGGATCGGGGGAAACCGGCGATACCGGCGACGGCGATACTGGTGACGGTGACGGTGACGGTGACGGTGACGGGGACGGTGACGGTGATACAGACGATGGTGACGGCGATCCCGGCGATGGTGACGGCGATCCCGGCGATGGTGACGGCGATCCCGGCGACGGTGACGGCGACACCGGAGATGGCGACGGCGACATGGACCCATGTCGTTCGAGCTTGTTCGGCATCGCCAAATTCGGATGTAGCGTGTTTAGTCAGTGAAAGAAGGAGCCAGCCATGAAAACCCACGACAATAGCAACAAATCAGAGCAACGAGCATTGTCGCGCCGGCAGGCGCGCTGGTTGGCGGTCCTCGGCGCAGTCGCCGGGGCCATTGCGACCGTACCGCTGGTGGCGCTCGCGGACCAACACATCTTTCAAGACGGCGAGGTCATCGTCGCCGAAGACTTCAACCTCATGTTCGATGAGCTCTACGAGCACATGGTCCCCAGCGGGGCGATCATCATGTGGGGCGGAGCGGTCGAAGACGTCCCGGCCGGATGGTTGTTGTGTAATGGTGAGGACAACACACCGGACTTGCGTGATCGCTTCATCATCGGAGCCAGCGAACAGTACCCGCCTGGAGTCATGGGTGGGGAGGACAAGGTCGCGCTCTCGGTCTCGGAGCTACCCAGTCATTCGCACTCGTTCACGCTGGCCCAGGACGGCCCGCGCGTCGATATTTGGGGCCTCGGTCCCGGCCTGGGTGGGCTCGCGCAGCCGCTCAACTCCGTCGCCCACGGAGCGGCGAATACCAGCGCGGTAGGGAGCGGTGAAGGACACAACAACTTGCCCCCGTACTACGCGCTCGCATACATTCAAAAGCAGTGATGCCTACGGGTGCCCAGATGGGTGCCCAGGTCGGCTCACGGCCCATACGCGAGGATCCCTGCCAGCGTCCCGGTGATCAGGCCGATAAACACGAACGGCGTCGGCTCGTAGAGCTCGCGCCGCTTGGGATCGGTCAGCGCCTCGCGCAGGGCCGGGATCGCAGCGATGCCAAAGGCCAGCAGGCAGGTGCAGGCCAGCTGGATCACGGCCGTCCACAGCCCGGGCCCCTCCGTCAGTCGCCCCTGCCAGCCGTTGAGCGCCATCGCCACGAGACACGTCGCGTTCCACACGATGATGAAGGTGGCGATGAACCAATTCCGAAGCGAGAGCAGTGGCTTGGCTCGGATTCTCACGGTCGGAGCATAGCCCGAGTGCTCGGGCTATGCTCGGGGGGGCAACTTGGGGGTCTATCGGGGGTCCCAAGCCACCCGGGGCTCCCCCGCGCCGGGGTGAGGTCCAATCGAGCGGCGACGCACTCGCTGCGGCCTCAGTGCTCGATCGTCACGTTGACGCTCCCGCGAAAGTCAGCGGGTGCGTGCACCTGCAGCGAGTATCGACCCGCGGTCAGCTCTTCTGGACCGATGAACGGGCCGAGCAGCGTCCGGGACTTCCCGCAGGGCTCACACTTGGCCAGGGTCAACTCGAGCTCCGGTATCTCCACGCCGTCTTCGCCCCACATCGAGGCGAAATAGGTGTCGTCCGCGTCAATGTTGAAGCGCCGGGTGAGCCACATCTTGTTGCCCAGTGGGCCGACCATGATGTCGTTCGCGCAGTCCAGCGTGAAAGTGACGTCGATGGCGTGCTCGCCGTCGACGCTGACGAGACCAAGGTCGGGCGCGGCCTGTGCTGCCCCGCACGCGAACACGCGCGACTGATAGTCCCTGGAGTGGTTGCAGGATGGTCCGAGCTCGGGTTCGAAGTTCGCGAGTAGCTCCTTGGTGGTCATGCCGAGCACGGACTCGAGCGCCGCGGACAGGGCGGGGCCGTCCGGATATCGACCGGTGATACGGCAGACGTCGAGCACCGCTTCCACACCAAAGTGCTCCACGAGGTAAGCCATGAAGCGGCCGAGCATCCCGTACTCGTGGGGCTCAGTAGGAGTCTCCATGATGGCCACCAACCGGTCGAAGCTGCTGGTCTTCGCGTCGCGACCGAACGCGCTGCTGTAGAACACGGCCAAGCCTTCACTGAGGACGCCAGGGCAGTTCACCGTTGCGAACTCAGCCATGTGGACGACTTCATGGGTATGGGGGAGCACCGGCGAGTGGATGCACTGCTCATCAGGCACGAAGCACGCGGTGATGTCGTCGCCGCACGGGAGGTCTGCGGCGTACTGTTCGGGTGAGTACCAGCGATACGGGCCGAGGTGCTCTGTCACGCCGAACTCCACCGCGAGCGCGCCCGCGTAGGCGTCGACGTACGCGAAGGTCCCCCCACAGGTCTCGTCCGCGGTGCGGTCACGACCATCAATGTCGATCCACTGGCCCTGAAACAGCCAGTTCGGTTCGTATGGTTCCTCCACGCATCCGCCACTGCTGAGCGAGAGCACGATTCCCGCCACACCCCACACGCTCACTCGTCCCATCGGCTGTCCCCGAACGTGAGCATCCACGAGTTGCCGCTGCCGTCCTCGAACTCGATGTCGAAGCTATCGATGCCCCAAGATCCGTGGTCCGTGGTGATCCACATGTCGGCCGAGTTGGTGGCCATGAAACGGTTGGATCCTTCGGCGGCGTCGACGCCAGCGACCACGAATTGCGCGGCTCCTGTCGGGATCTCATAACCCAAAACTTGGCTGGTGGGAGGGTCGATGACCTTGTACCCGGGCGCTTGCCCCCAAAGACGCACTTGCACCCGCTCCGCGACCAGCGACGCGACGCCGTTCGTGATCACCACCGCGTCGTCTTCGAACACGTCGAACTCTTCGATGGTGAACCCGGTGCCATTGGCGTCATAGGAGAACGCGGCAGCCGGGCAACCGCGGGGGCCGCACCCAGCATCGAAGCTCGCCGACGCCGTGATCGGTCCCCCGAGGATCGACGGCCCGACGAGATCCGCGTCGAGCGGGACGGCGAGATCGACACCCACGAAGACGCCGCCGTTGGGGGTGTGCGCGTCCTCGAAGATCTGATCGTTGTTGCCCTGGGCATTGATGCACGAGAGCCACTCGCTTGCGTCTTTCGGCAGGCTCACGCCGTCGATCTTGGTGGGGGCCGTGACGTTGAGAACGGCACCGTGTAGGTCGCCGAAGTTGCCGAGCGTCCAGTGCGATACCACCTGTGGAAGCTCCGCTGAATTGTTGTCCTTCAAACTGTCGAAGCACGCTTTGTAGTTCTGGGCGATCCAGACTTGGATCGGCGCAATTTTCTTGGCGAACGGGCCGAACGAGCCGTCGTTGACGCCAGCTTGCAGGCGCTTGGCGAGCGTGATGCAGAGTTGCTGATACATATCGTATGCACAATACCTCTTGTACTTGTCTGCATACTGATAGTCGAACTCGCCGCAGCATGCGATAACTTCGGCCGCCGCGTAGGGCTGAGTGTTTTCGTCGAAGTAGTTGCTCTGCTCACACCACCCAGTGCCGAGCAGATCGACGCACGATTTTCCGTCGAGGGAGAAATCGAGGCTTGTGTGCAACTCCCCCATGCACTGGTACTGGATGCCGACATCGCCTGAACCGGAGAGGTTGTGGTAGCACGCGTCGGACGCCATATGGTTGGGGGCGGCGTCGCCCGTTTCGCCCGTTTCGCCCGCTCCGGTCTCGAGCCCCCCGGTCTCGTCTCCAGCGGTCGCCTCCGAAGGGGGGCACTCCCCGCCCTCCTGCTCTCCTGCCTCGAGTGGGGTGCAATCCTCCGCTTTTATATCCTTCGTGACCGGGTCCTTGCAGCCCACGACCACCAGCGCGGCGAGCGGAAGAGTGAGGATGAACAAGGGGCGATTGGTGTGGGCGTGAGTCGGCATCGCCCCTGGGCACTACTCGACTCGTTCGGCCGTGTTCTTGGCAACATTTTCGGCGTCCGTGGCTTCCAGCTCGACTCCCGACCTTTCGTCGTTGCCCCTCGATCTTTGCGGGTCCTACAGGCCGGCCCGATCGCGCTCGCCCACTCATGCGTGGGCGGCGGTTCAGCGGTCGTGTCACGCATCCTCGGAACCCGAGGGCCTGCGAGCCTGCGCGGCCGTCCAGGTGTGTAGTGGGCGATTTCTTGCAGACCAGCCCCCAGCTCTGATAGCGCCGAAGACGGTGTCCAAGCAGCGTCCAACTCGGCGGCCAGCGTCCCGATCCGGTGCCTTCAAGCGTACCGGGTCAGGGGCCAGCAAGGCCAAGCCCCGCGCCAAGTCCAAGCGCGGCGGCGCCAAGCCGGCCAGCAAGCCTACACGGCGCTCCAAGGCCAACCGCCGGGTCGATCCGGCGGCCCGCGAGGGCAAGGGCAGGGGTCGCAAGCCGCGCGACCCCAAGGAGTTCAAGGCCCGCAACCGCACGATCTTGCTGCTCTTGGTGCTCGCGTTCATCAACGCGTGGATCTTCGTGTGGCGCGACGAGGGCGGGCTCGACACCTTCGATGCCAAGGCCGCGGTGATCGGTGGTGCGGACGGGGGCTCCGGCTTCGCGGCGCCGCTCGAGGCCGCTTGTGGCGGCGACCCCGTTCAGATCTTCGCCAACCTCGATGATCGTCTGCGGCTCGACACCAAGCTCACCGAAGGCCGAACGCTGCGGCTCGCGCTGCTCGAGCTCGGCCTCGATCCCGATGTCGTCGACGAGGTCGAGGCCGAGATCCGTCGGACCATGGACCTGGGCATGCTGACCGGCAGCGGCGCGCCCGTGCGGATCGCGGGGGATCGTGACGGCGGCCTGCAGGCGCTGGAGATCGAGGTCTCGGAGGGCCACCTGATCCAAGCTTGCCGCACGCCGACCGGGCTCGACGTCCGCAACATCCAGCACCCGCTGCGCGTCGACGTCGCCGTGATCGCCCTGAAGTTGCCCGACAACGGCAACCTGCTCGAGGCTGTCATCGAGGCCGAGCAGACCAGCGAGCTCGCGCGGATGATCGCCGACACGCTCGCCAGCGACGTCGACTTCACGGCCGACTCCCGCCCGGGCGATCAGCTGCAAGTGCTGGTCGAGAAGCGCTACCTGGGCCGCAACTTTCATCGCTACGGCAAGCTGCTGGCGATTCGCTATGTCGGCCACGCCGGGCGCCTGGGCTTTTATCGCTACAAGCCCAAGGGTGGCGACGAGGCATTCTTCGACTACGAGGGCAAGCCCATGCGCCGCGAGCTGCTGCGCACGCCCTTCGCCTGGCACCCCAGCGACCCCGACGCCCGGGCCACCCTCGCGCCCGCGATCGAGTTCATCGATGGCCGCATGGGCGCGGTGTATCGGCGACCGCTGGGGGTCCCGGTGGTCGCGGTGGCCGACGGTGTCCTGCGCGAGGTCGGGCTCGCGGGTGACGATGGCCTGAGCATGGAGCTCGAGCTGGGCGACGGCCGACGCGTTCGCTACGCGAACTTGATGCGCACGATCGGTGATCGTGCGCCCGGGGATCACGTCGCGCAGGGCGAGGTGCTCGCGCTGGTCGGACAGACTGGCAAGACGCCCGTGCCGCGGCTGCGCATCGAGCTGATCGATCGCGCGGGCGAGCGGCTGGATCCAAACGTGCTCGGCGAGCGTGGGCGGCCAGAGCGAGTCGGTGACGCGATCCCGGCCGATCAGCTCGAGCGCTTCGAGGCGGACATCCAGAGCTGGCGCCGAGCGATGCGCAAAGCGGCCGAGTAGCTCAGCTGGCGCGGGCGGTCACGTGCAGCTCGAGGCTCTGTCCAAGGCCCCGTCCGAGGGCAACATCACCGCGTAGCAGCGCGATCCCTCGAAGTGGACGATGAGGCTGTCGAACGCAACCCCGATACCGCGGACCTGCAGGACGAACTCATCGCGCTCGTTCACGGTGCGCGCCTCGGCACGTGGAAATTGTGCGTGGCAACGCGCGACCAACTCGGTGACCGAGTTGAACCGGTGAAGCGTTCCCTGCACGATATACCCCATGTAGGTCATCATCGTACAAGGGAGTTTGCGTCGCGTCGACTGGTTTCTCAGCCAAGCCGAGCGCTCCCAGCCGCAACAACTTCGCTGACCGCTTGGATCCTGCTCGTGACCTCCGCCGCTCGCACGGGCGTAGCTGGCGCTGGACAGCGCCACACAGCGGGCGTTGTCTCGCAGCGCTTGCAGGGCGGTCAGCCCCGCGACCGATAGCCCCGCGCTGTGGGCATGGTCGGCGCAGCGCGGCTTGTGGGCGACCGCGTCCTCATGCACGGCCATGTACTCCGCGAATCCGCCCATCTGGCCCAGGGTGGTCTGCATGGCAATGACCGCGTCGCCGGGTTGAAACCGCGTGGCGCGGGCACCCGTGGCGGCCACGACCCCCGCGACGTCGCTGCCGAGGATCTTGGGGAATCCAAACACCAACGAACGAAACACGTACCGACCGTCGCGCAGCAGCCAGTCGCGCGGGTTGACGGCGGCGGCGTGGACGGCGATCACGACCTGCGACGGGCCAACTTCGGGGATCGGGCGGGGTCCGACTCGTACGACCTGGTCGTCGCCAAACCGCTCGATATAGGCCGCTTGCATCTGGTTCATATCGGGCTGCGCGGACTTTGGTGCTGACTGGGCGCGGCGATGAAATCGCCAGGGTCGCCACTATTGCTGCAGAGCGGCCGGCTCCAACAGCTCTTCGTCGTAGAAGGTCGAGCCATCCTTGCCAACGTACAGCACCAAGCTGGGGCCGCTGAAGCACGGCAGCGGCAGCACGGCCGACTCACGGCGGTTGCTGTTGAACACAACGCCGAGCTTCAGCGCGTCGCCGAGGGCGAACTCGACCGGCATTCCACAGGGGGAGGGTCCTGGCCCGAACGCGAGCTTGATCGGGGTCGCCGGGTCCGCGAAGTTGCCGACGACGACGTTGCCACCGTTGGACCGGCGCGCCAGGAACGGCGACTGCACGTTGCACTGCGCCTGCTCGGCTCGACAGGCGGTCACGGCCACGCAGCCCGGAGGCAGATTGGCCAAGCCCGCGATCGCTTCGAATTCGATGTCGGTGAAGAAATTGACCATGTACGGCGGGTAGGATTGATCGAGGAACGGCGGGGGCGCACACGGACCTGGATCACCGTCACCGTCACCGTCGCCAGTCTCCGTGTCACCTGTGTCGGTGTCGGAGTCGCCGTCGCCGTCATCGCCGTCGCCGTCGCCGTCGCCGTCGCCGGAGTCGCCGTCGCCGTCGCCGTCGCCGGAGTCGCCGTCACCAGGTGCGTCCGCAGTGTCGACCTCGCTCGTCGCGTCCTCGACCAGGTTGTCGCGCTCATCAAAGGCTGGGTTGAGGGCCGTGCACG
>NZ_JMCC02000086.1 GCF_000737335.2 Enhygromyxa salina | reverse complement strand
GCACACGGACCTGGATCACCGTCACCGTCACCGTCGCCAGTCTCCGTGTCACCTGTGTCGGTGTCGGAGTCGCCGTCGCCGTCATCGCCGTCGCCGTCACCAGGTGCGTCCGCAGTGTCGACCTCGCTCGTCGCGTCCTCGACCAGGTTGTCGCGCTCATCAAAGGCTGGGTTGAGGGCCGTGCACGCCAATGCGGGCAGGGTCAGCAGCAACAAAGACAAGCAGCGGAGCACTCGCCAACTATACGCGACGCGAGCGGGCTCGCGGTGGGACCCACTGTCAATCACGACCGCGCCCCGCAACCGCTGGCGTTGGCGTGCGGTGGGTGGCACCCTCCCGCAGCCATGCCCGAGATTCAACGTTGAGCGGAGAACTCGCCACGTCTCGAGATCAGCCGCCGCCCACCCCGAGCCTGGGCCTGATCTTCGATCCCGACCGCCCGATCTCGCCGCGGCGGCTGCCATTTTTCTATGGCTGGCTCATCGTCGTGGGGGCGATCCTCGGCGTCCTCGCTAGCGTCCCCGGCCAGACCACGGGGTTCGCCGTGTTCACGGATCACCTGATCGCGGCCAGCGGTCTGACGCGGCTGCAGCTCAGCAACACCTACCTGCTTGGGACCGTGGGCTGCGCTCTACTGCTGCCCTATGGCGGCAAGCTGTTGGATCGCTGGGGCGCGCGGCCAACCGCGATGCTCGCCTGCGTGGGTCTGGGCGTGACCTTGGTGATGCTGACCGCGACCGCGCCACTGGCTGAGGCGCTGGGGCAATGGCAGGACCTGCGGGTTGGCCCACGGGTCGCCATCATGTTTGGCCTGCTGTCGATCGCGTTCGTTGGCTTGAAGCTGGCGGGGCAGGGCATGCTGACGATGGTCAGTCGCACGATGATCGCCAAGTGGTTTGCCCGGCGCCGTGGGTTGGTGGTCGCGCTCGCCGGGGCGATCGTTGGATTTGGATTTGCGATCGCGCCAATCGGCTTTAGCGCGCTCATTCGCGCGATCGGCTGGCGGCAGACCTGGTGGGCGCTGGCGCTGGCGATTGGCGTGGGCATGACCTTCGTGGTGTGGGTGCTGTACCGGGACAACCCCGAGAGCTGTGGCCTGCTCATGGACGGGGACGCGCCCCTGACCGAGCCGCAAAAGTTGAAGACCTCCGACGAACCGGCCGCTCGGGATGATGTCACGCGTGGTCAGGCGATCCGCACGCTGGCGTTTTGGGCGGTCACGCTGGCGCTGTCGCTGCACACCTTGATGACGACCGGGCTCGCGTTTCACATCGTGGATCTCGGCGCTGAAGCGGGCTACGCCGAGGCCGAGGTCGTGCAGCTGTTCTTGCCGATGGCGGTGATCACCATGGTGATCGTGTGGCTCTCGGGCCTCGCCGCGGATCGCTTCGACATGCGCTGGCTGTTGGTCGCCATGATGATGTCCGAGGCCGTTGGCATGCTCGGGAGCGCCAACCTGGGCGGGCCTGTGGCCCAGTGGGCGATGATCGGTGGGGTTGGGGTCGCGGGTGGGGTCTCGGTGATCCTGTCGACGGTCGCGCTTCCGTACTACTTTGGACGCGCGCACCTCGGCGCGATATCGGGCGCTCAAATGATGTGCATGGTGCTGGGTAGCGCGCTGGGGCCATCAATGCTGGCGTTGTCGAGAAGCGAGACCGGCGGCTATTCGGTTGCGCTGCTGGCTGCGCTGGTGCCGATCCTCGCGGTGACCGTGCTGTCATTGTTCACGCGTCCCGTGCGGACTTCGTAGCGCTCCGTTGGCTGGGACGCGCTTGCGCCTTCGCGGCAACGGTCCGATGCTGCGCAGCGATGATCCGTCTCGCCCGCACCCGCACCCTCGCGCTCTGTTCGATCCTGACCTTGTCCGCGGGTGCATGCTCGAGCCCAAGTCCCGAGCTGAAGCCGTCGAACAAGACCGAGGCCCCCGCCAAGCCGGCCGAGGACGCCAAGCCGGCCGAGGCGCCCGAGCCAGCCAAAGACTCCGAGCCGGTCGCTCCGCCAGCGGCGGCTTTGGCTCCGGCCCCGATCGTCTACTACGTCGGATCGCAGCTGTGGCGGGTCGAGGCCGATGGAACGAACGCGCGCGCGCTCGGCCTCGAGGTCTCGGGCGAGGATGACGGCAGCGGCACGGTGGGGCACGGCGAGTCCACGCCCACGATCTCGCGTGATGGTCGGTGGTTGGCGTACGTCCAGGGTACGGATCTGTGGATCGCCGAGTTTGCGAGCGCGGGCCCGCAGACCCACCAGATCACCAAGATGCCGCCGAGCAAAGATGAGTGGATCGTCGCGGCGGAGCTGGCCTTTTCGGAGTGGTCGCCCGACAGCACCACGCTGGTCGTCGCCCTCGATGAGCCCAGCTATGAAGAAGAGTCACCGCTGCCAATGCCGGCCGGGCTCGAGTATGGGTTTGCGGTCTTGCAAACCAGCGATCTCGCGCTGACCCACGCCGCGCACATTCAGGGCTACTACGGCTGGATGCCAGACTCGAAGGGCGTGCTCGACAGCGCGCACGTCAGCCAGGCCAACTATGAGCTGCGCGCGTACTCGATCGAGCCCGGCCCGGCCAAGGTGCTGCGCACCAGCACCGAGGGCTACGGGTTCGCGCAGATGCACGTCGCGGGTGACTTCATGGCGTGGAATTCCAGCGGCGAAGATCTGCAGGCCAGCGTCAGCCAGATCCTCGTCGCGCCGATCGCTGGCGGCGAGCCCAAGCCGCTGTCGCCCCGGGCCGGCTTCGCCGCCATCCAGCGTCCAGTGCTGGCGCCCGATGGCGCGCGCGCAGTCTTCAAGTGGAAGGGCGGGCAGGTTCTCGGATCGAGCGCGGACGAGGCCGCAGCCAAGCAGCTGCCCGAAGGCACGTGGCGCTGGCTCGACGCCGATCACCTGGTGGGCGTCACCAGCGAGGGGCTGGTCGTGATGGATCTCGACGCGAACATCCGCGCGCTGGATCGGGCGGCGACGGCCCTCGTGCGTCTGTAGCCGCCCGCCGGGCGACGAGTTGCAGATCACCACATGGATTGCGCTCTCGATCACCGAGCTCGAGCTCGTCGCGGCCTACCGGCGCGAGGACGCGAGCGAGCGCGGAGGCGACGCGTCGCTCGCCGTGTTCGCGCTGCTTGGGTTGGGCGGCTTGCTGCGCGCACGCGCACGCCGCCCAGCTCGATGCCCTGATTGATGATGCTCGGTCCTACCCGTTGGCGCCGAGCTCTTCGAGGACCTCGCGCTCGTCGTCGTCGGGCTCGTCGGCGCGCTTCTCGGCCAGCTCTTCGCGCCGCCGCCGACGATAGAACACGACCTCTTCTGCGAGCCCCAACACCACGAACAAGCTCAGCATGCCGATGAGCACGGCCGGCCCGTTGACCCGCAGGAAGGTCACGATCGCGATCGCGAGCACCAAGACCATGACCGTGACGGATCGCTTGTTGAACTTGAGATCCTTGAATGACCGAAACCGGACCCGGCTGATCATCAGGTAGCTCAAGACCAGCACGAAGCCCGCGATCGCGGCGTGATTGCTGACCTTGGTCACCCCGATCGCGTGGTTGGCCAGCACCAGCGCGACGATCATGTTGGCGGCGATGGGGATCGGCAGCCCAATGAACTGCGCGGGCTTCTTCTTGGTGGTCTCGGCGGTGGTGGGTGCTTCGGCCGACTGGGCCCCAGCGGTCTCGTTTGGAGTCGCGCTTGTGGCCGGGTTTGCGGCCTTGGCCTGCTGCTCGCGCATCGCGAGCACGTTGAAGCGAGCCAAGCGCAGCGCCCCGCAGGCGGTGAACACGAACGCCACGAACAGCCCCACGCGGCCGAGCTCGAGCAAGCCCCAGCGGTACACCAAGATCGCCGGCGCGACCCCAAAGGTGATCACGTCGGCGAGGCTGTCGAGCTGCACGCCCAGGTCCGACTGGGTCTTGGTCAGCCGCGCGATGCGGCCGTCGGCGCCGTCGAACAACAGCCCAAGCACGATCGCCAGCGCGGCCTTGTAGAGCAGCTCTTCGTCGCTCGTGCCGCCGTCTTCGCCAAGCCGGGCGGTGAGCACGATGCTGTAGAGCCCGCAGAACACGCTGGCCAGCGTGAACAAGTTGGGCAGGATGAAGTAGGTCTTGCGAAAATCCACGATGCTCGGCCGCTGCTCGCGGACCCCGCAGCGTACTAGCAGAATCGCTGCCGCCGGCGACTGTTTTGACCCCGGCCAAGGGCTTTCCACCCGCTTGCGGACGCGTTCGTGGACCGGCGCCCGGTTCGGTAGAGTCACGCGAATGGCCACGCTCTTGCGCCTCGCCTACGACGGCACCGAGTTCCACGGGTTCGCGCGGCAGGCCGCCACCGGGGACTCGGCCACCGCGCCGCGAACCGTCCAAGCCGAGCTCGAGCGCGCGCTGTCGCGGCTGTACAAGCAAGCATTGCTGACCCGAGGCGCCAGCCGGACCGACGCCGGCGTGCACGCCCGCGGTCAGATCGTCGCGTTTGATCCGCCCTTCGAGATCCCCCCGCGCGGGCTGTTGCTCGGGCTCGCCGCCCAGCTGCCTCGGGACATGGTCGCGCTCGCGGCCTGGGACGCCGACAGCCCCGACGCGGTGCCGCTCAACCCTCGCTTTCACAATCTGGGCAAGCGCTACCGCTATCGGATCCGCGCGACCTCGCTGCGAGATCCGCTGACCGAGCGCTACGAGTGGCACCTGCCGCGGCCGCTCGAGCTCGAGCCCATGCGCGAGGCCGCCCAGCGATTGCTCGGCGAGCACGACTTCGCCGGGTTCCGAGCGAGCGACTGCCAGGCCAAGACCACCGTCAGGCGGCTGCGCTCGATCGAGCTGCGGGTCCAGACGCTCGCCGAGCTCGACCCGCTCGCCCACGACTGCGGCCGCATCGAAGCCCCCGACGCGCCCGCGGTGATCGAGTTCGACGTGTGCGGTGACGCCTTCTTGAAGAACATGGTGCGGATCCTGGTCGGGACCCTGGTCGCCGTTGGCCGCGGGCAGTTTGGCCTGGACCGCCTCGACGAGCTGCTGCGCGACGGCGACCGGACCCGCGCCGGGCAGACCGCGCCGGCCCGCGGGCTGTCCTTGATCGAGGTGCTGTGGCCCCGCGCGCTCGGGGGGCGCTGGCCCGATCGAGCCCCAGATCGAGCCCCAGATCCACAATAGTAGTCTGGGGGCTCCGCCGCCGAAGCGAGGGGCTCTTGAAAGCCCCCTTGAAGACTCGGGACTAGCGCCTACAAATCCGCGGGATTTTTCGCCCAGGGGCCAGACGTCGTCAGACTCCAGCCAACCGCCCGTGCCCGAAACTCTCCGAACTTCCGGCAAGCTCTCGATCGCC
Source organism: Enhygromyxa salina (assembly GCF_000737335.2). GTDB lineage: Bacteria > Myxococcota_A > Polyangia > Nannocystales > Nannocystaceae > Plesiocystis > Plesiocystis salina_C. The sequence continues at coordinate 21,961 of NZ_JMCC02000086.1, read as the reverse complement.
GTGGCCGCTTCGCGTGTGCTCGGGCTCGTGCGAGAGGTCCTGTTCGCGCACCTGTTCGGGGTAGGGGCGATCGCCGACGCGTATCAGGTCGCGTTTCGAATCCCCAACCTGCTGCGCGACTTGTTCGCCGAGGGCGCGCTGTCCAGCGCGTTCGTGCCAACCTTCCTCGCGGCGCTCGTTGGCAAGGCCGAAGATGGCGCGCCCGATCACGAGGCCGCCTACCGCCTGGGCAACTTGGTCCTCGCTGGGGTGCTGCTGGCGACGGGTAGCTTGAGCGTGCTCGGCTTCGTGTTCGCCGAACAGGTCGTCTGGCTGATCGCCGACGGGTTCGAGGGCAGCAAGCTGAGCCCGGCCGCAGCTGCCGAGAAGCTGCGCCTGGCCGCGCTGCTGACCCGCTTGATGATTCCCTTGCTCACGGTGATCAGCGTCAGCGCGGTGTGGATGGGCATGCTCAACGCGCAAAAGCACTACATGGCGCCGGCCTGGGCGCCCGCGATGTTCAACGTCGTCAGCATCCTCGCTGGCGCAGCCCTGCTGGTGATCGACCCCGCCGACGCGACCGGGATCGTGGTGTGGAGCGCCGCAACCTTGGGCGCGGGTGTGGTCCAGGCGGCCGTGCAGCTCCCGGCGCTGTGGCGGCTGGGCTACCGACCGATCCCGCGGCTGCGCGGGCTGACCTCGCACCCGGGGGTCCGCCGGATCGTGCGGCTGATGGCCCCCGCGGTGATCGGGCTCGCGGCCATGAACATCAACGTGTTCGTCAACACCCGGTTCGCGGCAAATTTGGGCGACGGCCCGATCGCGCAATTGAGCTACGCGTTTCGTGTGTTCTACCTGCCGATCGGGGTGTTCTCGGTCGCGCTCGCAACTGTCACGACGACGCGCGTGAGCGAGGACGTGGCCAAGCAGGACATGCGCGCCTTCGCGGCCAGCGCAGGCGAAGGGGTGAGCGCCGTGTGGATGCTGATGACGGCGAGCACCGTGGGCTTGGTGGTGCTCGCCGAGCCGGTCGTGCGCGTGCTGTATTTCTCGTTCAGCGACGCCGAGGCAACGGCGACCGCGATGGTGCTCAGCGCCTACGTGCTGGGGCTGCTGCCCTACGGGCTGGTCAAGGTGCTCGCGCCAGTGTTCTACGGGCTCGACCGACCCCGGCTCCCGCTGCTCGCCTCGTTCGCTGCGGTCGCCGTCACGATTGGGTTCAACGCGGCGACCTACGAGACCTACGGTGCCCCAGGTCTCGCGCTTGGCACCACGATCGGTGCGTTGGTCAACATCACGGTGTTGCGCCTGGGCTTTCGCCGCGCCGTGGGGGCGCTGCCGGGCGTGGACCTGCGCCAGCTCGCCGCGCTGCTGGTAGCCAACGCGGTGCTTGGCGGCGTGGTGTTCGTGGCCTGGTACGGGGTCGAGCAGGTCATCGGCCAGGCCGGGTTTGGCTGGTCCCTGCGCGTGGCCGGGCTCGCCGTGGTGATCCCGATTGGCTTCTTCACCTACGTCGCGATCTTGCGCGCGCTCGCGTACCCCGGCGCAGCCCTGCTGTGGGCGCTACCGAGCAAGCTGTGGCGACGCATCCGCGGCGGTCAGCGCTGAAGCAGCTCTCGGCGCTTGCGCTTGCGGGCCTCGGCTTCGGCGATCGCCTCTGTGCACAGGCGCTCGATCTGCGGCATCGTTGTTTGCTTGCGATCTTCGATCCCGTGCCGCTCGAGCGCCCGATCGAAGTCTTTCCACGCGAACGACTTGACGTTGGCACCAAGCCACGAGACGGCCGTGACGACACCCCGGACGAGCACGTCGTCGGTGACGATTGCAACGGAGACCTTGTTGCTGCGCAGCGCGAGGGCAGCCTGCTTGCGCTGGGCGGCGGAGACCTCGAGAATTCCGAGGCTGCAGCCGATGTAATGGCTGAAGTCTTCGGCGCTGAGCTCCGCGATGAAGCCGTCCCAGACCTCATCACTGATGTTGCCTGCCGTATTTACGGCGACCATCAGATCCCCGTCTTTGAACCATTTGAAGACGCACTCGCCCATGCGTTGTCCGTTCGACTGCGGCCAGTGTGCCAGAAAAGCCCGGCTTGGGGGGCGACTTTGGGCTTGTCGGCGTAGATCGACCTACAGCGTGTGGGGGTGGGTCGAGACCACGTGATCTAGCGCAATGAGCGCAAAGTGATCGGCGAGCACAGGGACGTCGTAGGCGATCGGTCGCGGTCCCGATCCATCGGGCCTCGACAGGTAGCCACCATTACATTGTTGCTGGTCAACGAGGTAGTTGACGCCTCGGCCAATCGTGAATTCGGCGTCGAAGTGGCTTAGCGTGATAAGCGCGTAAGCACTGCTAATGGGATCACTATCATCGCCGATCACGTGTCCCCAACCACCATTCTCATTCTGGGAGAGGCGCAGATACGACAACGCCCGGCGCTCGGCGGCGGTGCGGTCGGTCTCGGACATGCCGACGTTCAGGGCCTGAATCGCCAGCAGCGAGCGGAAGATCGCGTTCGAGTGGGCACAGCTCCAGCTGCGCTCGAAGGTCCCGTCGGTGTGTTGGCCGGCGATGATGAACTCGACGCCGCGGCGGAACACCGTTGGGTAGCGATTCTTGCTGGGCGCGAGCGCGTTGAGGACCGCGGCTGTCATCGCGACCTCCGAGCTGGCCCCGCGGGTGAAGGTGGGAAACCCGCCGTCGGAGTTCTGCATGCTGAGCATGTATTGCTCTGCGTGGGCGAGCGCCGCTCCGTAGCGGAACGGGTCGAGCGCGCGCAGGAATTCGACGCAGTACGCGGTGTCGTCGACGTCGGTCTGGCGGACGCCCTGCGCGTAGCCCCAGCCGCCGTCGGCTTGCTGGTGGCGAACCAGAAAGTCGGCGGCCGGGTACAGACCCTGGGGGTCGAGGCCCGCGCCAACCAGGCCGAGCCCGGCGGTCGCGGTCGCAAAGATCTCCATGCGCGTGATGAACGAGAACCCGCCGTCCTCACGCTGGTGGCCAAGCAGCCCGGCGGCGGAGCGCCGGACGATCGCGGCGTGGGCCGGGAGCTCGTTGAGGGCGAGCAGCGTGAGCAAGTGGCCGAGCAGGTACTGCTCCCAGGTGCCGTTGGCGTCGAACTCCAAGGTTGCGAGCAGCGTGCTCACGTCCTCGTCGCTGATCCGCTCTGGCTCCCCACGGCCAGCGAAGTACAGGACCTTGAGCGCGCGCATCAGCACGGTCACCCAGCGCTGGTGCGGGGGCTTGGCGGCGAAGTCTCGCTCGGTCAGCGGCAGATCGAGCCGAAGTCCGCTGACCGCCCCCAGCACGACCGTGAACAAGATCCGTTTGCGATCCGAGGTGAAGTGCTCGAAGCCCTCGAGGTAGTTGTCGACCGCCTCGGCCGGGGTGATGCGGGCGTCCCAGCCCAGCACGCTGGCCGTCAGCGCGTGATGGAAAGGGTCGAGGTCGTCGTGAAACCAAAGCCCTTGCAGGTAGCCAACGATGCGCTCGCGCGCGGCTGGGTACATGTCCAGGCGCTGCAGCAGACACAGCGCCAGCGCCGATTCGAGCGCGCGGCTCTTGCATTCGCCAATGATCGCCCCGTCGCCGTTGATGCTGTCCAGCACCCGATGCGCGAGCACGTCTCGCGCTTCGAGTACACCTTGGTCGAGCCTGGGGCGTGGGGGTATGGCGCGAACGGACATCAAAGAAGAAGTCAGCATGGAAGGTCTCGTGGGTTGGGGACAGGCGCGGTGGTGGAGTCGAGCAGCGCGATCGCTTGCGCGAGCACGTTGGTCTGCGTCGCAGTCGCCCAGCCGCGCTCGTGGGCGATCTCCGCTAGCTCGGGCGCGGGCTCGAAGGCCAGCGCCAGCCCGACGCGCTCGAACAGCGCGGCGTCGGTGATCGAGTCGCCGATCGCAAAGCAGTGGCGCAGGCTCAGGCCACGGTCGACGGTCGCGTCAGCGAAGATTCGTGCCTTCTCGCCGGGCACGCCCGAAGACAGATCGATCGTCCCCGTGTAGCGCCCGTGCTCGCGGGTAAACACCGCGCCATGGGCCTCGCCGATCGCGAGCCCATCGGCGACCAGCCGGATCATCTCGAGCGGGCTGCCCGAGATCAGCATGAGCGAGTAGCCGCGCGCGCGAAGGCTCGAGATCAACGCAGGCACAAACTCGAACAGGCGCTCGCGCTGGACCGCCCAGACTGCGCGGGCGTGGGCCTCGATCACTGCGCACTCGCGCCCGGCGAGCGCCTCTGCGAACGCCCCGTAGGCGCGCGAGGCCATGCTCGAGAACTCGATCGTCCCGCCCCTGTGCCCCGCGAGGATCTCGAGCACTCGCTCGGCGGGTGCCATGTTGCATGCCTTCGCGCGCATGAGCTCGCGCAGCAGCTCGACCCCCAACGCGCCGGGGAACAGGGTCCCGTCGACGTCGAGAATGGCGACTGTTTGGTTTGCGTGCATCGCGCGACCTGAGAGGCAAGGGCAATCAGCTTGGGGGCTGCCAACCCCAGTTTGGAGCTCGGGTGAATTCACGTGGACCACGCGTTCGCCAGTGGGTGCATTTTGGGACAGTTTGTCCCCGCTGTAATGTTCGGCTGTGGGGGGATGTATGCCGAGAGTGCGCAAAGTCCGTAATTCCAGCGAAATCGCCGAGTTATCGGAGTTCAAGGCGCCCGCTAGATAACACAACCAAGACTCACGTCTACAGCCACGCTTGAAGATGCTGGCCACCCCCATACTGGAGTGGGGCATTCTGGTGCGGTCATGAGGCCATCAATTGGCCGAAAGGCCAATGTTCTAATCAATAGTAGCGGGGCCAAACTGTACTAGAACAGTCTGGCACCAGAGGTCAGTAAGGTAGTCGCTAGACCTACCTCAGCCACTTCATGAGCCTGCGGGTGAAACGCGGTCTCCACATTGGCCAATGCGCGAGGTGACCATTCGGGTCACCGCGCGTGGTTGTCTTTTATGTAGTCAATCTCACGAGAGCAGTCGGGCGGGCCCACATCTCGGGGCGAGAGTCAGCTGCTGGCGCGGCGCAGCTCGCTGCCCGTGGCGACGAGATCTTCGAGGAACTGGTCGAGCACGGCGCTCGTCTGCGCGGGGTTCGCGATGACCAAGCGGATCGTGTCGCGCCCGTTCACGCGGCCGTAGCCGACCACCGCGAGGCCGCGCTGGTTGAGCTGAAGGCACAGCTGCTCGCTCGACACGCCGTCCATCTCGAAGCACACGTTGAGGCTCTGCGGCGCGTGGCTCATGCGGAGGTCTGGGTGGGCATCGATCCGCGCGACGACGTGATCGCGCAGGGCAAACAGCTGGGCGAAGCGGGCGTCGTAGCCGTCGTCACCGTGGTGCTGCCACGCGGCCCAGAGCTTGAGTGGGTCGTTGCGTCGGCCGCATTGGATCGAGCGCAGCCCCGGGTTGAGCTGGTCTTCGTCGGTCTGAAATAGGTAGTGGGCGTCTTCGCCAAGGTGGCGATCGAGCAGCCCCGGCTCGCGCAGCAGCAAGGCCGAGCAGGTCAGCGGCACACCCATGAGCTTGTGCGCGTCCCAGGTCAGCGAGTCGCAGCGCTCGAGCCCGGCGAACAGCTGGGCCCTGCGCTCGCGCGACAGCAACAGCGAGCCGCCCAGAGCGCCATCGGCGTGGAGCCAGATCCCGTGCTGGTTGGCGATCTCGGCGATCGGCTCGAGCGGATCGAAGGCGCCCATCACGGTGGTCCCCAGGGTCGCGTTGATCAGCACGGGCCGGACACCGGCCTGAAGATCGGCGCGCAGGCGGGCGGCGAGCGCTGCCGGGATCATGCGGCCCTGCTCGTCGATCTCGATCACCCGGACGGCACCCCGGCCAAGCCCGAGGATCGTCGCGGCCTTGGGCATCGAGTAGTGCGCCTCGGCCGACGTGTACAGCGCCCACTTGCCCGTCCACTGGCCCGCCTGGTCCGGGTCCGGGTCCGGGTCACCGCGCCGGGCCTGGGCCTCGTTGCGGGCCAGCGCGACAGCCAACAGGTTCGACAGCGATCCCCCGTTGGTGAACGTGGCCTCGCCGGCCGTGAACCCCGCGATCGCCAGCATGTGCTCGATCAGCGCGTTCTCGACCAACACCAGCGGCCCCGCGGCCTTGTAGGTGTACATCGAGACATTGAGGTGCGCGGTGATCATGTCGGCGGCCGTGGCTGCCGGATCGCGGCCGCCAAACAGCTGGTTGAAGAACTGCGGCGTGGTCGTCAGTGGTGTGTTCAGGGCCAGCGCTCGCAGTGACGCCAGCACTTCAGGCAGCGGGCGGGCCTTCGCGCCAAGCGGGGGGACCAGCGCCTGTGCGCGATCGAGCGGCACCGGCGGCCGGACAGGCTGCGCAGCCTCGGATGCCGCGAGCTCTGGCAGCAGCGTGGCGAGGAACTCGAGCGCCGCGAGATAGCTCGGATCGGACATGGGCAGGCGCTGGGTACCATTGTTGTCAGCGGGTGTGGAGCCGCGCACACGCCTGGCCGGTCGGGAAACCAAGCCGAACGCGCGCGGGTCCAAGCGGGGGATGTCGGGCGGACTTCGAGCTGTCAGCGTGACGCTGATGGCGTGGTACGGTCGCCTGTCCATGCGCCTGCCCGCACGAACTCGGCGCGTCGCGACGCTCGCTCTGGGCATGGCGCTGGCGGGGTGTGGCTCGAGCGCGGGCGACCAGCCGCGCGCGGCACCCAGCATCGAGCTCACGGACTGCGGCGTGGCCTCGGTCGAGGCCAAGTGCGGGGTCCTGCACGTCGAGGAGAACCGTGACGCGCCCAACGGTCGGACGATCGAGCTGGCGATCCTGGTCGCGCCCGCGACCACGCGCACGCCGGCTAGCGATCCGGTGTTCTTGCTGGCCGGGGGTCCGGGGCAGGGCGCGGCGTCGCTCGCCGGGATGATCCTGCACAAGTTCGGGGCGATCCGTCGTGACCGCGACATGGTGTTCGTCGACGTCCGCGGCACCGGCGAGTCGGGGCCGCTCGCGTGTGACGTCGAGCATCCCGAAGATCTCTCGGAGCTGCTGGGCGGCGTGTTCGAGGTCTCGCGGCTGCAGGCCTGCCTAGACAGCTACGCGGCCGATCAAGCCGATCAGATCGATCTCACCCAGTACACGACAAATCGCATGGTCGAGGATCTCGAGGAGGTCCGCGCGGCGCTCGGCTACGGGCCGATCAACCTGCTAGCGATCTCCTACGGCAGCCTGGTCGCGCAGGTCTACATGCGGCGCTACCCCGACCAGCTCCGCAGCGTGGTGCTCGACGGCGTCGCGCCCCTCGATCAGCAGGTGCTGCTTGGCACGCCGGCCAACACCGAGCGGGCGATGCAGCTCGTGTTCGCCGACTGTCGCGAGCAACCCGCGTGCGCGGGCGCCTACCCAGGTCTCGAGCGCAAGCTGGCGCAGGTCCTGACCGAGCTCGAGCAAAACCGCGTGCTCGAGCGGCTCGAACATCCGCGCACGGGCGAGCAGGTCCAGGTTGACATCACCGCCGCCGGGTTCACGCAAGTGCTGGCCGGGGCGCTCTACAGCAGCAGCACGACGGCGCTGGTGCCACTGCTGATCGAGCGCGCGCACGCGGGTGACTATGGCCCGTTGGCCGCGGTCGGCCTGCGCATGGCCAGCTCGTCGAAGACCATGAGCATGGGCCTGTACCTGTCGGTCAGCTGCGCCGAGCAGCTCGCGGCGGTCAACGAGGCCACCCGTCGCGCGGCCACGGCCGGGCTCGAGACCTTCACCGATCACGCCCTCGAGCAGCTCGAGCAAGCGTGCGCGGTCTGGCCCCACGCAACGATCAACGCGGACTTCCATCAGCCCGTGGCCTCCTCGATCCCGACCTTGCTGTTGTCGGGCCGCTACGATCCCGTGACCCCGCCTGCGTTCGGCGCCCAGGTCGAAGCGCAGCTCAGCAACGCGCGCCACGTCGAGGTTGGGGCTGTCAGTCATGGGGTGTGGCACCATGGCTGCGCGCCCCAGCTGATCGCCGGCTTCTTCGCCAACCCGGATCCCGCCGGGCTCGATCCCGCCTGCCTCCACGCGCTGACCCGGCCGCGGGCGTTCTTGGGTCCGAATGGGCCGTGGCAAGCGAGCGTGTCCGTGCCCGCGGCCCCGCCAGCAAAACCAGAACCAGTTGAACCGATCGGGGGCATCCTCGCCCAAGGTCAATTGCTGCAAAGGCCCTGACATGATCGTCGCCGAGCACCTGCGCAAACGGTTTGGGGACGTCACCGCGGTCCACGAGGTCTCGCTGCGCGCCGAGGACGGCCGCGTCACCGGCTTGCTCGGGCCCAACGGGGCTGGCAAGACAACCACCTTGCGGCTGCTCTATGGGTTGATGCGGCCCGACGCCGGGACCGTGCAGATCGACGATGTGAACGTCATCGCCGACCCGCTCGGGGCCCAGGCCAAGGTTGGCGTGCTGCCCGACGCCCACGGTCTGTATCCGCGCCTGACGGCCCGCGAGCACGTGCGCTACTTCGGTGAGCTGCAAGGCCTGCGCGGCGCCGCGCTCGAGCAGCGCATCGCCGCGCTGATCGAGCGTCTGGACATGGGCGGGATCGCGGATCGCCGCGCGGCCGGCTTCTCACAGGGCGAGCGCATGAAGGTCTCGCTGGCGCGGGCGCTCGTCCACGGTCCCAACAACGTGATCCTCGACGAGCCGACCAACGGCCTCGACGTGATGAGCACCCGGGCCGTGCGCAAGCTGATCCGCGAGCTGCGTGACGAGGGCAAGTGCGTGCTGTTCTCCAGCCACGTGATGCAAGAGGTCTCGGCCCTGTGCGACGTGATCGTGTTGGTCGCTGGGGGTCGCGTGGTCGCCCGCGGGACCCCCGACGAGCTGCGCGAGCTCAGCGGGCACGTGGATCTCGAGGACGCCTTCGTCGAGCTGACCGGCATCGACGATCACCGGGCCCAGACCCACGCGGAGGCGCCATCATGACCGCCATGAACGCCATGAACGGATGGCTGACGGCGGTTCGGATCGTGCTGCGCAAAGAGCTGCTCGACGGCGTCCGCGATCGTCGGGCGCTGTTCTCGGCGCTGCTCTACCCGCTGCTGGGTCCGCTGCTCTCGGGCCTGCTGTTTGGGTTCATGGCTGACAAGCAGCGCGACGCCGCCGACGTACCCATGCCGGTCATGGCCGCGGACCGGGCCCCCGAGCTCGTCGAGTGGCTCGAGGCGCACGGCGTCGAGGTCGTCGCCGCGCCCGAGCACCCGCGCGAGGCCGTGCGCGACGGCGAGGTGCCGTTCGTGGTCAGCGTCCCAGAGGGCTTCGCAGCCAGCCTTGCGGAGGGAAACCCGGCGAAGATCGAGCTGATCGTCGATGGCTCGCGCAATGACAGCCGCGCCGCGATCGGCCACGCACAAAAGCTGCTCGGCTACTACGGCCAAGAGCTCGCCAGCCAGCGCTTGCTCGCGCGTGGGATCGATCCCGAGGTCATGCATCCCGTGATCGTCGCCGAGGTCGAGGTCGCCAGCGATCAAGAGCTGGCCGCGAGCGTGTTCGCGTTCGTGCCCATGTTCGTGCTGATGGCGACCTTCATCGGTGGGATGCAGCTCGCCGTCGACGCGACCGCTGGCGAGCGCGAGCGCGGCTCGCTCGAACCGCTGCTGCTCAATCCCGTGTCGCGCTCGGCGATCGTAGTTGGCAAGTGGCTCGCCGCCGTCGCGTTTGCGCTGGGCTGCGTGATCCTCACGCTGGTCGCGTGCGTGGCCGTGCTCGAGTACACGCCGGTCCGCGATCTGGGCCTGAGCCTGGATCTGCGGGTGCCCGCGTTGTTCGGCGTGCTGCTCGCGGCCGCCCCGATGGCGCTGATGGCTGCGGCGCTGCAGGTCCTCGTCGCCAGCTTCGCGCGCTCGTTCAAAGAGGCCCAGACCTACATCTCGCTGCTGGTGTTCGTGCCCATGGTGCCCGCGGTGATCGGCATGATGACCGGGCTCGAGCGCTCGATCGGCGCGCTGCTGATCCCCGGTGTTGGGCAGCAGATCGTCGTCGAGCAGCTGCTGGGCGGGGGGGCAGCGACCGCGCTCGACTACCTGCTGCCCATGCTCAGCGCGCTGGTGGTCGCGGCCGCTTGCGTGTGGCTGACCGCGTGGATGTTTCGCCGCGAGTCGGTCGTGTTCGGCCGCTAGAACGGCCTGCGGTGTCAGTCGCAGCCCTGCTTGTTCAAGGCCGCGAGGATCTTCTTGGCCTGCTTCAGATCGTCGCCGTACTTGTCGGGCTCGGCGTAGGTCACGAAGTGCTCGAGGTACTGGGTCGCCTTCTTGCAGTCCCCAGCCTTGTCGGCCGAGGTCCCGACCTTGAGCGCGAACCCATGCTTGCCGGGGACCAAGAAGTACGCTTGCTCATAGAGCTCGACCGCCGCCGGCCAGTCCTCGGCCGCCGCTTTTTGCTCGGCCTCGATGTAGAGCGCCTTGGCTTGCTCGAGCCGCTCTTCCTCCGACAGCTCCGGCGCGGCGGCGGCCGGGGTCGGGGTCGCCGTAGGCTCGAGGCTCTCGTCGGGCATCCAGGTGTCGTCTTCTGGCGCCGCGGTTGGCTCGTTCTTTTTGCAGGCTAGAGCACCAAATGCCAGCGTGACGATGAGGACGCAGATTGATGTGGAGTGGAGCTGGCGCATCGAGATAGTGTCACACAGGCATGGATTCGTGTGCGCACGTAATCGCGGCTGTTTAATTCCAACAATCCCCCGCGCCAAGCCAACGAATCGTACAAATACGCCTGCCGGAGCCTCCCATGCCACGTCGATCACTCCTCGTCCCTTGCGCGCTCGTTGTGCTCGCCTGTTCCCCTGACACCAACGACGAGAGCAGCGTGTTCACCGGCGCCGACGCGGGCGTCACCCTTGGCGCGAGCACGGACGAGTCGGGGACCCAAGGATCTGGCCAAGAATCTGGCCCCACGAGCGGCGACGGCGACGGCGACGGCGATCCCGGTGATGGAGACGGCGACGGAGACGGCGGGCCCAAGCTCGACGTGCTGCCGTCAGATACCGGCGTCGACGATGGGCCCGGCGGTGACGAAGGCTGTCAGTACATCGACGTGCTGTTCATCGTCGACATCTCGGCGTCGATGAGCGCGGAGAAGGACAACCTCAACGCGAACTTTCCCAGCTTCGTGCAGGTGCTCGATGACTACGTGAATGATCCGATGACGGCGGCGCTCGGGTATCGCCTGGGTATGACCAATTCATCGATCGTCAACAACCTCGAGGGCCAGTCAACCTTTGGCTTGGACGGCGCGCTCTACGATGGCCAAGGCGGCGGCGGGCTGTGGCCCAACTGCGACATGCAGGGCAAGCTGTGGATCGACGGCCCCGCGCCAACCGTGTCCGACACGTTCAGCTGCGCGGCGCCGCTGCCCAAGAGCTCGTGCAATAATTGTAGCGACATTGGGAAAGAGCGGCCGCTCGACGCGATCGAGCTGTTCATCGCCAAGTCAGCGCAGGGTGGGGTCAACGAGGGGTTCTATCGCGGGGACCAGTCGCTGTTCGTGATCGTGATCCTGACCGACGAAGACGACGACGCGATCAACACCACGACCTCGCCGGCCGACACCAAGTTCGCGCTCGACGAATTCGCCCAGGGTGAAGATCGCTACGTGGTCGTGACGATCGCCGGTCCGCAAAATGGTAGCTGTAACTCGAACTTTGGCAGCGCGACGGCTGCGCCGAGCCTGCATGAATTCACCAACCTCGCGCCCAATGGGGTGCTGGGGGACATCTGCCAGGGGGATCTGTCGCAGGCGCTGGATCAGGCGCTGTCGGTCATTCAAGACTCCTGCGACGAGCTGCCGCCGCCGGTTGGCTGACCTCGATCTCGACCTCCGAGATCACCCCGTAGAACGCCCGGGTCAGGCCAAGCCCTCCTACTCGAACTTCGCTACGCTAACAATGAAGCCCTGACCGCCGCTTGGTCCAATCGTCTGTCCCGTGTACTCGAAGGTCGCGTGCAGCGACTCCCCCTCGAGGCCCCAGTTGATCAGCCCTCGGATTGACGTTTCGCTGACTTCCACCAGCTCGGTGAGCCCCGACGAGAACACGGAGATCGGCGAGAGCTGAGTCTGGACTTGATAGACCGGCTGGTCGTTCGTCCGCTCGACGGTGATGGGGATGGACACGAACGTCACGCCATCGGAGTCGGCGAACGAGAGCACGCCGTCGGCTTGGACGGCATCTCCAGCACATGCCACGCCAGCACCTCCTCCGATGTGGCGATTGATCCGGTAGCTGCTCTCGTCTAATTCGAAGGTGGCCTCGGCCTCCAACACTGCGTCTGCGTTCTCGATGTCGATCTCTTCGGTGCTCGGAGACCATGTCCACGTCCCCGAATAGGGCCCCGTGAGTCTCGCCAGCTCCTCACTGACGGGGACCCCCCACGGTGTTGGATCCGTGGATGCTAGAGCCTGGAGGTCGTACTCACAGGGCCCGTCATCTGGCGGTTCGGTCGTGTCTAGACAACCGACGAGCATGAGCAGCAGCGGGGCCGTCAGGACCCCGGCCCCCCTATGGATCATGTCGGGCATCACCGGGTGCGGGGGTGGATCCCCGAGCCGACAGCGAGAGTGGATGTAGCAGCGGCGACACCAGCGACAGACTCACTGCTTCGCTTCGCGAAACCATCGGCTGTTCCCCGTTGTGAACGAATGTCAGCGCGTAGCGCAGGATCACACTTGGCTCGATCACGGTCGGGGGGTTCTCCTCGGGCAGAGCATACCCGATCGACACGTCGAAAAAATCGACCGATACGGCATCTGGATGCAGTTTGAGGAGATCCACCTCAAATTCAGACATGGCAGCCTGTGGTGTCCTAACGACTCGTTTGGTGGCCCTGACCGTTGCCTTCATGCCTTCGAGGGTGACGCTACTGAGCTCACCCAAGCGGATGTCGATGCCATATCTTCTGTGCGCTCGAGCGTTCGTAGAGATCGACTTGCAGGCGACCGACGTCCGCTGTGTCTGCGTGGCGACCCCGCTGGGTCAGCATGTCGCGCTCGATCCTCAGCGCGTTGACAGCCGCCAGGCGCGTTTGAAGTCCATGAACGTAGACCCGGCCGTGCGGCCCGGACGACGAGGCACACCCACTGCGCTACGGCCACGGCGATCTCGTCTGGGGGGGGACAGCTCGCGGGTGCGTGCGTCGACGAGCTCCGCCAGCTGCTGGTGCCGGGGCGGCTCGATCCGGGAGCTGATTCCAGTCAATTCGTGAGCTTGGTATCGGGCACGAGCAAGCAGACGTGGAACACCGGCGGCGGCGACTGGAGCACCCTGCTGCGGGAGCTCGACCGCGCGGCCGTGCAGGCTGGCGACTCGAGCGTGGACACGGAGCGGGTCGAGGCGTGGGGCGAGACACTCGAGCTGCGGCACGAGCCAATGATCTGTTCGGTCACTCTGACGCATGAGCACCAAGGCGAGGGCTCGAGCTGCACGCTGCCCCTGTCGCGGTTCGAGGCGCTCGTGCGCCTCGATGCGTGGACGATCGCCGAGCATGTGCCAGCGATGTGGGCCCGACTACGCGAGGCTGCCCGGTGTGAAGGTCGGGCTCCCGAAGGGGGTGTCCCAGCCGACACAGGCGAGGTGCGGCAATGAACGCAGAGACCGAGCTCGCTCGGCGAGCAGGTCCGACGCCGTGCTCCCGAGCGACCCTGCTAACGCTTCCGCCCAAGCCAGATCGCGTGGGTGCGACCGCGATCACGCCCATGGTTCGCAACCGGGTGCACAGAAGCCTCAAACCCCGCGCGGCCAAGCTTTCGCGCGAAGTTGCCGGCGTCCGAGTACGACCACACCGCGTGGACCCCCGCCTTTCGCAGCGCCCGATGAGCCGCGCGCAGCCCCGCGTCGCCATACAGTCGGGCGTTGTGATCATGGGCGAGCGGGTCGGGTCCGTTGTCGACGTCGAGCAGGATCGCGTCGAAGTGATCGCGGACCTGCTCGATCCGCGTGACGACGTCGCCCTGGTAGACCCGGACGCGAGGATCATCGAGCGGCCGACCCGCGAGCTCCGCGATCAGCCCCCGGTTCCACTCGACGATCGCCGGGACCAGCTCGGCGACCTCGATCTCCGCGTCGGGATCGAGCAGCTCGCACGCCGCCGCGAGCGAGTAGCCCATGCCAAGCCCACCGATCAGCACGCGCACGCCAGCGCGCTTGGACAGCGCCCCGCAGCCGACAGTCGCGAGCGCCCGAGCCGAGTCATCGTCGCGGCTGGACATCAGATCCCAGCCCCCCGCGCGGATCAAGTACTCGTGGCCGCGGCGACGCAGCTCGAGGCGCTGTCGATCGGGCGCGTCAGCCTCGGCGAGGGTCTCCCACGGGCGCATCGCCGGGGGTGTATCGCCTTGGTCGGGGCCCGACAAGCGAGCGCTGCGCCGCGCAAGTTTCGCGTGCGATCGGGGCAGGGGAGATCTGCTCGCGTGCGAGAGATCTTTGGGTCGGGTGGGTCCAGCCCCAGCACCCTGGGGCGATTCGCCCCGCCGACGTGCCGACTTGGTGGGCTGACATACTTCTCAAATATCCAACATCCATTGGAAAGATGTGGTCGGTATGACAAAGCATCGCGACGAACCGAACTCTGGGTGGGGGAAATCAACCATTTTCGGGACTGGTGATAACATCAATTGGACTTAAGTACGCTCATTTGTAGGTGGCCGTCCCACTGGGGGAAACTGGTAGGTAGCGGTCTCCTCGTCGAATTTCGGGTGGATCCGCGCTCGCGAATTTTCTATACACTTTTTGTAAAACGTGTCATGCATGAAGGCATGTCGACAGTGAGTCCCATGGTGTCAGTGTTCGTGCTCGGTGGACGCCTTGGCGAGGATGAGTTCGCTAGTTACCTGCGCAGCCTCGACGCGAACCTCGCGAGGGGCAAGCCCTTCGCGATGGTGGTCGATGGCAGCGCGCCGGGCCTTGGGGTCGTCGAGGTGCCAAGCCAGCGGTGGCAGCTCAGCCGCGCCCAGGCGATCGGTCAACTGCACCGCGGGATCGCGTTCGTGACTGGCACGATGACGCGCGAGCGGGTGCGGGCGCTGTACGCGTTGCAGCCGCCCGCGGTCCCCTACGGGTTCTTCAACGAGCGCGCCGACGCCATGGTGTGGGCCCAGGCTGCGCTCGATGGCGAGCACAAGGTCGCGATGGGCGCTCGCAAGACCCAGCCGCTGATGCGCGCGATCCCGTAGCGGTCATCCGCTGCCGATCGTCCCCACGCCAAACGCGTCGAGCAGCTTGGTCGGCGCGATGTTGCCGATCAGCACGAACACCGAGTCGACCTCGCGGATCACGAACGGGGCTCGCTCGCTCGTGGGGCCGAGCTGCTTCAGCTGCACGCGACCGGCCTCGACGCGGACGACCTCGGTGCGCCACAGCATCTCGACCCGGCCCGCTTGGATCAGGCGGCGCAGCTCGTCGACGTTGCGTCGCTTGCCGCGGGTGAAGTCGGCTCCGCGGTAGCTGATCGTGACCCGCGTGTCGGGTTGGTTGGCCAGCCCGATCGCGGCCTCCATGGCGACGTCGCCAAGCCCAACCACACAGACCGTGCGACCCGCGAAGCTGCGCGCGTCGGCGAGGGTGTAGTGCACGTGGTCGAGCATCGCGTCGGCGATCGGCGCGTCGAGCATGCGGGGGGAGCCGCGCCGCCCAAACGCGAGCAGCACCCGCGCGGCGTCGAAGTGCATGGCTTCGCCCTCTGGACCGCTGGCGAGCACGCGCAGGCGCCCGCCGCCAAGCTGCTCGCAGCCGTGCAC
Source organism: Enhygromyxa salina (assembly GCF_000737335.2). Taxonomy (GTDB): domain Bacteria; phylum Myxococcota_A; class Polyangia; order Nannocystales; family Nannocystaceae; genus Plesiocystis; species Plesiocystis salina_C. The sequence continues at coordinate 6,272 of NZ_JMCC02000086.1, read as the reverse complement.
GCGCACGCCCTCGCGGATCTGCAGCTCGTGGCTACGAATGATCCGCAGCCACTTGCCAAGCAGCTCCTCCTTGGTTGACTCGCGCAGCCACAGCTCGCCGACCATCGGCATGCCCAGCGGTTGATCGAAGACCAGCTTGCCGCGCGGGAAGCTGCGGATGCTCTGGGCCGCGGTTGCCTGCTCGAGCACGACGTAGCGCAGGCGCTGCTGCTCGGCCTCGAGCGCGGCGCTGATCCCCGCTGGGCCGGCGCCAACGATGATCAGGTCGAGCGCCTCGCCGCCGCGTTGGCTGCCGGGCAAGGACGCAGCGATCGCCGCGACCGCGTGGGCGCCTTGGTTGATCGCGTTGCGGATCAGCGGGAGCCCCGTGATGTCGCCCGCGAGGTGAACCCCCGGGGCACCAGTGGCCGCGAGCGCGTCGTCGATGCGGGGGAGGTCGGCGATGCGCTCGCCCTCACTGATGACCAGCGAGCCGTTCGGGCAGCGTTGCTCGCACAGCGTGAGCCCGCAGCAGTCATCGGGCTTGGTCACGACCGCGACGTAGGCCCGCATCTCCAGCACGTCGTAGGGGCAGGCGTCGACGCAGGCGCTGCAGCCGATGCAGGTGGTCGTGTCGATCGTGGGGAGCCGACGACGCGCGGCCGGGCGCAGCGAGGCGTCGGCCTGGGTGCCGGCTTGATCCTGGGCGAGCTTGGCCAGCGTCGCTAGTTGCTGACGGTCGCGTCGGCGCGCCCACAGCCGCGCCGCGACCAAGCCCAGGCCGCCCGCGCCCAAGCTCGCGCTCAGCCACCAAAGCGGCGCCAGCCAGCCCCGGCTCGACGGCGCGATGTCGGTTGGAGCTTCGATCGCGGCGGCTTCGCGGCTGAGCTCCCACAGGGCCGCGCGCTCGGTGCCCGCGGCGACCAGCAGCGGCGTGTGTTCGTCGAAGCACACGGCCGCGTCGGTTGGTCCGCGACGATCACCCAGCGCGCAGTGAGCCATGGGATCGTCGGCGCGCTTGGGGTCGTGACAGGTCGAGCAGGCCGAGAGCTCGACCAACGCGACGCTGGCTGACTCGCGCCCCGTCCAGCCCTGCTCGCCGATCGGCTCGAGCTGCGGGAGCGGGCCCTCGCTGCCGTTGCGCCAGCGGATCGCCGGCTCACCCGGCACGAACGCGACGCCGCCCATCGCCGTGTGGATCTGATGGCAGGTCGTGCAGCGCATGCTCTGGTTGGCGAGCAGGGCGGCGTGGGGCGCCCGCTGCGAGCGCTGGTTGGTGTGGCAGTCGACGCAGGCGCTGGCCGGATCGTGCTCGGGCGTCGCCGGTCCCGGTCGGGAGTCGCCGTGGCAGCTGCCGCACTCGAGCCCGGCGAGCCGATGCGGTCGCGAGATCGCGCGGCCGCTGGTGGTGGTTGGGTCGCCCGGCGTGATGATCAGCGCCGCCGCCAACCCAAGCGCACCGGTCAGGCTGCCAACCAACCACCCGCGGGTGCGCGTGACGTCGGAGCTGCGCTCGATCTTTGGCGCGCTGCGTCGGCGGCCGCGGACGCTCTGGGGCAGCCGAACAAGCGCGGGCGCGGGGGTCTGTGCGGGGGGCTGTTCGCGGGTTGGCATTTAAAAATTCACCCAGCGAAGAGCGTGACCGAGAGGACATGGACGATCAGCGCGAGCAGCAGCGCACCGGTCAGCACCACGTGTGGGCCCAACCACCCGCGCAGCAACGCGGTGAGCAGCCGTCGGGCCGGGAGCGCGCGCAGCTCGACGCAGGTACGCAGCAGCGGTTCGAGGCCAGCCAGCGCCTGCTCGCGCGCGTGGGGGCGGCCGCCATCGCGGCGCAGCTCGGCCGGCAAGCTGGCTTCCACGCGCTCGCGCAGCACCGCTCGCGTCGCGCCCAGATCCCGCCCCGATGCCACGAGCTCCAGGGATCCGAGCGGTGCCCGGGCCCACGGCAGCAGCTGCTGCGCGACGATCTGCTTGAGCACGGCGGACTTGCCCGACAGCTCGCGCTGCAGCCGATCCAGCAACAATTCGCGCTCGCGGGCCAGATCCTCGGGCAGCGCCCCACCGCGCTCGAGCTTGGTCAACCGCGAGGGGATCAGCGCATAGCAAGCCCCGCCAAACATGCCGAGCCCCAGCGTCATCCAGCTCAGGATCGCCAGGGTCCCCGCCGCGTTGGCCGGCAGCGACAGGCCAGTGTGGGTCAGCACCAGCCCGGGCAGGAGCAGGCCAAGGCTCAGGTGGCCCAAGTAGTACGGGCGGAGCTTCGAGCGGGTGATGGGGGCCGGCTTGTCGTCGACGAGCGCCCGCGCGTTGGCCCGCCGCTGCTTGGGTCGCATCCACGTCTTGATCAGCCGCTTGGGCAGCGCGTGCGCGACCAAGCCCAGCATCGCGAGCGCGGCGAAGATCCCGGCGAGCAGCCCAGGCCCGGCCGCGGGGGACAACAGCCCGCGGGCCGCCAGACCAACCCCCGCGATCACCAGCGAGAGCCCCGCCGCCGCCGCGAGGGCGACGACCAAGCCACCCCAGGGGATCACCAGCCGCCGCGAGCTTGGCCCGGCATCTGCGAGGTTGAGCATCGACGCGACCTCGGCGAAGTCGCGCTCGGGCTCGAGCCGGATGATCGCCTCGGTTGGACACGACTGCACGCACGCGGGGGCCTCGTAGTCGCGGCACAGATCACACTTGGTCGCGACCTCGGGAAACATCGACTCGAGGCTGAGCGAGCGACGCTCGGCGGCGGCGATCAGGCTGGGCGCGAACTGATCGTGGGCTGGCTTGCCCGCCGCGATCGTGCGCGGCGCCATGCGAATGTTCTCCCACGGGCACGCCTTCGCACAGTTGCCGCAGCCCGTGCACAGATCCTCGCGGATGAACACCTCACCCTGGGGATCCCGACCGATCGCGCCGGTCGGGCAGTCGATCATGCACACCGGGTTCTTGCAGTGCTGGCAAGAGTTGGGCAGCAGCAGCTCGCGCGCCCCCGCGCCGCCGTCGAGCACCCGCAGTGAGGTCACGACCTTGTCGCCGCGCCGGACCAGCCGCGCGACCCCGTGGACTTGCTCGCAGCTCCAGGCGCAGTGACCACAGCGAACGCACGCGTCTTGATCGATCGTCAGCAGCGAGCGCGCCATCTGCATGCGGTACAGATCCGCGAACACGTGGCGGGTTGTGTGCGGCGAGGCCTCCACCGTCGCGGCTTGCCGGGCCTCGCGGGACGCCGAGATCCGTCGCAGGCGCGGGATCACGTCGGGGTTGCGATCGACCAGGCTGCGAAACGCCTTGGGCGGGATCAACAGCAGGTGGCTCTCGCCCGTGGCGACCGCGAACAGGCTGCGTCGCTCACCGTCGAGCAGCTCGGTGTCGCCAAAGAAGTCGCCGTCGGACAGGTACGCGCGGACGATGACGCCGCCGTCGGGCTCCTCGGTCTGCAATTGCACGAGCCCGTGGGCGATCAAGTACAGGCCGTCGCTGATGTCGCCCGCCGCGTAGACCCGCTCGCCCCGCCGCAGCTCCCGGTGTTCGGCGGCGTCGAGCAGCAGCTCGAAGTCGGTCTCGGGCAGGGCCTCGGCGAGGCTGACTTGGCGCAGCAGATCCGCGGTCGCGCGGCGCCGAAGCAGGCGTTGCTCCGGGGCCTCGCGGACGTCGCCGCCGCTGCGGCCAAGCGCCCGCTGAAACAGCGCCGCGGGGATCTCTGCGAGCTGCACGGGGGTCTTGGTGATCGCGTCGGCGCGGCGGCGGGCGCCAGGGAGCGTGGACTCCTCGCCGAAGGTCTCGCCAGCTCGAGCGACCCGCAGCCGGACCGACTCGTCAAAGCCCCGGCGGGTGTGGGCGCGCAGCTCGACCTCGCCGCGATCGACGACGAAGAAGCTGTCACCGAGCTCGTCGACCGCGAACACCCGCTGACCCGCCTCGTATTTGTGCAGGCGCCCGGCGTTCTCGACGGCCCGGCGCCCGGCGGGATCGAGACCGCGCAGGATCGGCGCCGTGAACAGCGAGTCGGGCCAGGTCGTGGACATGGTCAGGGTGCGGAGATCGTCCGGGTGTGCGTAGCGATCTCGACGACCTCGAGCTTGTCGAGCATCTCGGGAGTGACCAGCGGACCGCTGGGGCGCAGCCCCGCCGCGGCCTGGCGGGCCTCGTAGTCGGCGAAGGCCTTGATCAAAAATGGCGGGAACGATCGGAACAAGAGCCGCGCCTCGATCTGAAATGGCGCCTGAAAGCCCGAGATCTGCAGATCATAGATCCAGCTCATCGGCACCCCGGGCGGGGCCGAGCGCAGATCGATGATCGCGTCGGGCCCCTTGACCACGCCGCGGGTCGCGTCGAGCGAGCCAACCGGGAAGTAGGTCTCGAACAGGGCCTCGGCGCCGAACAAGTTGGACTTGCACTCGCCGGTGTCGATGTCGAAGGGGGCGTCGTCAAACCGGGCCGCGCGGTGCAGCTCTTGGCTGGCGTCGCGGGGCAGGCATCGGCCGGCGCGATCGATGAAGCCGATGCACTGCACGCAGCGCAAGAACCCATTTTGGAGGTTGATCAGCCCGCGCCCGCGAAACTGCGTGGCCGGGTCGAGCTCGCCGCCGCCGTCCAGCGCTTGCCACTGCGGGACGTCGGGTCCATCGCGCACGTCCGCGCCAAACATCCCGAGCGGCCGGCCCTCTTGGTCCACGAGCCGATCGCTGACGTTGACGGCGACGAACAGCTTGTCGCGCAGATCTTCGTCGCCGCGATCGACCCGGCCGACCTCGTACACGAGCTGGCCCGCGGCGTCGGTGACCCGCAGGTGAACCCAAAACTCGCGCTCTTGCGAGAACCCAGCCGGGATCTTGTGGCCCGCGCCGGTGTTCTCGAGCAGCACGGGGACCTCGAGCTTGCGGCCGCCGGGGACCAGCACGGGGTCGCCAAGCTCGAACCGAAAGCTGCGGCCAAGCAGCAGGTCGCGGCGTTGATCCCCGCCAAGCGGGATCCCGGCCGCGTCCAGCTCGGGCTGATCAATATAGTGATCGTCGAACTCCGGGGTCAGCGGAATGTCGACGCCTGAAAAATAGTGGGTCGAGACATCGCGGGGCTCGCCGGACCCCGCCGCCACGCGCAGCCGCGGGAGCTCACCGGGAGCGCGCGACTCGAAGTGGGTGCCGGGCGGGCAGCCGCGACGCAGCGCGCTAATATCGGGCTCGCCGCCCACCGGGGCCGGTGCATCCCCGCTCACGCACACGCCCGGAAAGCTGCTCATGTGGCAATCTTGGCAGTCGGCCGGTTCACGCCCCGCGCGTTGCTCGAGGTCGGCCCAATTGGCCCACTCGGTGTACGCGTTGCGCAGTCGCCTGAAGTGCTCGCCGCGACTTGGGCCTGCGATCGCGTCGGTGCCGAACAAGCGCACGTCGTGACAAGCGCCGCAAAATTGGCTCGAGCGCAGGTACGCGCGGGCCTCGTCGCTGGGTCGGCGGTGGACGCCACCGGGCACCAGCGGGGCGTCTGGGCGACCGGGGGCGTCGACGAGCAGCTCGGCCGGATCGAGCGAGTAGCCGCTGTTGGCGATGCCAGCCAGGCCCGCTCGATCCTCGGGCCGCATTGCGAAGACTTGGCCCGTGACCGTGGACAACCAGCTGGGGTTGCCCTCGTAAAAGCCCGCGCGCTCGCTGCCGATCCGGACCGGACCGTGGACCTGATGACAAAACCCGCAGTCGATCCCCTCGGTCGTGCTTGGCGGCTGCAGGTCCCGCAGCGGTTGGCGGGTGGTCGAGCTCGACGCGAGGCCGTCCCACGCGGGCAGCACCGCGCCAAGGTTCTCGCGCGGCGTGTGACAGTTGGCGCACCACAGCTCGCCGCCCGAACCGGTGATCGCAATGTTGGTCTCGGGGTCGCGGCAGGCCGTGCGCGGATCTTGGTTGCGCAGGATCCCCGCGCCGCCGGGGCAGGTGTCGCTGCGCCCGGCCTGCTCTTCGATCAAGATCTCCAGCGCCTGAAACAGCGGGCTCTTGGCCGAGTGGCCCATCACCGAGCGCTTCCACTCGGCGGTCTGGCGGGGGTGACAGCTGGCGCAGTCTTCGGGGCTGGTGTGTGCGGCGTCGAGCGGGGCGCGGCTGCCAATGGTGGGCTTGGGTGGAGTCTTGGCTTGCGCCTTTGGTTGGGGATCGCCAGCGAGATCCAGCAGCACGCCGCCCCCGATCGCCCCGAGACAGACCACGCCGAACACCGCGGCCGCTCGCATGATCCGCTGGAAGACCGAGCGACCCGAGCGGCGCGGACGCGGGCGGGCGGGCGCACCGTCAGCGGGGCCGGGCCCGGGGCCGGGG
>NZ_JMCC02000085.1 GCF_000737335.2 Enhygromyxa salina | reverse complement strand
GGCGCGCTGGCGAGGGCCAGCCGCAGCGGCAGCACGACGCGCGCGTCGAGTCGCCGGGCGAGCGGGCCGCGGAGCTCGACGATCGCGTCGGTGGTGGTGCCCTCGTGCTCGACGCCAACCCATGCGTTGCCCACCGCCTCGCCGCGGTGTGTCAGACCGTGGGCGCGCAGCTCGGCCGCGAGGTGAGGCGCGCCCGCGTGGCCCTGGGCACGGACCGAAGCGGACACGAGGCCGCCTAGATCCGCCGCGTCGAGGGCGTGGGCGAGGGCGGGCAGCTTGGGGCCCAAGCCACGCTCGAGCGCGTCGAGGTCGAGGGCGCGCAGCTCCAGCGAGACCGCATGCTCGGCGCCGCGGTCCCACGCCCACGCCCCGCGAGCGAGGTCGAGCGCGAGCGGCAGCTTGGCGTCGAGCTCGAGCGTTGCGAGCCCCAGCTTGGCGTCGAGCTCGATGCCGAGGCCCGCGTCGTCGAGCGCCGCCCGGAGCCAGAGCGAGCCCAGCGCGGTGTGATCGACGACCAGCTCGCGGGCGATCGCGGACAGCTCGATCCGCGGGCGGTCGATCGGCCCACCCAGGGTCACGTCCAGATCCACGCGGCCCTCGGGGATCAAGCGCGGGTCGCCCGGGGGCGCGGCCGCGTCAACCGGGATCTGGCGCCACCAGCTTGGGGTCCGCGGCATCACGCCGCCGAGCTCGACGAGACGCAGCTCGTCGAGCTGCAGGTGGGCCGCGAGGGGTCGATCTCGGGCCACAGCCACGCCCGCGCCCAGGCTCAGGGGGACGCGCGCGGCCAGCTCGATCCGCTTGGCCGCGGGGCCCCGCAGCCGCGCCCACACCTGCAGATCCGCGCGGGGACTCGGTGGGCAGGGATCGACTTCCAGGCCCGTTGGCTCGACGCGCCGCAGCCCGTGCGCGCGAGCTCCCGGCCGCCGCGGCGAATCCGTGGGCTCACAAAAGCGGGCCGCCAGCTCGAGATCCCCAAGCGCCCACTCGCCGATCGAGAGCGCGCGGGCGTTCAGTTCTGCCCAGCCCTGCGGGTGCGCGAAGCTGCCGGTCAGTCGCGCCTGCGCGTCGACGCGGCCCCGCAGCTGTGGCCCCGGGATCAGCGGGTCGATCCGCGCGAGCTCGATGCCGGCGAGGTCGAGCCACAGGTCGCTCGGCTGGCCGCGCCGACCCAGCTGACCGTCGAGCTGCAGCCGTCCGCCCGCGGCCCGCAGCGCGAGCGCCTCGAACCCGACGCGCGCGGGCTCGACCACGATCCGGGTCGGCTCGATCAACGCGACGTGCAGCGGATCCGGGCCGCGGCGACTTTCCATCGCGAGCTGCTCGAGCTCGATCGTCGTCGTCTGTGCACGGCGGCGGATGTCGGCAGCGAGCGCCACCCGCTCACGCGCCCCGCGACCGCGACCCCGGACCGAGAAGCTCGTCGGCGTGCCGACCACGCCGAGCGAGGCTGCGTCGAGCACGAGCCGGTCCCTGCGCAGATCCTCGAGCCGCAGGTCCGCGCGGAACCGGACTGGTTCACGCAGCGGGGCGAGCTCGAGGTCGAGCGAGGCGTGCCCCAGCTGGGTCTCGAACCCGTCGATCTCGTCTAGCTCGACAACGATGGGACAGCGCAGGGTCTCGAGGGGCGCGTGGGGCTCCACGCCGCAGCTGCCAGCGAGCGCGAGCCGGCCCCGCAGCGTGTGCAGTCGCGGCGCGTCGATCAGGCGGGCCACGATCGGGAGTGAGCTGTGCAGCTCGTCGACCACCACGGCTCCGCGCCCGGTCAGCGCGCGCGCGCGCGAGGCCGCGAGCTCGATCCGACCTGCGAGCGCTGGACCGCGAAGCTCGAGCCCAAGCTGACCGCGCGGCGGCGACAAGCTGGTTGCGATCCCGCCGAGGTCGAGCGACAGCCGCTCGTGGGTGTGGGTGTCGGTCACTCGCAGCACCGCGCCGAGCTCGAGCTGACCGGGATCGGAGATCACCGTGGACAGCCCAGGACACGCGCGCCGCGGCTCCGTGAGGCTCGGATCGCGGGGCATCGTCGCGGGCGCGTGGTCGAGCGTCGCCGCGAGCGACACCGCCAGCGGTCCTTGGCGGGGATCCAACAGCCCCGCGGCGACGCGACCCTCGAGCTCGATCTCGAGCTCGCGGCGACACGCGGCGGCCGGCGCGGGCGTCAGCATGGCGCGCCATGACAGCGTGGTCCCGGGGCCAAGCTCAGCCTCGCTGCGCAGCTCGATCCGCGCGGGTCCGCCGTGGCCACGCACGCGCACCCGGGCCTGGTCGAGGCCGGGTGGGGTGTCGATCTCCAGGCGCTCCGCGATCGCCTCGACGTCGCCGTCGAGCTCGAGCGCCACCGATCCGCGGCGCGTGGACACGTCAAAGCTCGACGGCTCGAGCAAGCGGATCGAACCCAGCGGCGCGTGGAGTCGGAGGGCCTCGAGCGTGGCGACGGGGGCCGCCCAGCGGCCGGCGAGCGCGAGGGTGTCGATCCGCAGCTGCTGCTGCGGCAGCTCGACGGCGGCGAGCTCGAGCTGGGCCTGCGCGCGCCGACCGACGCCCGAGGCGCGCAGCACGAGCTGCTCGACGCGGACCCGTGGCTGATCGTCAACCAGCACCTGGCCGGTCTCGAGCTCGATCGTGGCGTCGAGCTCGACCGGCAGGTCGGGCCCCCAACCGGGCTGTGGTGGGCGCGGACGCGATCGCGTTGGGGCCAGCGCCGACCAGTCGTGATCGGCCCAGACGGTGACGTCACGCAGGAGCGCGCGCTCGAGTGAGACCCGGCCGGTCGCCAGCCGCAGCATGTCGAGATCGAGCACGACACGGGCGGCGCGGACCAGCGGGCGGCCGTCGCCGTCGCGCAGCTCGAAGTCGTCGATGACCAGGCCGCCGCCGATGCTCCCTGCCATGTCGCCGTGGAGCACCTGCCCGGGTATCGAGTCGTCCCACCGCGACAGCGCGACGCGGCTGACTTGCTGCGAGACCGCGGGGATCCACGCGACGGCGAGCAGCACGGCGACGACGAGGGCGACGAGTCCAAGCAGGATGCCGACCGACCACCGCAACCATTGCGGCGGGCGGGGCAGCCTCCACCGACGCCGCGCGGGCTCGCGGGCGCTGTCGTGATCGCTCAAAAGCTCTCCCCCAGGCCAAGGTGGAGCGCCCAGACCGGCTCGCCCGCCGACAGCGGCGTGGCGTTGAGCCGGACCCCGAGATCGAGGCGAAATTTCCCGATCGGGCTGTCGTAGCGCAGCCCGCCGCCCGCGCTGTAGTTCCACTGGGCGGGGACGAAGGTGGCGGGCTCGGACTGCACGTCGCCAGCGTCGACGAAGCCGGCGATCCAGAGCTGCCTCCAGGTCCGCACCCGGACCTCGAAGTTGGCAAGCACCGAGCTGTTGCCGCCGATCGGGATCGAGTCGCACGCGCCGGTCTGGGGATCCTGGCCAGGCTCGCAGTCATCGATGCGCGGCGCGAGTCGGCGCAGACCCCAGCCACGCACGGTGTCGCCGCCGCCGAGGTACCGACGCATGTCGATCGGCGCGCCAGGCTGATCGCCAAACGGAAAGATCAGCCCGATCTGGGCGCGAGCCGCCAACGCGAGCCGCTCGATCGGTCGCCAGTAGCCACGCACGACGGGCCTGAGCTCGTGAAAGTCGTACTGCCCGCCAAGCGGCCCGCCCGCGACGCGATACTCGAGCTGCAGCACCGCGCCGTTGGTTGGCGCCGCGATCATGTCGACCGCGAACAGCGTCGCGGTGACGCCGAGGTAGCTGATGATGTACGGGTCGCGAAAGTCGAAGCCAAGGAAGGTCTGCTGATCCTGGCCCCGCAAGCTCGACGAGACCGAGAAGAAGTCGACGTACCGCAGCGTGTGGCTGAGCCGGAGCTGAAACCAACGCGTGAAGAAGCGCGACACCCCAAACCGGTGCTCGCCCGTCCAAAATTGGTAGCCCTGTTCGATGCCAAGCTCGATCCGCGGATCCAGGGTCCAGACCAAGTACTTCTCGAGCAGGCCCTGCTTCTCGACGTGGAAGTCCAGCTCCGCGGTTGGTCCATGCGCGATCGGGTTGAACGCGTTGGGCAGCTCGGCGTAGCCTGCCCGGCCGGTCAGCCTGACCTGGTAGAGCTGGCGAAACAGGTTCTGGTGGACGTAGCGGGCGCTGAAGCGCTGGGTCCAGCGGTTGGGCTCGAAGCCCAGCGCGAGGCCCAGGCGCACGCGCTGCGGATCGCTCTCGCGGACGGCGAGCTCGAGAGCGAGCGTGCCGATCCCAGCTTCGACCGTGGCCGGCCGGGTGGCGATCGAGACTGTCGAGAACACGTCGAGTCCGTAGACTCGCTGCTCGAGGCCCTCGATCAGGGCCGGAGAGTAGGGCTTGCCGATCGCGTCCTCGAGCAGGTTCCGCACCGGCCGCTCGGGCACGGTCGAGAGCCCGGTGATCGAGACCGCGCCGATCCGCATGAACGGCCCAGGTCGGACCTCGAACTCGAGCGCGGCGGACCGCGCCGCTCGATCCACCAAGGCGTGCTCGTCGACCTCGGCGAAGGGGTGACCGATCCGGCGCAGGTGGTCGCGCAGCGCGGCGCTCGACGCATTCATCTGCTCGATCTCGAATGGATCGCCGGCCGAGAGCACGACCTGATCCGACACCCGCTGGGGATCGACCGGCGGCGCGCGCCGGAGCGGGGCGCCCCGCTGCGAGCGAGGCGGCCCGGGCGGGGGACCCTCGGGCCAGCGGATCACGACCTCGTCGACGCGGGTCAGCGGCCCCTCGTCGATCACGAACACCAGATCGACCTGGTCGCGCCGCCGACGGGCGACCGGGTCTACGCGAACGTCGACGACCTGGGCCTCGTAGTAGCCGTGGGCGTGATAGACCGACTCCAAGCGCTCGACGTCACTTGGGATCAGACCCTCGTAGAACCAGTAGCGTCGCGGCGGCAGCCATTGCCGGGGTCGTAGCTCGAGGTAGGGGTGCAGCTGCGCGGGCTCGAAGCGCTCGACGCCCTCGAACTCGACCTTGCGGATCTGGTACTGGGCGCCCCGCAATTCGCCGGCGCTTGGGCCGTGCTTGCAGGCCGCGAGCCACAGGCTGCAGCCGGCGAGCACGCCCGCGCAGCCCAGCCGCCCCGCGCCGCGCCGCCCAGTCGATCGCTGACGCCGCCGCGCCGCGTCGATGGGCGGGGCTCGGCTCGCGTCGATCTCCGGCATCGCTGATCGACAGTGGCGCACGCCTGCCCGGTGGCCACCGACAACTGGTTCGCAAAGCCTGCGGTTGCGACGGCCGCTCGACGTCGAGACAAACAAACTCGCCCGAGCGAGGACCCGGATGACCGACATTAACGAGGACGACCAAGCGCGGCACGACGAGCCGCCGCCGCGCGGGCGCCAAGCCGCGCGTGTGTCTCAGATCCCCTGGCGAGGTTGGATCGACGTCCTCGCCCGCGTTCGACAGGAGGTGCGTAGCGACAACCTCGACATCGTCGCGGCGGGTGTCACTTTCTACGCCGCGCTCGCGCTTGGCCCCGCCTTTGTCGCGTTGGTCTCGTTCTACGGCTTGTTCGCGTCACCCTCCGACGTCGAGACCCTGCTCGAGCCGGTGTTCGCGTTGGTGCCCGCCGGGGGCGGACGGGGCGTGATCCAGGCGTTGCTGCAGCGGGCCATGGCGATCGCGCCGGCCTCGCTGACGCTGCGGGCCGTCGGCGCGATCGTGCTGAGCCTGTGGAGCGCCAACCGAGGGATGAAGGCGCTGATCACCGCGGTCAGCCTGGCCTACAACGAGCCGCCGCGACGCGGTGTCATCGCGGCGAACCTGCTGAGTCTGGGGTTCGCGGTGGTGGTCACGCTGGTCCTGGCGCTGACCTCGATCGCCGTCATTGCGCTGCCGCACCTGCTCGCGGGCGCGCGGGTCGGCGACAGCCTGGGGTGGCTACTGACGGTGTTGCGCTGGCCGGTGTTGTTCGCCGTGGTCGTGCTTGGCCTCGCCGCCCTCTACCACTGGGCCCCCAACCGCCGGCCGCCACGCTGGCGCTGGGTCTCGGTTGGCGCGGTGGTAGCCACCCTGTGTTGGTTGCTGTTCTCCGCCGCGTTCTCGCTCTACTCGCGGCACACCGGCGACGTCCGCACCGGCCTCGAGGCGCTCGACAACGTGATCGCGCTGTTGGTGTGGCTGTACGTCTCGGCCTGGGCGATCCTGCTGGGCGCCGAGCTCAACGCCGAGCTCGAACACCAGACCAGCTGCGACTCCACGATCGGCCCGGCCCGCCCGCTCGGTCAGCGCGGCGCCTACGTGGCCGATCACATCGGCGAGGCGCGGGGCTGACCCGGGCGCAGCAGCGCGAACCCTGCCACCGTCCCGAGCGCCGCGGCGCCGCGCGTGCCCACGGCGACGCCAGACGGGTGGTCGTCGCGCGTGGAAACGCCAACCTCGATGTTCGCCAACACCGTGTATTGGGCAGATCATGCGCCGCGAAAAATACCCGACTTCTATCGCCAAATCGGGACCTCGACCGAAATCACTGCGAGGGCATGTGCATTGCTGACGTGATTCTCGCGAGTAGGGTTTGCGCGTCATGTTCTCGCAATTGCTCCAAACCTCACTCTTCGCCACAGGTCTGCTGGGCGCCCCGGCCCCAGCCCCGGCCACTGTGTCATTGTCGACTTCACCCGAGCCAGAGGTCATTGTCGTCGAGATCCACGACGGCCCTCCGCCGATATCAGACAACGCATGGCGCGAGCGCATCGACGCCAGGCGCATCGCGCAGCTCGAGCGCAGCTATCGTCAACGAACCCTTGGACAACACCCATTCGTGCGCCCGCAATTCATCAGCAGCGCGCTCCCAACCTCCCGCTTTGGCCTGGTCTTCGGCGGCGGCGGGATCCTCGATCAGCGGCGCGAGCAGATGGGGTCGAGCAGGCGGGCGAACTATCTCGCGGGCGCGGCCGGAGCCGACGGCGGGATCCGCTTCAACGAATGGGTTGGGATCGACGCCCAGATCACCGGTATCGCGGGCGTGAGCCGCGAGCCCGAGAAGCTCGTCAACTTCGGCGCGTCCGCGGGCTACGCGTGGGACGCGAGCGTGATCGTGCGGGCGCTTCAGCGCGAGACCACGGCGCTGTCGTTTCGCCCGCAGGTCCAAGGTCTCGGGGTCCGCGGGCTGGCGCTGAATCCCGGCTTCACGGCGCTCAGCAACCAGCTCGCGGCCGGTGGCAACCTCGACCTCATCGAAGCCGCGCGCTATACGACAACGATGGACACCGCGCTTGGGGGCATGCTGCACGTCGCGTTGGCCCAGAGCATCACGCGCTTTGTCGGCCTCCAGATCGGCGTGGCCGGTGGTGGCCAGCGCCAACGCCAGCGCAGCTATGACGGTGAAGACATCGACGCACAGAGCACCCGCGGCTTGTTTCAGAGCGGCCTCGCGCTGAGCGTGGATACCCACCCGGTCCCGCTGGCGATCATGGCCGAGTACAACTTCAAGCTCGGGATCGGCACCGGCGATCAGCGTGGTCAGCTCGACATGGCTCACAACGTTGGTGGCGGCGTCTATTTCAACGCACTGACGCAGGTGCTTGGGGTCTCAGTCGCCGCAAACTTGGAGGACGAACGGGGCGCGCTGCTCGGAATGTTCACCTTCCGGGGGTACTTCTGAGTCGTAGCGAAGTAGCGCTGATTACATGGTTCTTCAGGTTGTTCGAGCACGTCGGCCAACTCGAGCTTCAACGATGGACCGTGCTCCGCACGGGTGGGCCGACACGCTCCGCGGGTTGCTCGACTATTGATCGGTCAAAGTAATCGGTCAAAGCTGCGTGATTCGGCGCTCGATCCAGCTGCGGTGCCGACGCTCGTCCTCGAGGTTCTCGCGCAGCGTGTCGCGCAATTCGGCCGAGATGCCCTCGTGGCCGAGCGCGCGCTCATAGGCCGCGTTGGTGTCGTCCTCGTTGCTCTTCATCGCTTTGAGGATCGCGGTGTCGCCAGAGATGTCGGCGAGCACCACCTTGCCCTTGGTGAGGATCTGCTTGAGTCCCGGCCCGGTCGGTACGTCCTTGCCGGCTTGTTTGATGAACTTGCCCAGATTTTGCGTGTGGCGTTGATGGTCATTCCTGAAGTCGGACAGCTGCCGCTTGGACTCTGCGTCTTTGAGGCGCTTGACCGCCGCGTCGTAGGCCTCGATGGCGGCGTAGTCGAGCTTGACGAGCTCCTCGAGCATGCTGGCGGTGTCGCTTGGCTTCTTGGGATTGCTTGTGGGTGACATGAGGGGTCGTTTTGAATTGGTTTCCTCTCGGAGCAAGCGCTCGAGCCGGGCCATTTTTGCGCAGCACTAAGGGGCGCCCCTGTCTGTTTGAGCGAGTCGACCCCGAGCTCTGTGTGAGCCCGAGGTCGGACAGGCTCGGCGCGAGCCCGGTTCTCGAGGTGATCCTGCGCTCAGCTAGACTTGCCGGCGGCGCTGGAGGTTCGCCAGTTGGACGTCTCGTCGCGGTCGCTAGCTTGCTTGTCGGACCCGCCGCCGGATTGCTGCATGGACTGGCCAGACTCGACGCGGATCTGGTTGTGGACGTCTTTGACCCCGCGGACCGAGAACGCAATGTCCTCGATCGTGCGCTTGTCCCACCGGGTCTCGGTGGTTCCGGTCAGCGTCACGTTGCCGTCCTCGACCTTGACCGTGACCTCGCTGGGATCGACCTCACCCTCCTCGAGGCGCTGGCACACCTCGTCGCAGATCGTGTCGTCAGAGCGCTTGTAGCCCTTGGGGCCCTTGCCCCGAAAGCTGCGGCTGCTGTGGGTGTGGTCCCACCTGCGTTGTTCCGGGGACTCGAATGAGCCGCCGAGGTCGCGGTAGCCGCTGCCAAGCCCGGTGTCCGAGCCGCCCTGCATACCAGCGCCGCCCATGCCCGAGGCGCCACGCCACCCTTGCGAGCGGGACCCGCTGCGGTCGCCACCGTCGTAGTCCATGCCTTGGATCCGCTCCTCGAACCGTGCGCCGGGCCTGAACTCGCGCTCTTGGTCGTGGCTGCGGATGCCAAACCCACGCCCGGCGTACTCCCCACCGTAGTTGCCATACTCGCTGTTGCCGCCACGCTCGCGATCGCCAGAGTCGCCGCGTGGCCTGGACCACCTCGATTCGCGCTCGCTCTGGCGATCACCGTAACGGTCGTACCTGTCGTCGGACCATTGGCCCTGACCCCATCGGTCGGACCCGCCTCGCGGCTCGCGGCCCCACTCTTGGTGCCCGCGAGCGCCGCGGGGCTCGTCGGGGTCGTAGGGTTGATGGCGGCGAGACCAGCGATCGTCGTCGTGCTGGCGGCCGCCGCCGCGGCCCATCTGTGATTCTTGGGTTCGTTCGTGTTCGCGTTGCATGATTATCTCCGTTTCGCGCCGCAACTGCCGTGATCGATACGTCAGACCAGCTTGGGGGCGCGCGCGATCACTCTATGCGCGGCGGCTTAGTTGGCAACTGCAGATCGACCAGGTCTCGATATTTGCGGAGTGCATGTGCAAGGAATGCCGTGACGCGGATCGATCGGAGACTGACCAAAGCATCCAATATGAGCATTAGAATGTGCCGGTTCGGACCGCGCCGACATTGGACATTCCCTGCAGCACGGCCCGCCTGCGGTGCTTGGGCCCGACGACCAGCAGCAGCGCGCGGCCCTCGGCCAATTCGTTCTCGAGCCGGCGGACGCGAGCGCGGATCCACATGTGAGCCAAGATCGCCGCGAGCGACCCGCCGAGCACCGCGATCCCAAGGCTCAGCAGCACGACGTCGAGCGAGTCCAGCTGACTCATCGCCGGTTCTGCGGGGGCTCCGGCGACCGCTCCGCGCACGACCAGCGCCAGGGCCAGCGCCGCGGCGCCGCCAAACAGCAGCGCCGTGAACATCGCCAGCGGCCACACGATGCCGCCGGTCCGCCGCAGCGCTTGTTGGCGAGCTTCGTGCTCGTGAACGACGACGTGGACGCTGTCTGGACTTGGGCGCAGGTCGTTTGGCTGCTTTTGCAGATCTTCATGGGCGGTCTGGGCCTGGTCGGCGTCGGGGAATACTCCAAAGAACATCTTCACGATTGCCTCCTCATGCTGGTGGGGGTTGGGGGAGCACACGGCTCTGTGGTCATCGATGCCGCGACCACAAGTCGAAAGTTGTGCGTGGGGGGGGCCACGGCTACGGCATCAAGCTGCAATGGCGAGAGGACATCGAGAGCCGCGGGCGACATGCATGAGTGAGACTGAGCGTCAAGCCGTGCGCGCAGCCAATTCGGCGCGCTCGTGCACGTTCAGCCAGCGCAGCAGGTCGTTGCGACTGACCAGCCCGAGCAGGCGCTCGCCGTCGCTGACGACGAGCGGATCGACCTTGCCCCGCATCAGCTCCTGCAGCGCGTGCCCGGCCTCGGCGTTGGCTGGCAACCGGGTCAGACGCTCGGCCGGGACCATGATCCGTGCGACCGGCGTCGTCTCCCATCCGGCGTGGTCGAGGGTGTCGATCTGGTCCAGGCTGACGAGTCCGAGCAGGCGCCCGTCCGGGCCCTCGACGGGGAAATTTCGTTGCTCGCTCGGCAGCGCGTAGTCTCGGATGAAGCGCTCGACGCTCAGCCCTGGATCGACGCGGGCGAGGGTCGAGCGCATGACGCCGATGATCGGCACGTGCTCGAGCCCCTCGCGGACCAGCAGATATTGATAGCTGGCGCGCGCGGCGTTGTTGAGGAACCACCCGATCAGCAGCAACCACAGGCCCGAGAGCAACCCACCCGCGAACACCTCGACGACGCCGAGGGCCATCAGCGTCCACGCGAACAGCTGGCCCACGCGTGCGGCCCAGCGGGTGGCGGTGCGTAGGTTGCCAGTCGCCGCCCACAGGACCGAGCGCAGCACCCGACCGCCGTCGAGCGGGAAGCCGGGGATCACGTTGAAGATCGCGAGCATCACGTTGATCGGGCCCAGCCACAGCAGCAACGTGGCGCCGGGGCCGAGCAGGGTCAGGGCGGCGTGCGTCGCCACGAGATCACCGCTGGCGGCGGCGGCACGCAGCGGATCGCCCGCGAGCCAGACCGCCGCAGCGGTCGCGCTCACGCCGATCACTAAGCTGGTGAGCGGCCCAACGATAGCGATCAAGAACTCGGACTTTGGCGAGTCGGGCTCGCCCTCGAGCTGGGCGATGCCGCCAAACAAGAACAAGGTGATCGTGCGGACCGGGATCCCGCGCGCGTTGGCGACGATCGCGTGTGACAGCTCGTGCGCCAAGATCGAGGCGAAGAAGCACAGCGCGGCCGCGAGCGCGGTGGCCCAGATCAGCGCAGGGTGCCAGTCGGCGTGCCAGCTCGGGAACACCGCCAGGCCAAGCTCGCCGGCGATCAGCGCAAAGATGATGAGCAGGCTCCAATCAATGCGAATCTCCACGCCGAACGCGTGGCCAAGCCGAAAGCCCGCGCCGGACACCCGCGGCGCCTGCTCGAGTTTCGTGGGGTTGGATTTGTCGTTCATGCCCACGTCTCCAAACCTCCCATCGCATCCGCGCCCGGCCAGCGAGAATTACGCCGGCCCGGATCAGTCGATCATGCAAATCTTCCGCGCGGCCCGTCTCTGATCAACGCAAGCACGACCGGTGACCGGAGCGGGCGAGAAGCCCTCGCCCGAGCTGAAACACTCGCTGACTGGTTGGCATGCCGCGTGCTTGGTCAGCGGGCATGACAAGCTCCGAACACCCCAAACCACCCTTTCCCCGCCAACAGCTGGATCCGCCGGGCCTCGACAGCGACCTCGACCCGGCGCCGCGCTGGCGGGCGCCAGACTATTGCGCTGCCGGCAAGCTCTCGGGCAAGCGCGCGCTGATCACCGGCGGCGACTCCGGCATTGGCCGCGCTGTCGCGTATCTGTTCGCGCGCGAGGGCGCCGACGTGGCGATCACCCATCTCGCGTCCGAGGCCTCTGACGCCGCGCGCGTGCGCCAGGCGATCGAGAGCTGTGGTCAGTCGGCGCTGACGATCGTCTTGGATCAGCGCGAGTACGCGGCTTGCGAGCGGGCCGTCGCGGAGGTCATCAATTGCTTTCGCGGCCTCGACATCTTGGTCAACAACGCGGCATTTCAAAGGCACCGCAAATTCGAAGCGCTCGAGCTCGAGCAATGGCGCGAGACCTTCGAGACCAACATATACGGCTACTTCCACATGACCAAGGCCGCGCTCCCGCACCTCGGCGAAGGCGCCGCGATCATCAACACTGGCTCGGTCACCGGGCTCGAGGGCAGCGGCGAGCTCGTCGACTATGCGGCGACAAAGGGCGCCATTCATGCGTTCACCAAGTCGTTGGCGCAGGGCCTGCTCGGGCGGAAGATTCGGGTGAATTGCGTGGCGCCGGGCCCGGTGTGGACCCCCCTCAACCCGGCCGAGCGCGAGCCCGACGACATCGTTAATTTTGGCGCATCCCAGCCGATCGGCCGCCCCGCGCAGCCCGAGGAGATCGCGCCCGTCTATGTGTATTTCGCGTGCAACGCCGACTCGAGCTATGTCACCGGGGAGGTGTTCTCGCTGCTCGGCGGACAGATCCGAACGGGCTGAACTCGTCGCCTCTCTAGGCCCGAATCAAGCGCTGCGCGCTCGACTCGGGCCTAGAAGTCAACCTGGACCCCGAGGCTGGGGTAGACCGGCAGACCTATCAACGAGCGCCGCTCCGCCCAGTCGCGGGTATAGATCCAGACCTCCGGGTAGATTCGATTGTAGACGTTCTGGACATCGAGGTAGGCCGTCACGCTCACGCGATCCTTGACCCAGCGCTTGTCGAGGCGCAGATCCAGCTGATGAAACAGCGGCTGGTAGCTGGTCCCCCGCGGCGCTCGCAGCGGGAAATAGTCCCAGTCGCCGGTGCCGCTAGCGAAGATCTGGCGCCCAACAACCGGGGTCTCTGGGTTGCCCGAGACCAGGCGAAAGCGCGCGCCAAACCGAAACCCCCGCGGGAGATTGACCCCGAGCAACGCGACGAAGTTGTGGCGCTGATCGAACACCGCTGGCTCCCAGCCGCGCTCGGGCTGATCGATCCGGGACGACATCAGGGTGTAGCCAAGCCAGCCGTCGACGATGTCGTTGGCGAGGCTCCGGCGCACGAGCAGCTCGAGCCCGTACGCGCGACGGCGGGCGTACTCGTAGGGCTCGGCGACCAATCGCTCGAGGGTCACCGGCAGGCCCTCGCGCCAAAACAGCGTGGCCCGGGCCTCGAGCTCCCAGGGCAAGAGCAGGTGGACGCCAGACGCGGCGTGGATCACGTAGGTCGCGGTCGAGGAGCGCCCCTCGGTGTCGGTCTCGATGTTGGGCTCGAAGTAGGCGATCAAGTACGTGGGCACGTCGGCGTTGCCTTCGCCAAGGCTGCCGCCTTGTTGGATCAGGTCGGTGTCCCTGCTGCTGCCGAGCACCACCGGGGTCGAGTACATCCCGAGCGCGGCGTGAAGCTGAACCCGGTCGTGCGCGCGCACGCTCAGATCCAAGCGCGGATCGAGGCGCACGTTCGGGTAGCCGGAGTACGCGAACAGGTTGGCCCGGACCGCGGGCACCAAGCTGAAGCGATCAAAGCGAAACGGCAGACCCACCCACGCGCCGAAGCGGAGCTGGCTGCCGTCGTGCAGGCGCTCGACTGGCTCGCCTAACGACATGGGGGTCCCGTCTACGATGATGTAGAACGGCGCGCTGATGGAGCGTCGCTGCCAGCGCTCGGCGACCAGGTCCGCGCCAAACTCGAGCGAGAGCCAGTCAAACCGGGTCTTTCGCGTGGCCGTGGCGCGCAGCGAGTAGACCTGGGCGATGCGCTCGAGCGGGCCGAAGCCCTGCTCGATCCTGGACTTGTCGAGTCGCAGCGAGGGACTGATCGAGATCGCCCACAGCTCGCTGGTCCGGCGGTACTCGAGGTCGAAGCGGTGAAACCCAGCGCTGAATTTGAAGTACTCGCCGCCCTGGAGCGTGTCGCCGGCCCCAAGCGCCCGCACGGTGATCTCGTGACCTGGCGCGAGCGGGTAGTCGAAGCGCCCGAGGTAGTCCCAGTAGTTCGGGCTGCCGACGACGTCGGGATCGACGCTGGCGAGGCGCAGGATGTCGCCGACGTGACTGCGGCGAACCCCGAGGTGAACCGAGCCCGGCCCGACCGGACCCTCGAGCGTGGTGCCAAAGTCGAACAGATCGAGGTGGGCCTGACCGTGGATCCCTTCGCGCCCGCCCGGACGGCTCTCGATCTCGACGAGGCCGCCGCCAAAGCTGCCGTAGGCGGCCGCGTAATTGCCGGGGCTGAGCTTGACCCGCGCGGCCATCGGCGCCGGGATCACGCTTGCGAGCGGGAGCACGTGAAACGCCCGCGGGACCGGGTGACCGTCGAGGTAGACACCGGCCTGGTTGGGGTCGCCGCCGCGAAAGCCAAGCATGCCAAGCCCGCCAGGGCTGCGCACGATGCCCGGAAGGTTCTGGGCCGCGAGCAGCGGGTCGTCGCCGCTGCCGGCGTAGCTCCGGGCCTGCTGGGCGTCGAGCACGTGCTCGGGCGCGACGGCGTAGCGCGCCTGGCGATCGGTTCTGACCTCGGTTCGATAGGCGCCGCCCTGTTCAGGCCGCAGGTACAGCGCGCGCTCGCGCGGGTCCTGTTCGGGGTCGAGCTCGGCCCACAGCTCGAGCCGCGTGTAGCCCCCGGCGATGATGACGATGCGGATCTTCGTCGCGGGGATCTCGGTGATCACGAAGTTGCCGGCTTCGTCGGTCTCGGCCCGACGCATCCAGGTCACGCTGTCTGGATCGAGCTCCCCACGCGGCGGCTTGTCTGGGCGAAATTCTTGGTCCTCGCTCGCGTCGACGACGAGGACCACGGCGGCGCTGACCCCCGCGCGGCTGCCCCCGGCCTCGCGCACGCGACCGCGCAGGACCAGCAGCTCGGGCTCGGGCTCGGGCTCGGGCGTTGCGTGGGGCGGAGGGGCCGCCTGGGCCAGGGGGAGCGGCGCCGTCACCCAAGTCAGACCGGCGAGGCCCAGGCCAAACAAGCGGCGCGCGCGAGCGGTCATTGGATCTCGAACTCCACCGACACGAGCCGCTCCGCGCCGCGATCGTCGACGACGACGAGGATCGCCCGCACGGTCCCGGGCTCGGCCGCCGATGGGATCCGCAGCAGGAACGGGGCCTCGAGCGGTCGCGGCCTGCTCTCGTCCTCGCCGCCAGGGTACTCGAGCACGCCGGTGGTCGAGATCCGCACCCGCAGCTTTTCCGGGCGGAGCGCGAACGCGTTGCCCACGTAGTCGAACGGCAAGAAGCTGGCCTGCCCGAACTGCGCGATCTCATCGGGGATGATCTGCAGCTCGATGCTGTCGCCAGGCTGGACCTCGATCGGCCCGAGCTGCCCGCTGGCGGAGATCGGAAGGGGCGCCTGGGGCTCGTCGTTCAGCTGGATCTCGAGCTGCGTGAGCATTGGCTCGCGGTTGGCCTGCTGCTCGAACACCGGCGCGGGAAACAGTGAGGGCGGGATCGCAGTCGCGAACCCGAGCGACTCGGCGTAGAGCGTCAGAAACCAGACTGGACCGAGGTCGATAGCGAACCGAACAAAGCCGCAGTTTGGTGAGACCGCGCCGCCCTCGCGCCGCCCCGTCCAGCACCGCTCGGCTCGCTCACCGTCCCAGGCCACGACGGCGGACACCTCCTTGATATGGCGGTGGGCGAACATGCTCTCGCCGAGCTCCGGGACCGTGAATTCGAAGCTGCCCTGGCCCTCGCCGAGGCGGCAGACCGAGTCGGTCGTCCACGCTTCGAGCTCGGCGCAGTCGAGGTCGAAGCCGGGCTCGTCGGACGCGAACGCGGCCCCGGTGCACGGCGAGTCGCCGCACTGGATCCAGAGGCTGTCGAGCGTGTCTTCGGGCAGCGGCACGCCGTCGACGTCGACGACGACGATCTCCATGCGCACGCGATCGCCGGGCAGCGCCTCCACGATCCGGCCCGGGCTTGGGAGGTACACGCGCGCGGGATCGAGCGGCCCGAGCTCGACGACCTCGACGAGCACGGCGATCGGCTCGGTTCGGGTGATGGTGTAGGCCGGATCGATCTCCAGCAAACCACAGGCGCTCGCGCTGAGGCCAGCGAGCGCTACGAGGGCCGCGGGAGGTCTGGAGCAACGATGCATCGCCTCGGTGTACCGTGAATGGACGCGCCGTGCAGCGCTTTCACGGCCGCGCCAGAATCCAGAGGGTCCAGCGGGTCCAGCGGGTCCAGTGGGCACAGCCTGACAGTTGGGGAGGCGACGACGGCAGCTCGGACGGTGTGGCCAACCCGAAGATCGAACAGGCCGATCTGTCTGCCCTCACGCTCGATCCAGACTCTCATGTTCACGCCCCGAAACATCGAACGCCCGGGCGGCGCCGCGATTCGGTAGGATGGCCGCAACGTGCACGCGAAGGACGACAGCGGATCCGCGCTGGTGCTGGTGGTGGGCAAGCCGAGCGACGCGGTCGCGGCCAGCGTCGCGGCGCGGCTGCGAGGGTCGTTCGAGACCGTGAGCGTCGCGGTCGAGTCGGTGGCCGAGCTGCGCGAGACCGTCGAGCACTACCGCGATCGGCTCGGGGATCGCCTGGGGGCGCTTGTCGTCGGCGCGGCCGATGCGACGGCGGCGTCAACTCTGGTCTGGGACCTCGATCGCGGCATGCGTTGGCTCAGCGAGCGGACCCTGGTGGTCGTTGACGCCCTCGCCACGCTCGACGAGGTGCCCGCGCGGCTGCTCGAGGCCCTGCCGTATCGGGCCGTCAGCGAGGGGGCGCTCGACGACCTCGCCGAGCTCGTGGAGCTGTTGGTCGATCGGCGGCCCAAGCTCGACGTGCTCGCTAGCTTGGTCCGCACCGCCGTCGAGCGTCGCAACATCGACTCGGTGCCGCCGCTGCTGGGTGACTGGACCAGCGCTGACACGCTCGCGCCCGAGCGCCTGGTGCTCGCCCATGACGGCGACGGGGGCCGCCGACCCAACCCGCTGTGGGCCCAGTGGTCGGCCCAGCGCGACGCCGCGGCGATCGATCGGCTCGGGGCGCGGGTCGACGCGCACGAGCGGTGGCTGGCCCGCGCCAACAGCAAGGTCTGGCGGGCGCTGCCCCAGCCTGCGCCTGTGGATGCGCCATCCCAGTCGGTCCAGGAGGTCGTGCCCCAAAAGAAGCACGGACGCCGCAAATGACCCGCCCGACCAGCTTCGATCTCTCCAAGCTCGAGAACCTGGCCGAGCGCATCT
This sequence comes from Enhygromyxa salina, assembly GCF_000737335.2. Lineage (GTDB taxonomy): Bacteria > Myxococcota_A > Polyangia > Nannocystales > Nannocystaceae > Plesiocystis > Plesiocystis salina_C. Next base: position 23,191 of record NZ_JMCC02000085.1, on the reverse strand, counting down.
ACCACGGCCAGGTCGTGTTCTTCGTGGGCGCCGGGTTCTCGCTCGACAGCGAAGGGCTCAGCGGCCAGCGCTTGCTGCTGCGCCTGCTCGCGCGCTTCGACGCGATCAGCTCCTCGATGATCGAGCGCCGCGAGCAGCTGGCCCCGGCCGTGGTCGCCAAGGCCAAGCGCCTGCGCGAGGTCCTGCGCGAGACCTTCTGGCTGGGCCAAGAGGGCAGGGACCCGCTGACCACGGTCGCCCACGCGAAGATCCTCGAGCAGGACTACTACCGGCCCAACGAGTGGATGTGCGAGGCGTTCGGGACCTTGGTCGACGCCTGCTCCGACGTTGGCTTGGGCCAAGAGTTCTGGGTCGCGGTCCACGAGCGCGAGACCGAGCTGCTCGAGTGCAACCCGATCTGGGGCCGGGTCGAGCGGGTCTCGCCGATCGAGCCCGGCCTGCTCGTTGGCGCGGCGTGGGGCCCGAGCGAGCGCGGCAAGGCGCTGTTCCTGGACACGCTGGGGTTCGCGGATCCCCAGGTCATGGCGGGCCGCCCCCACGCGCGCGAGATCGAGGCGGTCGAGCAAAGCTACGCCGATCGCCTGCGCCCGCGGCATCACATCATCGCTCGCTGGGCCCGGGAGGGCCTGTGCCGCACGCTGCTGACCACCAACTACGACATGCTGCTCGAGGGCGCCTATCGCCTGTCGGGGTTTGCGTGTCGGCTGTGCGACGTGCCGGGCGAAGATCCCGAGCCGCCGCCGCTGCTGACGGAGCTGTCGCACTTCGCTCGGATCGGGCAGGCCGCGGACTTCTTTCGGTTTGGGCACACCCACCGCTCGGCCCTGGTCGCCAAGATCCACGGCTGCGCCGAGTGCTACCGGTGGGCGCGGACCCGGGTCGTCGAGGCGATCGAGGCCGGGGACGACGTCGAGCTGGCCGCGGCCCGCCAGGCCTTCGCGAGCTATCTGCCCTCGATCGTGTTCACGTTCCGCGAGATCCAAAACTGGCGCGAGGACGCGTGGTCCCGCGATCTGTTGGCCAACCTGCTGCGGACCCGATCGATCGTGTTTTGTGGCTACAGCATCCGCGACCGGGTGCTCCACGACGCGTTTCGGACCGCGTTCGAGGAGATCGCCACGGTCAACGCCCGCGTCGGTGGGTTTGGCTCGACCGAGCAGGACGAGCAGCAATTGCACGCGGTCCATGGCCTGCCCCAACGAAGTCGGCGGACGGCCACCAGCCAAGGGCCCGAGCGGGGGCGGGGGCCCGACGACACCGCTGCGGGCGCGGGCGCGGCCGCCGAGGCAGCGCTGGCGCAGATCGAGGCCGAGACGACCGACAGCAGGGCCCAGCGCGCGCGGGCGTTCTTCTTGGGCGGACCGGGTGGGTTCGAGTTTGACGCGCTCGAGGTCCTGCGCGCGGCCAGCCGCGCCGAAGGTATTGGCCACCCGTCGCAGACCCACCACCCCAACTACCTGCAGTCCTACTTCGAGGGCATGTCGGGGTTTCCCCGGCTCGATCAGACCATGCGCTGGCTTTGGCACCGGACCGTGCGGATCCGCCAAGAGCAGTGCGTGGAGGTGGATCTGCGCCGGGTCGCCACCAACTTGCTGGGCCAGGGCTGCCCCGAGCGCGAGCGCTCGCGCGTGCTGGACCGGCTGCACGAGCTCACCAACGAAGAGTTCGAGCGCGCGCGGACCTGGGAGCGCGAAGGCCCGAGCGACAGCCAGTTTGATCGGGTGGTCGGGTGGACGGATCGCTTTCATCCCGCGTTGCTGCGCGAGCTGGCGATCGGTGAGGCGGTGCTGCGGCGCGACGGGCCCGGCAACTCGGTCCGCGTGGTCAACCGCCGCCAGTGGTTCTTTCCGCCGTCCGAGCACCCGCAGTGGACCGGGTGGGGGGTCGTCGTCGAGATCGCGCTGCGGCGCATGATCGCGAGCTGGCGCGGCGAGCTGGGCGACTGGGCCAAGTCGAGCCCGTGCGTGACCCCGGGGCAGTCCAAGCGTCCGGCCGTGAGCTTCTCGAGCGGCACCGAGGCGTTGCCCTCGACCCCGCGCGCGCTGGCGATCGTGCTGACTGGGTTTGACCGCCGCTCGACCCGGCCGCGGGTGCGCGGGGCGTTCGCGGGGCGGGTTCACCACTGGCGGCTGCGCGCCCAAACGATCCCGTGGTGGGCCAGCGACCAACGCCCGCTCGCGGGTACCCCGGGGGCCGTGTTGTTGTGGCGGTGGGCTGTGGCCGACGAACCCAGCCCAGCCATGCTCGACCAACTTCCGGGGCTGTTGGGGATCGACAGCCCGGTGGAGTCGGGCCAGTCACGTCCGCTGCGGGTGGCCTGAGAAGCTCGATCATGACCACGACGAACCTGCGACCACCCGAACGGCGACCCGGCTCCGAGCTCCTCGACGGCCTCGAGCAGGTCCTGGTCGAGCAATTTGGGCTGTGTTCGGCGCTCGAGCGGGCCCGGGTGCTGTTGGATCCCGCGACCCTCGAGGCCGCCCGCGCCGAGGTCCTCGCCGCCGCGAACGCCCGCAGCGTGGTCCGGGACGCCGATCACGGGACGCTGCTCGACGCGCTCGAGCAGGCCCGCGAGCGCGAGCGCGAGACCGTGCAGATCGCCGCGATGATCGACGCCTGGCACAAGCGCGAGCGCGACCCCGAGCGCGCGCTGGCCCGGCTGGCCGCCGACGTGTTCGTGGGCGCCGACTCGCTCGAGCTCGCGGGTCACCCAGGCTGGTGGGCGTCGCTTGGCCTGGGCTCGACCGCCGACCCGGTGACCTACCTGCGCCACCCCAAGCTGCGCTTTTGTGGTCACTTCGAGCCCGAGGTCGATCTACTGATCTACGACGCCAGCTTGTGCACCCTGGCGATGGTGCAGCTGGTCGACGCCGCCGAGCCGGCCGCGATCCGGGCCCAGGTCAGCCGTCACGTCGACCGCGCGACCTACCTGCGCCACCTGTTGCTGACCGCCCGCGAGCAGCACCCCGATCGGGATCAGCACATCATCAGCGTCGAGCTGGTGTTGGTCTATGCGGAGGTCGATTGGGACGGCGACGGGCAGGTCGACCTGTTGTTCGAGATCAGCGAGATCCTGCGTGACCTGGCCCTGCAGACCGACTGCCTGCACGCGATCGGCATCAACGTGCTCGCGGCTCACGAGGCCCAGTTTTCACCGCAGCAGCTGCGCCGCGCGTTCTCTTGGCTGCTGCGCGACTCCAGGAACTGGTTCACCGGGCTCGAGCAGCAGCGCGAGGACGAGGGCGCGTCCACGCCCAGCTCCGACGTCGCTGGGTTTGGGCGGCTGCGCTCGATCGAGCTCGACGAATATCGGCTGCCGGGACGCAGGACCCTGGCGCTCAACCAAGGCGCGCGCCTGCACCTTCTGCACGGGCACAACGGCTCGGGCAAGTCGTCGCTGGTCGAGGCGCTCGAGCTGATGATCACCGGCTCGATCGAGCGGCTGTCGGGGGTTGAAAATTACGATCAGGTGGTCCGCAACCGCTGGGCGGCCACGCCCGCACGGATCGTGCTGCACGGCAGCGAAGCCGCGCCGCTGACCCTCGAGCTGCGCGGCCGCGGTCGGCCGGCGCACCCGCTCGCGCCCGGGAGCCGGGCGGCCTCGTTTCGACTCGATCAGACCGTCATGGACCGGCTCGCGCGGGCCAGCGACGTCGATCGAGCCGCCGAGCTGCTCGCTGCGTTCTTCGCCGACGAGGTCGCGGTGCGCGAGCGTTGGCGGCACGCGATGGACGAGGCCGAGGCGGCGCTCGCCCGCTTGCCCACGCGGGTGCGGACCTGGCTCGAGCGTCACCGTCGTGAGCGGCAGGACCTGCACGAGGTCGTCGTCGAGCGGCTTGGGGCGCTGGCCGAGGACCGCCTCGACGCGGAGCTGGTCGACGCTGTGTTGCCGATCCCGCGCGCGCAGCTGCGGCCGCTGCTCGGCCAGCTCGACGCGCTTGGGCAGCTCGACGCCGCGCTCGCGGACCAGGGCTACGTCGCCGCCAACGCGCCGCTGTGGGACGCGCTCGAGCTGGCGTTCGCGCAGCTCGCAGCCGAGCTGCCCCAGCGCGTCCGCGGGGTCGAGTCGGTGCTGCGGACGCTCGCGCGGGTTGGAAGGTGGTGGCAGGCGGGCGAGGACGCGGGCTTCGACAGCGAGGCCGCCTACGCGGAGGCGCTCGACGAGTGGCTGGAGCTCGCAGCCCTGATCGACATCGCCGAGCAGCAGCGGCGGATCGTCGTCACGCTGCAGCAGGCCCGCGCGCAGGGCTGGAGCCCGAGTCGGCTCGACGAGGCCGGGACCGCAGCGGGGCTGCTGCGCGAGCTCGCCAACGTCGAGCCGATGGTCCTGCGCGACCTCGACGACGCGCGCGGACACTGGGCCAAGCGGCGCGAGCAGATCGGCCGGGCGCTGCGACGCAGCGCGGACCAGGGCAAGCCGGACGAGAATGAGACGCCGCTCGCCGCCGCGCGGGTCCGGCTCGACGACGAGGAGGTCGCGGAGCTCGATCGCTTCGGGGCCTGGTGGGATCCGGCCGAGCGCGGACCGGGGCTCGGGGCGCGGATCCGTGGGGCGATCGAGCGCGGCGAGACCCACTCGTTTGCGACCGCGATGATCGGCGCGCAGTCATGGGTCACGCCGATCCAAGCCGCCGCGTCCAACATGCTCGAGCCGCTGCGAGAGCTGCGGGACGCGTGGTCCTCCCTGCGTCGTCAGCAACAGCTCGAGCAGCGACGCGGCGCCGAGCCGCACGAGTTCGGTCCCGACGAGGACCAGGATGTGGCATCGGGCGTCGAGGAGGAGGCCGCGGACGAAGCTTGGGATCGCGCGCCGATCCAAAAACAGGTCCAGAGCGAGGCGCGGGTCGTCGACGACGCCGAAGATCTGTTCTTGGGCCTCGGTGATCTCGATGATGATGATGAGGAGGAGGAGCTGCGTCCCGATGTCCGGACCCGAGGGAGCGCGCAATCGAACGCCGTGATCCCCCCAGCGAGTCCGCCCGCGGCCCGGCGTCAGCCAGTGGCGCGCGGTCCTGCACCGAGTGCTGCCCCGTCCCCACCGAGTGCTGCCCCGTCCCAGGCGGCCCCGGAGCCCGCCCGGCCCGAGCCGTTGCGACAGCCGTCACCAGAGCTGTCGCGACAGCCGTCACCAGAGCTGTCACCAGAGCTGTCGCGACAGCCGTCTGCGGGGCCGTCACCCAGCGCCGCGCCGCGAGAGGTCCAGCTCGGGCTGCTGACCCTGATCGAGCGGCTGCGCCAAGTCCACGAGATCAGCACGCGCGCGCACACGGTTGGCATCGAGGTCCAGGACAGCTTCGTCGCGCGGCTCTCGGCCAAAGATCAGCGCGCGCTCAGCCTGATCGACGCGCTCAACGAGCTGCTCGCGTTGTTCACGCCCGCGCGCTGGGCCTACGAGGACGTCACGCTCCGCTACGCCGAGACCGGGGACGTCTCGCGCCTGCAGTTCGAGACGGGTGAGCTGCGCGGCGGCCGGGATCCCGAGGCGCGGGCACGCGCGGATCTGCGCCTGAACACCGCCCAGCTCAATGCCTTCACGCTCGCGCTGTTCTTGTTGTGTGCACCGCGTGTCGACAATCCGATCGGGCTGCTGGTGCTCGACGATCCCCTTCAAAACATGGATGAGCTCACGGTCACGACCCTCGCGCGCGGCCTCGCCAAGCTCCTGCGGGTGCTCCCGCGCCGCTGGTCGCTCATGATGTTGTTCCACGGAGAGGGCGACCTCGCTCGCTTTCACGATGAGGTTGAGTGTGGCGTGTACTTCTTGCCGTGGCTGAGCCCGACCGCGCGCGGCCGCCAGCTCGAGATTGGCTGTGAGGACGAAGACAGTCGCCTGGGCCTGATCAGCCAGCGGATTGAGGGCTTGGTCACGCTGCGCCCCTGAGCGGCAAACATCTACTTCGGCATGAAGTCGCGGTCGAGGATGGTCTTTCGACCGTCGGCCTTGGCCCGATCGATCGCCCGATCGGCCCAGTCGCGCAGCTTGTCCGAGAGCACCTCGATCACCGCATCGGAGGTGTTGCAGCCGCCCGCTGCGCGAACGTACTCCTTGAACGCCTTGCTGATCACCAGCGCGTCACGGGGCAAGCTTGGGTCCCGCCGCTGAACGGGTGCAATCCGCCGTTTGCCTTGCTTTCGCTCGACTTGGGGGCCGGGCTTGGCGATCGGATCACCGTCGCGGGCCGGAGCGGTCAGCTCTTCTGCGCTCGCCTCTCGGTGTCGCGCGATCGGCAAGTGGGCGTCCCAGCACTCCATGCTGCAGAACACCATGCCCGTGCGCGCGCGGTTGCAGGTCGAGACGCTACAGACCAGGTAGGTCGAGCCGTAGGCGATCGGCTTCTTGCAGCGGCTGCAATTTCGCCATGGCGAGGAGGGCGAGGACGGCGGGGCCATGCCGCAATGCTAAGCCAAGTTTGCCCGCCGTGTTGATCTTCGGTGCACGCGCCGATCGTCTGATCAGGGCGCAGGTGATCGGGGTTGCACGCTAGCGAGAATCGACGCAATCTGTTTCGAGTTTGGGACAGCCATGGTGATCGGACGCAAGACAGCCAAGCCGAGGTTCCTCAGCTCGCCAACCTTCGACGAGGTTGTATGTGGCCACGGCGAGTCCACGCAGCGCTTCTCGTTCCGCGAGTTTTGCGAGCTGCCGCTCTCGCACCGGGTCGAGCTGCTGCTCAAGCAACCTCGCTACTTTCGCAACGGGCAGCTGATCAACGGCTCGGACGCGATGTCGTTCCACGGCTGAGCGCCGTCACTCGCCGACGCTCGTGTAGTAGTAGTCGGTGCCGTCATAGCTCTCGGGCGTGTCCTGACGACCCAACTTGACGATCCCATCCAACGCCGCGTGGAGCTGGGCACGCTGTGGCCCCGGAATGTAGTTGTTGGATAGATTGAGCGACTTGAGGTGCTTGAACGCCTGGGCGTGATCGATGATCGCCTGGGCCCCCGCGCCGCGCATGGTGCCCATTGATAGGTCGACGCTGTCGACCTGCGCCAGCAGCTTTGACTTGGCCAGCTCGACCGCGATCTCATCTTGCATCTCGGAGTTTTGCAGACCGAGGTGCTTGAGCTTGGGCAAGGTCTTGGTCGAGAACAGCGGGCGCAGGGCCGCGATGTTGGTGGTGCCGCCGTAGTCGGTCCGGCCAAACCACACCTCGATGTGGACGAGCTCGGGCAGCTTGGCGTTGGCCAGGCTCACGACCGACGCCTCGGGCAGCCCGCCCGACTCGATCTCGAGCCGCGCGAGGGTGGGGTGCTCGAGCTTGCCAAGCTCGATCCCCGCGCCGCGCAGCCGCAGCGTGCGGAGCTTGGGGGCCTTGGCATACAGGCCGCTCACGTCGCCGTGATCCACCCATGAGACTTCTTGTTCGTCCGCGCTGAAGTCACCAATGAACACGGTGTCGAGGTGCGGGTGAACGATGCCGGCCGCGATCGCCTGGTGCGCGTCCCTGAGGCCGCCGCCGTCGAAGTCGGTGAGCCCGACGGTGAGTTGTTCGAGGTGCTCGCTGGCGGGGGAGGCCATCACCGCAGCGAGCACTTCTGCCGCGTTGGGACCGTCGAACCCGTACTCGGGCACGCCCACGACGGCGCGCTTGATGTAGCCGTGCTCCCAGGTCAGACGGGCGATCTTTTCAAACCCGTCCTCTTGCATGAGCGCGTGCAGCTGATCGCCGAAGAAGTGGGCTGCGTGGTCGCGCTCGAGCTGCTTGATCTCTTTGGCCAGCTTGCGGCGCTCGGGTGACTTGGCCGCGGTCGCGGCGTGGGCGATGGCCAGGGCGATTCGCTGACCCCAGGGATCGCCGGCGGCCAGCAGCTTGTCGGCCAGCACTGCGAACTCTTGGCTCTCGTCGGCGGCGTCTTGCTTGGGCGCGGGCGCGGGCGCCGAGCCGACCTCGGCGTAGCCCTTGCGGACCTTCTCTTGGATCTTCTTCTCGGCTGCGGCTGCGGCCTTGTCGGGGCTGGCGAAGCTCTTGGTCTGGGTCTGACCGTCGGTCCCCACTTTTCCGTAGCGGGCCGTGAAGGTGGCGCCGTCAACCTCGATCTCCCAGAACTTGTAGGACCGACTATCTTTGAACTCGAACCGGCGCACGGCGGTATTTTGAAGGGCGCGCCGGAGCCGGGTCAAGCCCCAGACTCGTAGCGCTTGAGCTTGTCGTAGAGCGTGCGCAGGCCGATGCCGAGGGCGTCGGCGGCCTTGCGGCGGTTGCCGTCGTGGTGCTCGAGGGCGGCGAGGATCGCCTGCTGCTCGAGCTCCGCGAGGGTCTGCAGGTGGCCGTTGGCGTGACCCGTGGGCGTGGGCGTGGGCGCGCTGGTGTAGGCGGACTTGGGCCGGCCCGGCAGCGCGAACAGGACGTCGCCGCCAAGCGCATCACCGTCGGCCAGGATCGCCGCGCGCTCGAGCGTGTTGGCCAGCTCGCGCACGTTGCCCGGCCAGCTCGCGGCCTCGAGCGCCTCGCGGGCATCGTCGGCCAGGCGCAGGTGGGGGCGACCCAGCTCGACCCCGATCCGCTGCAGCAGCCGGTTGGCGAGGGGCACGATGTCCTGCCGACGGTCCCGGAGCGCGGGCATGTGCACGGGAAACAGCGCGAGCCGATGATAGAGGTCGGCCCGGAACCGACCGGCTGCGATCATGGCCTCGAGATCGCAGTTGGTCGCGGCGATCCAGCGGACCTCGGCGCGGATGGTTTGGTTGCCGCCGACCCGCTCGAACTCTCGCTCTTGCAGCACGCGCAGCAGCTTGGCTTGGAGGTCCAGATCGAGCTCGCCGACCTCGTCGAGGAAGAAGCTGCCGCCCGCCGCGAGCTCGATGCGGCCGCGTCGACGCGCGCTGGCGCCCGTGAACGCGCCCTTCTCGTGGCCAAACAGCTCGCTCTCGAGCAGGTTGGCCGACAGCGCCGCGCAGTTGACCGCGATGAAGGGCCCGTCGGCGCGGCGGCTCCACGCGTGCACGGCTCGGGCCGCGACCTCCTTGCCGGTCCCGCTCTCGCCGTTGAGCAGCACGGTGGCGTCGGTCACCGCGACCTTGCGCAGGGCCGCGACGACCGGCTCCATGATCGGCGCCCCATAGCCGAGCGGGTCGGCGTTGGGCCGCTCGCGGGTGGCCTCGCGCAGGCTCTCGAGTTGCTGGCGCTCGAGCGCGCGGGCGACCAGCAGCCGCAGCTGCGTCGGGCTGTCGAGCGGCTTTTGCAGGAAGTCGAAGATCCCGAGCTTCATGGCCTCGACCGCGTCCGCGACCGAGCCGTGGGCCGACAGCACGATCACGCCAAGCTCGGGCTGCTCGGCGCGGATCCGCCGAACCAACTCCATGCCGCCGAGCCGCGGCATCTTGAGATCTGTCAGCAGCAGCTGGTAGGCGGCGGCCTCGAGCATGGTCAGCGCCGCCGCCCCGTCGCTGGCCTGGTCGACCTCGTAGCCCTGATCCTCGAGGACCTCGGCCATGAACTCGCGCACCCCATCCTCGTCATCGACGACCAAGATCCTGCTCATGTTGACTCCTGACTGATCGACACGGTGAACACTGCTCCGCCACCGGGGTTGTCGGTGACCGTGATCTCGCCGGCGTGAAGCTCGACGATCCGGCGGGCGACCGCGAGCCCAAGCCCGGTCCCGCGCGTGCGGGTGGTGTGGAAGGGCGCGAAGATCTGCTCGCGCTCGGCTGGCGGGACGCCGGGGCCGCGATCCCGAACCTGGAATTCGAGGGTGCGATCGCGCTGGGTGACCTCGACCTCGACCGTTTGATCGGGCGCGGCCTGCAGCGCGTTGTCGATCAAGTTGGCCAGCACCTGCTGCATGCGCGGCCCGTCGAGCGACCAGGCGCGCGGGGCCGACGAGGTCACGATCTGGACGCGCTCGCGGTCGAGATCGAGCGCCGCGGACTCGACGATCGCAACGGGGGAGGTCATCTCGCGCACGATCTCGCCCACGCGCACGAACGCGAGCAGACCGTGGGTCAGATCCTCGAGCCGCCGCGCCTCGGTCACCACCCGATCGGCCTTGAGCTTGGCCCGGGCGTGCCCGGAGGAGGCTTCTAGCTGCTCGACCAGCAGCTGCGCGTGACCCTTGAGCGAGGCCAGCGGGTTGCGCAGCTCGTGGGCGAGCACGGCCGACATCTCGCCGAGCGCCGCGAGCTGCCGCTGCGCCGCGAGCCGCTGCTCGGTCTGTTCGGCCTGGTGGGACAGCCGCCAGAACACCAGCGAGGCCAGCAGCATCAACGCGGCGCCGGTGATCGCCACGCCCAGCTCGCGCCGGGCCCGGGTCAGCAGCTGGGTCCGCATGATCGGCTCGAACTCGAGGATCAGGTGACCGGGCGGACCTATTGGGGGACCGTGGCCTGGCGGCGGGCCGGCGTGACCTGGCCGCGGACCGGCGTGACCGGGCGGGCGTGGGTGTCCGGGTGGGGGACCGTTTGGGCCGATGCGATCCGGGCGACCATTTGGGCCGGGGTGATCCGGGCGACCCGGCGCGAGCGGCACGACCACGACCACGACCTCGCGCATCTCGACGATCTCGTCGTGGGCGAGGCCCCGCAGCTGCGCGTCGCTGATCGCGTGGCTGGGTTCGCCGATCTGGGGCCCGGAGCCGTCGGGGTAGCGGACCGCGACGTAGCGGATCCCCAGCTCGAGCTGCTCGAGCTGCTCGAGCTTGGCGACGGCGGCCTCGAGCTCGGCCTGGGTGGGTCCACTCTTCCAGCCGTGTTGGATGTCGGCGAGCCCGCTGCGGATCACGGCAGCCTGTCCCCGGGTCACCGCCCCGGACAGCGCGCGGGCCCCGAAGAACGCGGACAGCGTCACGCTGATCAGGACCACCGCGAGGGTCAGTCCGACGACCAAGAAGCCCACGCGAACTCGCTGAGAGGGCCGGGCACGCCGCGGGGTCGTGGTCTCGAACAACGGTGGTGCCATCTTATCTCAGTTGCTTTCAGCTCGGGCGGAGGCTTCTCGCCCGCTTGCGGACGCCTTCGTAGACTGGTTCACCGTGGGCAGCGAACCGCCTCGGCTCGCGCAGTCCGCCTGGCATCCGTCCCCGAAAGCAAGTCGCGTACCACGGCCGAACCCGTCGGAACGCGCCGGTCTTGACCTGGGCGGATGCGAGCCTCGCAGTCCACTGCCAAGTCCGCACGCCCGCGCGCGTCCGAGTGCCGCGACGCGTCCGGCTTGCCAACAGGTAATGGGTATATTTGCCGAAGTGTGCGCATAAATCACGCGAAGACCCGTGCGCGCGCAGGGGGGACTCCCGGCAAACTCCCGGCCAGTTGGGTGCTGTGGACGGGGCCAGGCCATCTGCAGGGAATCTCGCGACCGCCGCCAGCCCGCGTAGGCCCCACCCACGCACCGCTTGCCGCTTGCCGGCTGTGCGAATGGGGTCAGTGTGTGAACTCCAACTGTCTAACTCCTGCTCTGTAGACAGAAAGCCGAATCATGTCGACACCCAAAGCGCCACTGAAGCACATTGCCAAGGTCCTCGCCGAGATCGAGGTGGTCCGCGCCGACGCTGCGCGCAGGCAGCTGAACTTCACCGCGGTCGACGAAGACGCGCTGGTCCGCAAATTCGCCCGGGTCAACTCGCCCATGCTCATCTTTCAGGCATGGACCGGCTCGATCTCGCCGGGCGGGACGATCAGCTACACCTTCGGCGTGCACAACCCCGACAGCACCGCGGCGACCTGGCTGTATGGCTACGCCTTCGTCGGTCCTGCGAACTTCGTGACCAGCGTTGGTGAGGCCGTGGGCGCCCGTGATCGGCGCTTCGCCAACCCCAGCGCGCCCAGCTTTCCAGGCCAGCAGGTCGCGCCGCTCGCGACCGCGAACTTGAAGGTCTCGATGCCGGTTCCCGTGAGCATCGAGAAGACCACTTATCAGGGCAACACCGTGCTCTTCCAGGCTGACTGGCATGACGTTGGGCAATACCTCGACCGGGGCTTTTGGACTTTCGACGTAGTTTGATCTTGCGCTTGATCTGAACAGAATTGCCGCGCCCGGCTGCGCTGCGCTTCGCGATCAATGGGCCCCCGTGCCCGAGCGCGGAGCTCAGCGAGGCACGGGCGCGGCTGCGAGTTTCGCCAGCGCGACGCTCGGGCGCGCCGTTGGGGTCGCACCGAGCCGTCGCTGGGGCTGCGTTGCCGGGCTCCGAGGGCCGCGACGCTCGCGCGTTTTGGTGCTGGCCGGCCGCGACGCCGCGGCTCGCACGTGGCCGAGCCGCGGGCCCGCAGGCGGTCTGGAAGCGCCGACGATCGCCTGATAAGGTCCGCCGCGCGGACCTTCGTGGGTCGCAGCACCTGGTCCTGGACGCGACCCAAGGCAAGCCGTGGAGTTCAACTCGCTCGAGTACCTGCTGTTGCTGCTCGTTGCGAGCTTGCTGTTCTTTGGGGCTGGCTACCGGGCGCGCCTGATCATCTTGATCGCCGCCAGCCTGGTCTTCTATGCGGCCTGGAACGTGCCGCTGGTCAGCCTGATCGTGATCTCCGCGGTCATCGACTACACGGCTGGGCGCCTGCTCGGGCGCGACGACGGCGGCGACGGCGAAGATCGGTCGCGCCGCCGCAAGCTGATCTTGGCGGTCAGCCTGGCGGTCAACCTTGGGCTGCTCGGCTACTTCAAGTACGCCAACTTCTTCCTCGAGAACCTCCACGAGCTGTTTGGGCTTGGCGACGAGGGGACCTGGCTCGACGTGGTGCTGCCCCCGGGGATCAGCTTCTACACGTTCCAGACCATGTCCTACACGATCGACGTCTACCGCCGGAAACTCCGGCCAACGACCTCGTTCCTGCGCTTCTTCTTGTACGTCAGCTTCTTCCCGCAGCTGATCGCCGGGCCGATCGAGCGCGCCGGGCACCTGCTGGTTCAGTTCGATCAAGCCGCGACCCGCCCGTTTCGGGTCCAGAACCTGGTGAGCGGCGGCCAGATGATCGTCTGGGGTGTGTTCAAGAAGGCCGTGATCGCCGATCACTGCGGGCTGCTGTGTGACCAGATCTACCAGAACCCCGGGGCCTACGACGGCTGGAGCGCGCTGATCGCCACCTACGCGTTCACCTTGCAGATCTACTGCGACTTCTCGGCCTACAGCGAGATCGCCAGGGGCTCGGCGCGGATCTTTGGCGTCGACTTGATGGTCAACTTCGACCAGCCCTACCTGACGACCAACATTGGCGCGTTCTGGCGGCGCTGGCACATCTCGCTGTCAAACTGGTTTCGCGACTACGTCTACATTCCGCTGGGTGGCAACAAGCTGGGCAAGCGGCGCACCCTCGTCAACCTGACGGTCACGATGTTCCTGTCTGGGCTGTGGCACGGGGCGGCCTGGACCTTCGTGGTCTGGGGGCTGTTTCATGGCGTGCTGCTGCTGATCAACGCCCAGCTTGGTGACCGCTTCGCCAAGCTGCTGCCGACCGGGCGCGCCGCGTGGGTGGGCACACTCATCGCCTGGTTCGTCAATTTTCACCTGGTCGTGATCGGGTGGATCTTGTTTCGCGCCGCCGACATGCGGCAGTTTGGCGAGATCACCCTGGGGATCGGCAAGGACCTCGCGCTGGCCGTGGTCGGGTTCGGCCACGGTCCCAGCGCCGAGCAGGCGCTGTTCATCCTGTTCACCTTTGGGTTCGTGCTGGCCTCGTACTTCGATCGCAAGCACGCGCTGATCGAGCGGGTCTGGAGCTCGCCGACCGCGGCCTCGGTGTTCGCCAGCGCGCTGATCGTCGCGACCTTGCTGCTGGGCCTGTCCGAGGGTCCTGCGTTCATCTACTTCCAGTTTTAGGGCGAGCACCTGGCCATGAGCGAAGCCCCACGCAAGCGCAAGCAGACCGCCGCCGCCGTGCACTGGCGAAGCGGCGAGATCATCGACGCGAGCGACGGCGGCGGCGGGTCGAGCTCACCGTGGACGCGGATCCTCGCCGTGCTCGCGCTCGTGTGGCTGTTTGATCTGGTGCTTGGCCACGGCATGACCCCGGCCGACAACACGCCGACGCCCGAGGATCGCCGGGGGCTGCGAAGGGTGCTGCGTCGGGCCGCCGATGATCCCGGTCGCTCGGTCCTGCTGATCGGCGACTCGGTGATGGCGGGCGACGTCATGGCCGGTCGCGTGCAGGGCTGGGAGCAGCAGCGGGTGATCGACCACATGGCCGCCGAGCTGGCCCCCGAGGCCGCGCTGGGCCTGCACCAGATCGCCCTCGATGGGATGTTGCCGATCGACATCGAGCACGTCGTCGCCGAGCTCGACCGGGTGGACCCCGAAGGCCGGGTCGAGGTCGTGCTCGAGCTCAACCTGCGCTACTTCTCCGCCGCCTACGCGGAGCAGCAAGCGTGCTCGCGCGAGGTCCTGTGCGAGCTCGCGCCGATGCTCGCGCCCGGCTCGCAGGGCACCTTGGACTACGCCTGGCGCGGTCTGGCCGAGGGGGCCGGCTGGCTCGACGATGTCCTGCTCGACGGCGCGCCCGTCCACCGGCGTCGCGTCGCGCTGGGCGAGCGGCCGCGGCTCGACACCGTCTACGGGCTGGCGGTGCCCCGCGCGTCCGATCCCGCCGACGCAGGTGAGGTCGACGCCGGCCTGGTCCACGCGCAGGCCCAGGCGGCCGGCCGGGTGCTCGAGCACTACCGCTCGGCCACGGTCGCTGGCACCGGGCCGGCCAACGCCCAGGTCGCCGCGCTGCGCCGCACGCTGTCGCGCCTGCACGATCGTGGGCGTCGCTCGTTGATCTTCGTGACCCCGCTGGCCGACGGGTTCGCCGAGCAGGCGACCCCCGGACCCAAGCTCGGCGCGCTGCACAGCCAGCTCGGCGCGCTGGTCCACGATTTCGCTGATCCGCGCCTGCGCTTCGTCGATCTGGATCACCCGCTGTTCGTCGAGGATCTGTTCATCGATCACTGCCACCTGTGGCCCAGCGGCAACCGCTTGTTGGCGCTCAACCTGCTTCATGAGCTGTCGGCCCCGATGCGCAGCCGGCCGCCCGAAGCCGCGATGGTCGTCGCCGAGGACGTCGACCAGACCCTGGTCTCGCGGGTGGACCAAGGCTACGCCGAGGGGGCCGCCTGGCAGGCGCTGTTTGACGCCCCCGATGGGATCGACACCAACGACGACGGCAGCTGGATCGTCGTCGCCGACACCCAAAACCATATGCTTCGGCAGCTGCGTGGGCACATGCGGGTGGTCGAGCCGCTCGCGGGGAAGGCCGGAAAGCGCGGCGGTGTGGATGGCTCGAGCACCCGGGCGGCGCGGCTCTATCGGCCGCGGCATCCAACGATCCTCGCGGACGCGGTGGTGTTCATCGACGGGCTTCGGCGCGAGCGGGTGCGGATCGTCGACCACGCCAAGCGGGCCGACCACGGCCGGGTGCGCACCCTGACCTGGGCCGGGCCGCGCTGCACCGCCTATCGGCGGCTGCGGGCCCGCGATGGCGTGCTGTACATGTTGTGTGACGACGGGCGGCTGCTCAGCGTTGGGCTGGATGTTCAGCCGGGCGCGGACGCGACGATCACCGGTGAGGCTCGCGAACTGCTGACGCCGTTCTTGGCCCCGGCGTGGGTGCGGGGGGGGACCGTGGAGGTGGCGCCCGCCGAAGTGGCGCCCAATGGGGCGACGGCGGATGAAGTGACGGGCCCGACGCCGAGCGAGGTGACGCGCCCGACCGCACCAGCACGACAGCTCGCGCGGGCGCATCGCTTCGACGTCGCGCCCGGCGGCCGGCTGTTCTTCTCGGATCAGCACCAGCGGATCTGGGCGGCCAAGCTGACCGAGGACGGCGGCGCGCTGGCTGGCGAGCCGCAGCTCGCGTTCTCCAACACCAGCGCGTCGCTGTTGCCGTGGGAGGATCGCGAGACCTTTCCCTTCGACTTTGATCAGCTGGGGCTCGCGGCGATCACGGATCTGCGCTGGGTCGAGCGCTACGGCGGCCTGCTGATCGCCGACGAACATCCGCTCGCGCCCAAGAAGGCCGATCCCCGGATCCACCGGGAGCTGAGCGAGCGCGTGCACCTGCGCTTCTTCGATCTCGAGGCCGAGCAGATCTACCCGTGGGTCAAGCCGATCCCGCACGGCGAGGCCTACGCGCTGTGGAACGCCAGGGCCAACGCGGTCGTGTCTTATTTTCATCGTGGCAGCTACGTCGTCGCGCAGAAGAATGCCTCGCTGATCTGGGTCGAGCGCGATCGTTCGCGGCTGTTCCGGCTGTCCGACGGGCTGCTCGGGCTCATCAAGTTTGGCAATCGCAACGGCCTGTGGGCGAAGGTCGAGCTCTACGACACGATCGCCAACGTGGCCCCCGACGCGGCGCTCGCCGCATTTCGACCTGATCGCTACTTTGACGATCGCACGGAGTCCTTCGCCCGCGGCGGCCCCTACTTGGGCGTCATGGTTGGTTCGTCGCTCACGACCCTCGTCGATCGGATCGGCAACTACTCACTGGGTCGCCGGCTCGAGCTCGAGCTGCAGCGCGAGCTTGGCTACCGTGACAACCTGCGCTTCGACCTGTTTCAGCGGACCGCGCCCTCGGCCTCGCTGAAGAGCGAGGTCGGCATGGTCGACAAGCTGGTATCGGCCGGGCTTGGCTTTGACGTGATCTTCGTCGAGATCAACGATCACGGCGGACGGTTCTTGCGGGACACCCCCAAGCGCAAAGACTGGCTCGCGCAGCTGTCTCGGCTCGAGCGCTTGGCCAGCAAGTCGGGCGCGCTGGTGATCTTGTTCGACAACACCGCGCTCGACGCCGACGGCCGCGACGGCCTGCGAGCCAGCGCAGCCACCACCCACGAGCTGCTGGAAGCCGGGCGGATGCTCGGGTTCTTGGTGCTCGAGCCCTCGGATCGGATGCTGCGTGATCTGCTGGTGGAGTCGCCGTGGGGGACCCAGCCGTGGGGGCACTCCGAGCACCACGGAGCGCCCTACGCGATCGACCGCACCGCCGAGGTGCTGGCGGCGCTCAGCTACCCGCGGATCAGTCGGTTCCTCGCCGGCCGCGAGCCGGCCCGGCGTCGACCCCTCGAGCGCGGGACCAAGCGCGGCAAGCGATTGGCCGACGCGTTCGAAGGGCTCGACCTCGAGCTGGACGCCTTGCCCGCCGTCGTTCCCACCTATCTGCAGCAGACCTACGACGCGGGCCATGTCCAGGTGTTCGTCGATCTGGCCGGGTTCCCCAAGCTCGGTCGCAGCGAGGCCGAGCTCGAGCGGATCGCCGCCGCCGTCTTGATCGCCGCGCTCGACGGCGAGGCCTACGGACAGCTGGCCTCGAAGGTCACCGTCACGCTGGTCGAGTTCGACAACTATGACGAGTACGGCGAGGGGGTGCTCGAGTCGGCGACGACCCAGTGGAGCGAGGACTTCAAGGCGGCCACCCTCGCCAAATTTCTGGGCCGGGTCGCGGCGCCCTGACGCATTTGCCTGGCTTGGCGCCCGCGCTTGTGGCCTCATGGAGACATGCGCCGGTTCGAGTACAAAGACGCCAAGTCGCACAAGTTTTGGGAGATCGAGCTCGAGGGCGACGCCTTCACGGTTCGCTACGGCAAGCTCGGCACCGACGGACAGGTCCAGACCAAGACCTTCGCGTCCAGCGTCAAGGCCGAGGCCGAGGCGGAGAAGGTCATCAAGTCGAAGACGAAGAAGGGCTACGCCGAGGTTGTGGTCGACGCCAAGACCAAGGCCAGCGCCGCGGCCAAGTCCGCGCCGGCCGGCGCTCGCAACCTGGAGCTCGAGGCCGCGATCGCCGACGCGCCCGCCGACGTGGGCGCCTGGCAGGTCTACGCCGACTGGCTGCAAGCGCAGGGCGATCCGTGGGGCGAGCGGATCAGCCTTGGCCTGCAGCGCGATGCCGCCAAAGCGGCGACCAAGGCCAAGCTGAGCGATACCATCACGGCCTACGAGAGCGAGCACGCCGAGGCGCTCTACGGCAAGACCTTGGTTGCGATGATGAAGAAGGACTTCGCGCAGGTCGCCAGCGTCGAGGCACCCTACGGCCTGTTCATGTCGGCGACCGTCAAGAGCCCAGAGTACGATTGGAAAGGCACCGCGCCCAACACCGTGCTCGGGGCCCTGGTCAAGTCGCCCGCCGCTCGGCTGCTGCGCGCGCTCAACATCGGGATGCTCGACCACGACTATCCGGTGTCGCTCGCCAAGGGCATCGAGGCGATCATCAAGGTCGGCAAGCTCGAGAACCTGCGCGAGCTGTTTCTTGGTGACTTCGAGTATCCGGACGAGAACGAGATCAGCTGGGTCGCCGTTGGCAACGTCGCCAAGGTCTTGCCGGTGGTCCCGCAGCTGCGCTCGCTTCGACTGCGCGGCGGCGAGATCAAGCTGGGCGCGCTCGAGCATCCCACCCTCGAGTCGCTGACGATCGAGACCGGCGGTCTGCCGGCGAGCGCGGTCGCCAGCATCGGCAAGTGCAAGCTCCCGCAGCTGCAGCGCATGGAGGTCTGGCTTGGAACCAGCGACTACGGCGGCGACGGCCGATGCAAGCAGCTGGCGGGGTTGTTCGAGGGATCTGGGGTGCCCAAGCTCGAGCACCTGGGCCTGCAGAACAGCGAATTCCAGGACGACATCGCGGTCGCGCTGGCCAAGTCCAAGGTAATCAAACGGTTGACCAGCGTGGATCTGTCGATGGGCACGATGCGCGAACGAGGGGCGAACGCGATTGTGGACAACGCCAGCAAGTTCTCCAAGCTTCGCAGCTTGGATCTGAGCGAGAACTACATCTCCGATGAGCTGTGCGACAAGCTGCGCGGGGCCCTGGGTCGGATCGTGATGCTCGGCGAGCAGCGCGAGGCCGATGACTACGGGGATGACGAGGCGTACTACTACACCTCGGTCGGTGAGTGATTCTGATGCCCCGCTTGCGATGCAGTATTTGATCATTGGCAACCTCGACAATCGCCGCGTCACCGGATTTGTCGAGGCGCTCGCCCGTGGCGGGCACCCGGCCCCGTTGTTGCTGTCTCACCGCGAGCTGATCGCGGATCCCTCGGTGCTGGCCAGGGTGCCCGACCAGCCCTTGAGCGTGCGGATCGACGCGTGCGGCGAGGACCCGGAGGTCGAGCGCGCGCTGCTAGAGCTTGGCGCGGACGCGTTGCCCGACGCGGCCGCTTGCGAGCGACGCTCGCGGGCTCAGTTGGCCATGACGCCGCCGCGGTTTGGCCAGATCGTCGCGCCGCGTCAGCATCACGCTGGGTTCATGGCGTACCTCGAGACCCTCGAACAGGTGTTTCGTGCGCGGCCGCGGTGGCGCGTGCTCAACCCCGTCGCGGATCTGCGGGTGCTGTTCGACAAGCGCGAGACCTCGCGTCGCTACGCCGCGCTGGGGGTCCCGGTGCCCGAGGTGCTGCCGGATCTGGTTCATGTTCAGACACCCGCGCAGCTGCGTGAGGCGATGGTCTGTGCGCGCTGGCCGGCCGTGTTCGTGAAGCTCTCGTGTGCCTCGTCGGCCTCGTGTCTGGCGCTGTACCGCCACGCGCCGCGGCGGCCGGATGGGCAGCGCGATGATCTGCTGACGACCGTGGCGACGACTGAGCACGGCCGCTTCAATTCGCTGCGCTTGCAGCGGCTGCGCGAGCGCGACGAAGTGGACGGGCTGCTGCAATGGTTGTTGCGCGAGGGGGTGCAGATCGAGCGCGCCGTGGCCAAGGCCCGCCTGGATGATCGCGTGTTTGACCTGCGGGTCGTGGTGATCGCGGGCGAGCCCGCGTTTTGTGTGGTGCGACAGAGCCGGCATCCGATCACCAACTTGCACCTTGGCGGGCAGCGGGGCGACCTCGAGGCGCTGAAGCGGCAAGTGCCCGAAGCCGCCTGGGCCGCCGCGATGCGCAGCTGCGAGCAGGTGTTTGCGGCCCATGGTTGCTTGCACGTTGGAGTGGACCTGTTGCTCGAGCCGGGGTTCTCGCGGCACCGGATCATCGAGGCCAACGCGTTTGGTGACCTGTTGCCGGGGCTCACCCGCGCGGGCAAGAGCGTGTACGCGTGGGAGATCGACGCGCTCGGGCGCTGAGACTGCGGGCCGGGTGCGCTCGGGTTGGTATATGCTGTGGGGATGCGGCCGAATCCCTGGCATCTGTTGCTGACGTTGGGGCTGGTGGTTGCTTGCAACGAGGATAGAATCGAGCCGCCGGCTGCCTGCGTTGGGGAGCCGCGGGTGATCATGCTCGAGGGCGCGCAGCTGTGCGACGTCACGCCGACGGGCTTGGTGTTGCTCGCAGAGCGTGGCAGCGGGGCTCTGGTGTTGAGTCGGCTGGGTGACGATGACAGCCTCGACGAGCTGACCCGGCTGCCCAGCTTGGGTGGGCTGTGCGGGCTGGTCTCGCATCAACCAGGCGAGCCGGTGATCTGGGTGGTCTCGAGCGGGTGGTTTGGCGTTGAGCCCGATCGGCTTCACCGCGTGGATCTCGACGGGACGCTCTCATGGAGCGCGGCGCTGGAGTACGAGGGGGGGCTGATCCGGACGTACGCATTGACGACGCATGCGGGGCAGCAGTTCTTGGGTGGGCGCTTGGTCTACTACGATCAGGACGGTAAGGAGATCGACCCGCTTGGTTCGCAGCTGGTGCTGCAGAGCCGCGATGAGGATCAGGTGGCGTGGACGCAGGTCGGCTACGCGGGCGTCAGCCCCGACACCGGTGGCGCGGCCCAAAATGGGTTGTTTGGCTTGGTGTGGAGCGAGGCGGGGCTCTCGTTCATGGGCCACAAGTCTTGGCTGGACTCGGCGACCGTTTCGTTGTTTACCGTGAATGAACAAGACGGTGAGCCAACCGGGGTCGCGCTGCTCGGCAGCGATGTCTCGGCTTGGGACCGGATTGCGCTGAGCAGCGATCGGGATCAGCGGGTCTATGTTGGTGAGCGGCGCTCGAGCTACGCCGACGATCCGGCGCGCAGCATCATCAACGCCTACGTGAGCGGCCACAGCTTGCTGTGGAGCACGCCAGCCGAGTGGGCGGGCTGGTCGGAGCTGCAGGCTTCGGAGATCATGACCGTGGGCGGGCGCTTGGTCGGCGCGGTGTCAGTGGTTGACGTAACTCTTTACTTGCCAGGTGGTAGGCGAGATCGACGGGTGCACGTTGTCAGTCACTCGTTGGGTGGGGAGTTTGATTGCAGGCAGGAATTGTACGAGCTGCGGGGTTGGAGCATCGGGGAGCTGAGCTTGGCTGGGGAGGGCAGGTTGGTCTTGGGCTTGTGGTGGGAGGTGGAGCCGGGCGGCGAGCAGCGGGAGCAGGCGCTGGCGGTGTTTGATGTTGGTACTTCGCCGTGAGCGTTTGTTTGGGTCGATCGGGAGCGCTGATCCGGCTCGCGGGCACGGTTCCGCGGTGAACTGAACACGAGTGGGTGTTCGGGCGTCGCGCGAAGATCGAACGGCTCGACGTGAGCGTTTCGCCAACGCCTCACGCTGGCTGAGCCCGCTGCCGCCGCCGGTCGAGCCCGCGGCGTGGGGTTTGGCGGAGCGCTCGATGGTTCGGCCTTGGCGTGGCAGGGTCGGGGGGTGCTCACGATCCTCGAGGTCAGCAACTTCGTCGATCCGCGCGTGGACGACGAACGACAGCGCGCGGGTGCAGGGCGGGTCCGCTGGGTGAGCGTCAGGCCAGGGGCGGGGACGTGGACGCAAGCGCGTGGGCGTGAGTTCTTGATTGAGCACGTCGAGGGCCAGCGCATCGCGGGCTTGGATCAACCGGTGCTGGTGCGGCCGGCACGGTTGCGGGCGCTCGTGCAGCTGCACCGGCCTTCGGTGATCGTGTGTGGATCGCCAGCCTCGATGCCGGCGTTGGTGCAGCTGTCGGGGCTTCGCTTGGATCCGCGGCCGGCGTTGATCGGGGCTTGGCAGGCGGATGCACTGGGCGGGGCGGTGCGGCGGGAGCTCGGGCGCGTGGATGAGCGACTCGCGGCGGTTGGCGGGCGGGCGCTGGGGTGGTGGACCAAGCAGGGGTTGAGGAGCCTGGACGCGGTCGTGGTTGGAAGCCGAAGCGCGGCGCTGGACCTGTGGGGGCGGGGGGTGGATCGGATCTATGTTGCGCCGCGAGGGGTGGATCTCGAGCGCTTCTCGCCGGATCGGGCGGCGCCGGAGTCGGCCGAGGCGCTGCGGGCTGGGGGGCGAATGGTGATCTGCATCGACGCACCCGCGCGCGCGGATGTGGAGCTGTTGCCGCGATTGTATGCTGCGCTTTGCCGGGGGCTCGCTCGCGATCCGGTGGTGGTTGTGCATGCTGCGGGGAGTGAGGCGGTGGATCGCTTCGGGGGTTTGCATCCTTTGGTGCAGGTGTGTGGTTTCGCGGATGTGGAACTGCGGGCGCGGTGGTTGGCTGCTTGTGATGTCGCGGTTGTGCTGCCGGGTCGAGACGGTGGGTGGGGCGGGTGTGTGGAGGCGATGGCGAGTGGGGCGGCGGTGGTTGGGGTGGGGGACGGGGTGTTGGAGTTGGTGAGGGGGGGCGGTTGCGGTCGAGGGTTTGCGGTGGGGGAGGTGGGCCGGGTTGCGGAGGCGGTGGTTGATTTGGGGCGGTGGGGCGGGATGGTGGAGCTCGGGCGGAAGGGGCGGGGGTGGGTTGAGCGGTATGAGATTGAGGCGTGCGGGGCTCGGGAGCTTGCGTGTTATGAGGAGGTGTTGGGGGGTGTGCGGGATGGGCGCGGGGTGGCGGTGGGGGTTCATGAGCGGATGGCGCCGGGGGTGCTTGCGGATCGCGCGGGGCCTTCAAATCGCGACTGAGCCCACCCTGCGGCTTTTTGGACCTGCCCGAAGGTCCTGTCCTCTGCCCACATTTGGACCTGCCCGTGCCCACATTTGGACCTGCCCGAAGGTCCTGTCGCCAGACTGCTGCCCGCGCATTTGGACCTGCCCGCACATTTGGACCTGCCCGCACATTTGGACCTGTCGCCAGACTGCTGCCCGCGCATTTGAGCTGTCGCCAGCTGTCGCCTGCCCGCATTTGGACCTGCCCGAAGGACCTGTCGCCAGACTGCTGCCCGCGCATTTGAGCTGTCGCCAGCTAGCTGTCGCCTGCCCGAAGGACCTGACCCATTTGGACCTGCCCGAAGGTCCTGTCCTCGGGTCGCGGGGAGCGACGCCTTGTGCGCGATCTCGCATTTGGCCCTGTCCGAAGGTCCTGTACTCTGGATTTTAGGTGGGGAAGGGCTTAGTGCTTGGGATTTTTTGGAGGCAGGCGAAGAAAACCTGCAAAGCCGATCTGGTGGGGCCGACAGCCCACCCGTGGCGACTCCACCGCGACCCATCCACGCCGAGCAGACC
>NZ_JMCC02000084.1 GCF_000737335.2 Enhygromyxa salina | reverse complement strand
GGGCTTGTCGATGCCCATGCCAAACGCAACCGTCGCCACGATCACCGAGCTGTCGGGGCGCCAGATCAACGCGAGTCGATCGGGGTCCCAGACTGCGTCCCCGGCCGCGTCCCAGGCCGCGTCGAGGGTGGACACCAGCGACGGCGCGCGCCTCGATCGCAGCCCGATGTCATCGTCCGCCTGGGCCCCAAGGTGGTCGTCGCGGTCGCTGCGAGCGTCCCCCCGCAACCTGCTGGGTTCCGGGGTTGGCTCGTCGACGTCGTGCTCATCGGCGTTCGGGTCCGCGCTCGGGTCCGCGTCCGGTGGAGCGCCGGCGCGCGCCGGCCCACCGCCGAGCACCGCGACCACGGCGATCAGCACCAGGGCCAGCGCCGTCGCCCGGGCCGTCGAGAGCCGGTCACTGACAGCCACGGCGAAGCTCCTTCTTGTCGGCCCCGAGCAGCGCCGCGGCGAACCGGCGACGCGCCGCGCGATCGGCCAGCAGCTGCTCGCGCGGCGTCTCGGCCATCTCGACGTGCACGAAGCAACGTCCTGCAGTTCTGGCGGCCTCGCCTTGGACGTTGGTCTCGCCACCCAGGCGGTTCGCGTCGACGCCGTACTGCGCGATCGAGAGCTTCGGAAACGCAGCCCGCAGGCGCCGGAGCACGCCCTCGCTCGCCTCGCTTGGGTGTCGCTCGCCCGACGAAATGATCATCTCGGGGTCAGCGAGCGCAGAGTCGCGTTCGAACCCATGCAGCTGCACGACCACGATCGGACGCTTGCGCAGCGCCACCGCGGTCACGCGCGCGAGCGGATGATCGACCCGATGAGCCGCGTCGGCCGGGTTGCGGCTTGGCGGCACGACGGGATCGCGCGTCCCATCGAACTGACGGTAGCGATGGCTGCTGTTGACGAACAACGCCCGCGCCGGCTGAACCCCGACGTGACGCTCCACGAACAGCCCCAGCGCGAGCGCGCCGGTGTGCTTGTCAAACCGACTGTGGGGTGCCTGCAGCAGGTGCTCGACCCCGCCGCGCCGTCGCGGATCGAGCTGGCCGATCCGAAACACGTAAGCGCCCCGCCCGCGGCGATCGTGGGCAGGCTCGCTCAACACCCACAGCGGCTCGCCCTGCTGATCTCCGCTGGTGTTCCCGTTGGGATCGAGCCTGACTTCGACGACCCGCAGCTCGAGCGCGGTCACAGCCAGCAGGCGCTCGACCCGAGCGAGCTTCGCCGGGCCAAAATATCCAGTTTCTGCGCGCTCGAGCAAGGTCACGACCAGATCCTCGAGCGCGACCAGCTCGCGCTCGGTCACCGGATCCCAGCGATCCTGCGTCTTGGGCCACAGCAGCTGCTCGAGCTGCTCGACGTTCAGGGTCTCCTCGAGCGCCGCGTGGTCGCTGGCGGGCTCGGTCACGGGCACCTCGTGGAGACACGCCTCGGACAACGACACGAGCGCCAGCAGCAGCGCCGCCACTGCCGGCCGCACACCCGGCTGAATCCCTGGCCGCGTCGCCGTTCCAAGCGCGATCATGGCTTCACCTCGCCCGCGCGCTTGGTTGTCTCGGTCCAGCTGGCGGCCGGCTTGCTGCGATCGGCCACGCCCCGATGAAACGCCCGGACCCACACGCGATCGCCATCGAGCAGATCGACGCGGACCTCGTGCACGCCTGGGACGATGTCTTCACCCAGAGTGATCTGCACGGTCATGACGTCGAGCGGCAGCTTGTTGCTGCCCTCCAGATCGACGAAGCGAATTCGCTCGCGGGCATCGACCAGACGATCTTGCTCATCGAAGGCCCCGCCTGGGTCGATCGAGTAGCTGCGATCGACGATGCTCAAGTGCTCGATCGGAACCCCCGTTCGACGCTGAGGCCGCCCGTCGTCAATCGACACCGCGAGCTCGGCCCGCTCACGCCGACGCGGGACATACACGACGATGTTGACCGTCAGCGCCTCCTGGTCGGGCTTGCGCAGCGGAAACACCAGGCTGTTGGTCAGCTCGTGCACGACCCGACGACGCGACACCGGCGGGCTCGCGACCAGCACGGGGCGATCGATCCATATCTCGTACTCGCTGTTGACCGCGTCGAACTCGAGCTCGACGTCGCGCCGCCCGCTCTCGATCGGCAGCTTCCAGCGTCCGCGCGTCTCGGCCACTGTGTGCTCGTATTTCTTGTCGCCGATCTCGAGCATCACGCTGCGCCCGAGCGTGTTGGGTGCGACCTGCCAGTGCAGCTGCGGCGCGCCGGGGCCCGTCGCCGAGAAGTCGATGATCATGTTGCGATCGGGCCACAGCTCGGTGAACAGGCTCGGGTCCCAACGATCCGCGAGCCGGCGGCCAGCCTGCGCGTCGAGCTCCTCGAGGATCGAGCGACGCCGATGGACACCGCGAGGCTCGAGGGTGACCCAGGGTCCAGGATCAAAGCCGTCCTGACCGGCGCGCTCGTTGGCGAGGCGGTCGCCGGGATCGCGGCGCCCCCCGCCGCTGCCGTCGCCTTCCCCGCTCCCGTACCCGCGCGGCTGCAAGCGGACCTGGGCCAGCAGATCGGCGATCGCGGAGTCATCTTGCAGCTCGTCGTAGTTGACCGGACGCAGCGGAAACCATGTCCGGGTGTCGAGCGGCGGGTAGCGCCAGATCGTGTGCTCGGTCTGGTGCTCGCGAAACGGCAGGCCCACGACCGTCTCGACCTCGGGCCAGTAGCCATACGCGCGCACGATCAGCCGCTGCTCGGGGACCTCGAGCAGCCCAGGGATCCCCGCCCGGGCGCGTAGCTCGAACCCGGCCGCGCCGACCGGCGCGATCACTCGCCAGGTCTGGGGTTCCGACACCGCGTACCAGCGCGACTCGATCAGCCCCGCCCCGCCCGACTCGTCGGCGATCATGACGCCCTCGAAGTGCGACTGCGCCGGTCGGCGGCCCGTCCAGGGCTCGCACTCCAGCTGCTCGCCAGCGTGGTCGAAGAAGCACAGGTCGAGCTCCGGCTCGGGCCCCCAGTTGGGCTCGCGCCACGACCACGCCATCGGCGACGGATGCACGACCCGCACGTCGAACCGAAACATCCGGGTTGCGACGTCGTCGGGCCCCTCGATCGCCCAGCGCGGCAGCACCTGCCACTGCTGGCCAAGGTGCACGGTCTGGATCCGACGCACGTCGGGCTCGAGCACCTCGTTGCCTTCCTCGTCGGTCCGCCTGGGTCGATCCGCTTCGCACAGCCACACCCTGGCGTCGTCGGCCCGGGACTCGGCGACCTCGAGCGCGAGCTCGAGCTCGTGCTCGGACTCGAAGATCAGCGTGTGCACGCCCTCGGGCACGCTCAGCGAGCGCAGCGCGACCCGGCTGCG
Source organism: Enhygromyxa salina (assembly GCF_000737335.2). GTDB lineage: Bacteria > Myxococcota_A > Polyangia > Nannocystales > Nannocystaceae > Plesiocystis > Plesiocystis salina_C. The sequence goes on along the minus strand of NZ_JMCC02000084.1, from coordinate 37,060 downwards.
GCCGAACGGGACGTCGCGCCCGCCGGTCCCGCCGAGCCAGTCGAGACCGCGCCGCTTGACCGACAAGCCGGCGAAGTGCTCGACGTCACCAAACACTTCGAGGCTGAGCTCGGCCGGGCCCAGCACGTTGATCGCGAGGGAGTGGGCGTCGTTGACCGTCAGCCGGCGCTGGTCGGTCTTGGTCCCGCGCGGCAACCGAAACCCGTTCTCGTAGATGCTGAGGATCTCGTAGTCGACGCCCGCGAGGCCCTCGGCGGACATCCGCGTCCACACGTGCCCCAGCTTCTGGCGGCGCTCGTCCTCGCTCAGCTGATCCCAGTCGCGGTAGGTCAGGTGGTCGACGAGCTCGGCGGCGGTCTCGGGCGCGAGCGACAGCTCGCGCAAGGTTCGCTCGTCGACCGGCCGCTCGTGGCGAACGTAGACCCGCGCGAGCCCGCGAACGTCCGCGCTTGGCTCGCGCGGTAGAAAGGTCAATCGCAGGCGCCGGTCCCCGACCCCCTCGGGCAAGCGCACGCGGGTCAGGCGATCGTCGGTCAGCTCGCGCGGGCGCCGACCGGTGCCCGAGTCATCGAGCAAGAACGCGTTCTCGTGCCGCCAGCCGAACCGGTCGTGGCCGCTCTTGCTCTGACGTGTGCGGATGTTGACCTCGTGGGTCCACTGCGGCTCGCCGTCGAGGCTCTCGAGCGTGAGCCGGATCCCGTAGGCAAAGTCCTCGTCGGCCCCAAACTCATGGCCGGCCGGCAGCTCCACGTGGGTGATCAACTTGAGCGACACGTCGCTGGGCCCGATCCGAAAGCTGGGCGCGTTGAACAGCTCCTCGGGGATCACGTAGTAGGCGACTCGATCGGTGCCGGCGAGCTTCTCTGCGAGCGGCGACTCGACGTAGTCGGAGATCAGCTGACGCGCGATCGTCATCGAGATCAACAGCGCCATCATCAAGGCCACGATGCTGGTGGCCAGCACGATCTGCCCCGGCCGCGCGCCGTGTTGCGCCGGCCGACGCAGCCGCGCCGACAGCTCGGGGCTCGACCGCGTCGCGGGTCGGAGCACGCGCCCATCTGTGCTCATGGCGGCGGCTCCGGCTCGGTGGTCGGGGTCAGCGTTGGCTGCTGCTGGACCTCGATGTCTTCGACCACCAGCAGCTGCGGTCGGGCCAGCGCGACGGTCCGCAAGCGCGCGCTTGGATCGCTGCCAAACTCTGCGAACGACAAGCTGGCCTTGCCCCCGAAGCTGTGGTCGAGGGTCACGACCGCCCGCTTGCCGAGCTCGAGGCCGACATAGTCGATGATGAGGATCGGGTGGCCGAAGTCGAGCCCGAGCGCGGCGCTGACCCGCACGTCGACGGCCTCGTCACGCAGCGCGGACAGCGAGCGCAGCAGGTGCAAGTTGCCGGTCTCGGCGAACCCAATCGCCCACGCCACGGCCTGATCGTAGCCGGGCCTGCCAACCTGTATGCGCTCGCTACCGTTCGGGCTTGGCGAGTCATCGCGCGACCACAGCGGCTCGAGCATGGCCCCGATCTCGTGCCGCGAAGGCACCGCGAAGTGTGCTTGTCGGAGCCCACGCATGACCGCGCTGCGATCCACGCTGCTGGTCCGCCGCGCCGCGTAGCGCTCGCGCAGCCCGGCGCTGAGCCACACCACCCGACCATCACCGTTGCCGAGCTCGCGACTGTACTCGAGCTGGGGGACGCCGGCGCCGGACAGAAAATACAGATCCTCCGAGCCGTTCGCGACCTGACAGCTGTCCCAGATCGCGACCAACAGGCGCAGATCGTCGCGCAGCAGCCCCCAGCAGTCCTGTTGCTCTTGCAGGCCGTCCACGGGCAGCCCCATGCCCAAGATCACGTCGCGCGTGATCGGCCGAAACGACCCGAGCCCGCGCAGCTGCACGAACTCGAACTGCTCGGGCGCGGTCCGATCAATGCCCTGGTGGATCGCGTGGAACGGGGTCTCGAGGTTGCCGGTCCGGACCGGGTCGGGGTTTGGCGGGAGGCCTCCGACCTCGTCGCTGTCGCGCTCGCCCCCCTCGCTGGCGGCCTTGGGGTTGAGCGGCAGCCCGTCTGCGCCCGCGATCAACAGCGCGCGACCGTCGAGCAGCTGCCACATCTCGGCGCCAACCCGCCAGGTCTCGCGCTCGCGATGCGGGTGCGGGACCTCGACGACGTGCGACTTTGCCCGAGGATCACGGCGCACCACCAGCGTGCCCCACCCCGAGGTGCTGGGCCGCGAGCGCTCGCGCAGCATCACCAGGCAGCCCGGCCCAGGCTGCCGGCAGTCGCCGAGCTCGAGCAGCTCATAGTCGAGCTCGGCCGCGCGGACCCTGACCCCACCCGGCAGCGGCCGGCCCGGCGTCAGATCGTCGGCCCAGCGCATCAGCGGCTCGACGACCAGCTGCTCGAGGACCAGCAGCTCCGCGCCCGAGGGGGCCCGGTAGCCCTTGCCGGCCGTGCCCGCCGGCTCGCGGTCCTCGTCAATCTCGATCAAGAGCTCGACGAGGTGATCGGGCTCGAGCCGGCGCGGGGGCGCGACCGCGAGCGCCGGCTCGAACTCGGGTGCGCCCTCGATCACGAACGCCTCAAACCGGGCCTGCGTCGAGCGCAGCAGCACGAAGTCGCTGTCGCCGGCCGGCATCCGGACCACGGTCGCGTGCGGCTCCCAGTCAATCTCGTAGTCTGGCCACAGCGCGACCAGATCGAAGTAGCCACGCAGCTGATGAATGCGGGCGCTCGCGCGACCGGAGTCTTTGAGCGCCGGCCCTGGCGGCTCCGCCAACGCTTCGCTGCCCTCGAGGTCCGCCACCAGCTGACCCACGAAGCCGCGCTGGGGGGCGTCGACGTCCGCGCGCAAGACCACGACGTCGGCGTCGAAGGCCTGCATCGCGAGCTCGAGCGGTCGCGGGTTGAGCGGGGTCCCCACCGCGTGCCGCTCGCGGCCCGCAACCAACACCGCCCGACAGTCGACGCGCCGACACGCGACCGCGGCCGCCTCCGCGACCGGGGCCTCGCTCCACGGCATCGGCACGACCAACACGGGCCCCTGCGCGCCTGGGATCAACAGCCCGGTGACGAGCCCGCGTCGGCGCCCCGAGTCGTCGGCGACGATCGCCAACCACTCGCGACGCGGCCGCGCGTCGACCTCGGACTCCGCCTGTGGCGTGTCGGCTGGCCTGGCGCCGCGCGAGTCGTCCGCCAGCCCCATGGGGTAGCGCCCAAGCGACACGACCTGCAGGCCCAGAATGCTCCCCGCGCTGCGCAGCGAGTCGATGTCGGACGGGAGTCCACGCGCGCCCATCGGGAGCCTGACCCCGCTGACCTGCCCGCCGCCTTCGCGCTGCAACATCGCGGCGGTGGTCCAGAAATTCTGCATCCAGCCCCGGGTGGTCGCCGACATCGGCTCGGGGTCCTCGGGCCGCGCGGCGTAGTCCATTCGCGCGAGGGTCATCACGCCGAGCGGGTTGCTGGCCAGCCGGGTGCTCTGCGGCTGCGTGAGATCCTCGTCGGGCGGGAGCTGCGGCCGCACGACGTCGAGCAGGTAGCCGATCAAGCTGCCGATCACGAACCCCCCCGCCGAAGCGAACAAGCTTGGGAGCATCACGGCGCGCACGCTCTTGACCGAGAGCATCTTGACCGCGAGCAAGCTCGACAGCAGGTAGCCAAACCCGTAGGTGTCGCTGATCTTCAGGTTGGGAAACCACGGCGCGAGCGAGAACCCCAGCGCGACCTTCCACAGGAACGCCAGCGTGAACACCAGCACGATCTTGCGGGGGCCCTCGAAGTCGAGGTGACGGATCACCGGCAGCCGCAAGAAGCCCTTGACCAGGTACAGGACAACCACGGCCTCGCCCAGGGTCGCAACCAACTTGAGCGGCGTCAGCCACAGCATCGCGAGCAGCGCCGGGACCAAGATCCCGTTGAAGTCCCAGCCATAGGTCAGGTTGAACTGCGCGGCCAACAGCGCCGCCGTCAACAAGATGATGTGGGCCTTGGCGTGGCCGACGAAGTTGATCGCGGCGTTCTCGTAGGTCAACTCGACGCTGCTCAGCGACAAGTTGGTGTAGGGCAGCAGCACCAGGCTGACCAGCGCATAGGTGATCCCAACCTGCACGGCCAGCTGCGCGAGCCCCCGGTGCAGCGCGGGCTTCCACAGCATGTTGGCGGTCAGCGGGACCAGCACCAAGCCGACGCTGTAGAACTCTTGCTGGGTCTCGTACTGGGTGCCGAACAGCGCGTCGATCTCACCGATCGCCCACGGCGCGAACCATGCGTGATCATGCATGCGCACGATCAGGCTGATCACCAGGATCAAGAAGAACCGTTCTCGCCCAAAGAACCGCGTCCACGCGTCGGTCCGACTCAGGCCCTTGGCCAGCGCGGCCGAGACCGCCAAGGTCACCAGCGACTCGAAGATCACGATGCCGCCGGTCACCGGCTGGATGATCAGCACCGAGGCCAGGTAGCCCGGCACGACCGCGCCCGCGAACACCCAGCCCAAGGTCTCCGTGCACAGCAACACGACCATCAGCCCGACCAGCACGGGCAGCAGCATCGATTGGTCGAGGCCGCGAGCCGGCAGCAGCTCGAGCATGAAGGGCTCTGTCATGACGCGCCCCCGCCAAGCAGCTCAATCATGCCAACGTGCACAGACAACCCACGAAGCGAGCGAAGCGCGTTCATGATTCGCCAGAGCCGCCGCGGAGCACTCGCAAGAGGCCGCCGCTGCGGGTTCGAATAGTCTGTGCTGGTGCCGAGGACCTCGCCATCAGCAAAATGTGCTCGTGAACTGCCGGTTTGAAGCCGGGTAGATCGATGCCTCGCTTGCTGCGGATCCTGGACAGCACCCACACGTCGTCGCCTGGATCTTCGATCCCGGGCGTGGCGTCGAGCTCGATCTCGTGGCCGTCGTTGATCACCTTTCGCATCAAGCGGTTGGCGTGCTCGATCGACTTGCCGGTCAAGCGCGCGAGCACGGTCCGCAGGTTGTCGTCGGGGGTGTCGGGCGAGAAGACGCCTGGATAGCGGCGCTTGAGATCGGCCTGGAGCCGGGGATCGATGAACTCGATCTCGCCCCAGACGGTTGCGATGAGGGCCCGCACCGGCAGCTGCTCGAGCAGCTCGAGCGCCCAGCGGTGCTCGTCTCGGAGCAAGCGCAGGCCGCCAACGATGGTCTCGACGTGGTCGCGCAGCCGCGCGTTGGTGGCTTGATCGCGCAGCGCGACGCGCTCGCGCCGACGGACAAGCGCGCCCGCCATCTGCCGACCGAGGCCCTCGAAGGTCTCGCAGTCGTCGCGCTCGAGCGCGACGTCCTCGAGCATGTGGACCAGCCACAGGCCCAGCAGCTCGCCGTCGTCCTCGAGCGGCACGATCAAGGTCTTGCGCCGGCCCACGTGCGGGCCGCTGGGGACCACGTCGACCGCCCAGCCAGCCCGCAGCGTCAACCACGGGGTCCGAAACGGCGCCCGCCGTAGGTCGAGCCCCTCGCGCCCAGCAACGAACGCGTGGCTGTCGGGGTCGAGCCTGGCGCTTGCCCGCACGCGCAGTCGCCAGGTGTTGCCCTCGCGCTCGATCACGGTCGAGGCGGCCGCCCCTCCGATCGTCTCTTGCGCGTACTCGGCTCCGAGCTCGGCGAGGTCGTCCCAGAACCCGACGTCATCAGGCTCGCTGTCGCTGGCTCCGCCGCCGCCGGTCGCGTCACGCAGCACTCGCGCCCGAAGCTGTCGGAGCCCAATGAAGGTCTCGGTCGCCTCGTGGGCCCAGTAGCTGACGGCGACGGCCGCCAAGGTCAACAGCGCGTGCGCGGAGCCAAGCCGGTACCACCCGCGCTGGTAACAGGCGAAGTCCAGCACCAAGATCAGCACGCAGCTCGCGAACACCATCACCGCGGCCGCGGCCCCACGCAGGCGCACAAACAGCCACAGCCACAGCAGCGCAAGCCCAGCGCCCAATGCATACAGCAAATAAACGTTCTCGATCAGCGGCTCCCACACGGCCCCGTCGGCTTGACCCGCGAGCGCGTGGGCTTCGATCTCGGCTGGGCTCAGCCTGCCGACCGGCGTATCGAGCAGCATCTCGTAGGCGGGGTCCGTCACGCCAAGCAGGACGATCCGCGCGTAGAAGGTGCTGGGTGGGACCTGGTCGGCCGCGACCTGGTAGGCAGGCACGACCGGCAGCCGTGACGTTGGCACCATCCACGCGACCGGCAGCCGCTCACCGATCGGCCCGATCGATCCGGCGCGAACGATCAAGTGCAGGCGGCTGTCCTTGCCGAGCACCATGTCGCCGGCTTCCAGCCCGCCGCCAGCCCACGGTGAGCTGCGCTCGGCCGCGTCGCGGGTGATCAGCATCTCGACCTCTGGATGCGCGGCGAGGACCTGATCGAGCGCGGGCCCAGACTCGAACATGCGCGTGTGCCCAACCTCGGCGAGCAGCACCGGACCGCCAGGCTCGATGTGCTCGATCAGCTGCTCGAGCCGAGACGCGGGCCACGGCGGCGGACCCCAACCCCACTCGGGATCAGCCACGGTGTCGTGGTCGGCCGCGATCAACAGCACCTTCGAATTGGTTGGACGCGGGCGACCGGCGGCCTCACCCAATTGCACCCAGCGCTCGCGCAGCTGGCTGTCGATCGCGCCGACCAAACCAACCTTGTCGAGCAACATGACCAGCAGCAGCGCGCCGCAGATCACCATCGCGACTCGCACCAAAATACCGAACTCGCGCGGGCTCGCGGCTCGCCGGTCGGTGCGGGTCTCGATCCTCGCCTTCGCCATCGCTAGTCTTGGTGCCCGGAGTGAAATTCGACGTGGCCCGAAATGCGTCGCAGGGTGGCAGCAGCTTGCTCGACACGAGCAGCCACGTCCAGCGCCGGGCGCGTGGTCATGGGCCCAAAACAAACAGCCAGGGTAGCCACCTTGGCCACCCCGGCTTGTCGTGTGCGCTCGCTGACAGCTACGGCGAAGGCACCGTGATCGCGAAGGCCTCGGCGTCCGGCGTCCCCCACCCGGTCACGGGGTCCCAACCCGGGCCCGCGCTGTGGTCTGCGGTCGCCCCAGCCGTGATGTCGCGGAACGTCGCCTGTACAGCTGGCGTTGTGTACAGCATCTGATTGAGATAGCCCACTGGGGCCATTCCATTCTCGTCGCGATACTGGTTGACGACGGCGATGATGCCCGCCCAAACCGGCGACGAGAAGCTCGTACCTCCGTACAACATCCACGAAGAGTTATAGTAGACCCAATACGGAGACCCGGTAGACGCCGCAGCCGAGACGTCTGCCGTCACGCGACGGTTGCCATTGCCAATGTTGCCGGCGACCGCGAGTTGCCAGTCGGGGATCTCGATCGTGAGCGAAATGCCCGATCCTGACTTGTTCCAGCCGGTCTCGTTGGTCACGTTCCCGGAGCCATTGAGGTACAGCTGGGTCCCCCCGACACCCGTCACCCACGAGCTGTGGCTGGGCGTGTCGACGCCGCCGGAGTCGCCCGTCGCCGCGAGCAACGTGATGCCCAGCGCCGCGCCGACCAGGCCGGAATCATCATACTGCCGGCGCACGACCGGCGGCTCCGAGTCCTCACGATGCGCAAACGAATTGGTGATCACCGAGACCCCGTCGGCCTGCGCACGGGTCACGGCCTCGTTGAACACGAACACCATCGAGGTGTTGCGCGAGTCGGGGCCCTCGTATCCGATGAGCTCGGCGCCGGGCGCAATCGCGCCAGCCCAGGTGTTGTCGAGCTGCGACTCCACGTAGCGCGTGACCGGATCCTCCATGAGGTAGATGATCTCGGGGTTGCTGCGGAGGATGCCCCAGCTCTGCCAGAAGGTCTGGGCCCACTTGCTGTGGATCTGCGCGCCCATCACGACGCCGATCTTCTGGCCCGTGCCGTCGTAGCCTTGGGCGTAGAGATCGTCGACGTTGTACGCCCGCGCGACCCGATCTGGGGTCAGGCGCGAGCCGCTGTTGGCCCCGTTCGGGGGGATCGCCTGAATGTTGCCGAGCTCGTTGGGCAGGTTGCCGACCTCGGCGGGCAAGTCTGCAGTCACGATGCCGGGGCTGCGGTTCGCGACGAACAGCGGCAGCGTCGACGCCTCGGTCGCGCAGTAGACCGGGATCGGCGGGTTGCCCTGCTGCGGGTTCTTGCGCATGCAGACGTGCAGCGTGGTGTTGAACGCCTCGTTGAACTGCCCGACCGTGCCCGAGAACTGGATCAGCTGGCGGTTGGTCGCCAGGTAGTTGACCGACAGCCCCTCGAAGGCGAGCCACGCCTGCAGCAGCGTGAAGTCGCTCTCCAGCGGCGCGTGGTTGTCCAGGAATTCCTGCGTCGACATGTAGTCGCCGTACAGATCGCTCAGCGGATCCGAGACCTCGAGCACGAAGTCCTCGAGCTGCTCGCGATCTCGCAGGTCCAGGCCGATCAGCGCGCGGAAGAGGTCGTTGGGATCAGCGGCGCCCAGATCGTCGTAGACGCCCGGGTAAGGGCTGGGCACGCCGTCGGGGTTGGGCACGTCTTCCCACTCCTCCTCGGGGATTTCATCGAGCGGGTCTGGCATATCGCCGTCCCCGTCACCGTCCCCATCCCCGTCCCCATCGCCGTCCCCATCGCCGTCTCCGTCGCCGTCGCCGTCGCCGTCGCCCGGATCACCGTCGCCGTCACCCGGATCGCCGTCGCCGTCGCCGGTGTCCGAAGTTTCGGTGCCGACGTCTCCATCACCGTCGCCGTCGCCGTCGCCGTCTCCGCTCGAGTCCGACGTCTCCGCCGTCCCCTCTCCTTCTCCGCCGATCCCCGTGTCGTCCACGCAGCCGCCGAGCAGGGCGAGGGAAAGAAGTGATGCTCCGTAGTTTGTAAGTTGTACGCGCTTCATGACTCTGTCTTTCGCGGCCCTCACGAGCCGGGTGATTCGACCGTTCGGACTCAGGGGTTATCGCAGCAGCGAAAGCCTTGGCTGCTGGCACGAAAATCACGGGGGCGGACGCTGTCGATGCTGCAGCGTGACGTGGGGCCATCGCTGAAGTACGAGCCGCCGCGCCGACGGCACTCGCCTTCGTCGTTGCAGGCGTTGGTCCACTCCCACACGTTGCCGCTCATGTCATACAGGCCGGGATAGCCGCCAGTGCAGGTCTGCACGCTGCCAACCGGGGTGCGCTGACCAAACCCAGCGTCGACGGTGTTGCAGGCGTTGCCCAAGTAGAGCAGCCCGTAGGGGTAGTTCTTGATGCCGCCCTGGGTGCAGGCCTTGTACCACTCGTTGTTGGCAGGATTCTGGACGTCGCCGAGCTCCGCGGGCCCGCCACTGATCGCGCCGCACAAGCGCTTGCCCGCCCACGTGCAGTACGCCGTCGCGTCACACCAGTCGACGCCGACGACCGGAAGGGTGGGCGGCGGCTCGACGGGCCAGTTGTCGGGGATGAAGTCGTTCTTGAACCCGCACTCGGGGGGCATCAACACGTCGAGATACTCCGGCGCGAACTGGATGGCGTTGAACACCGCGTACTCGGCGTTGCTGATCTCGGTCGCGTCGATCGAGTATTGGCCGATCACCACGGTGTTGGGGCCCTCGGGACACGGGCCACAGTTCGGCATGCCGCAGCCGTTCTGACACACGCCGTCCCCGTCGCCGTCTCCGTCTCCGTCCCCGTCTCCGTCGCCATCTCCGTCGCCGTCGCCATCTCCGTCCCCGTCGCCGTCGCCGTCCCCGTCGCCGTCGCCGTCCCCGTCGCCGTCGCCAGAGTTCGTATCCCCATCTCCATCCCCGTCGCCGTCGCCGTCGCCCGGGTCGCCGTCTCCGTCGCCCGAGTTCGTGTCGCCGTCGCCGTCGCCCGAGTTCGTGTCCCCATCTCCGTCGCCGGAGATCGTGTCCCCGTCGCCGTCGCCGTCGCCCGTGCCGGTGGCCGTGTCGCCGGTCCCAGCGTCAGCGACCGGCGCGTCGTCATTGCAAGCGGTGAGTGAAAACGCGCAGGTGAGGAGCAGGGCCAAGTTCGTTTGGTGAAGCGATTTCATGGTGTTGGTCCGAGTATCCCCGAGAATGGGCGGGTATCTAGGGTCGCGAAGAGAAGATTGGGAAACAAAACCGGCCCCGCCTCGAGTTCGATTAGCGAGGAGACGAACCCGTTTTGGGAGTTGGAAGACCTGAGCCAATGCCATTCTCAGGCTGAATTTGATGTATGTCATAGCCCGTAGACTTCACGGCCGCATACTGTAGTTATCTACACTGCTCATTGTGGCAACTCACGGTATTTCGTTCGTTACCACGTGGAAATACGCTGTTGAGAGGCTTCTCGTGAATTCGACACGATTCGTCTGCTGCTGGAACGCCGAGGTTGGGTGATCCCCCGAACTGGCGGTCGCCCTCTCGGCGTGCATGTCCGCCAACCATTGCGGCTTCAGATCGAACAACAGCGAAATCCAAGGCCGTTGTCCCGCTCGCCCCGAGCCCGCGCGCTGTTGACCGCGCAGCGCAAGTTGGGAGCGTCGCTGTGACGCGAACCACCCCGGCGGCGGCACTCGGTGTTCGCGTCGCCACCGGTTGACTCGCAGGCGTTTGTCCACTCCCAAACGTTTCCGCTCATGTCGAACAGGCCAGGGACGCCGCCTTCGCAGGTCGGCAGCGACCCCGAGGGCAGCAGCGCGTCGTTGCCCGAGTCGTCGCCGTTGCACAGCGCCGGGTCATAGTCGGCGCCATAGGGATACGCGCTCGCGCCTGCGTTCGAGCAGGCTTGGTGCCACGCGTTCTCGGGGCCGTCGCTGCTGTCAAAGTCGGCGGGTCCGCCCGCGACCGCGCCGCACAGCTGCTTGCCAGCCCACGCGCAAAAGACCGCCGCGTCACACCAGTCGACCCCGACCACGGGCAAGTCGGGATCGATCTCGTCGGACCAGCCCAACGGCTCGAAGCTGCTCTTCCACTCACACCCAGATGGCAGCACGGTCATGTCGAACTCGACCTCGAGCAGCTGTGCGTACTGGGCGTTGTCGACCTCCGTCGCGTCGATCTGAAACCCGCCACCGTCGACCATGCTGACGCTCGGGCAGGTCCCACACCCTGGCGTGCCGCAGGCATCCGTGCACGCGCCATCACCGAGCCCGGTACCCTCGTCGAAGGGACCCGACTCCGACGCTTCCTCGTCGGCCGCCTCCGATCCCGATCCCGTGCACCCGAGCGCGAACAACGAAGACACGAACAGTGAGCGGCGCAACATCGCGACAGACATGACGCCAGAGTCTATCCTGGTCCTGCCCGTCGCTGGGAAAATCGAGCGTGCCCCTGCTACACGCGACGCGCGCTAACGACCATCAGCTCCGACTCGTCCGTGTACGGCTGCCGATCGAATCCGCCCGCGAGCTCGACGAGCTCGAGCCCCGCCGCTGCCAGGGCCGCGCGCAGCTGTTCGGCGAGCAGATAGCGCTGGCACAGCGTGCCCTCGATCGCCTCCTCGGCCCCAACTCGCACGTGCAGGTACGTGGCGTCGATCCGCTGCCGGGTCTTGTCCCAGCTGCTGCGCTCGAGCACCTCCCAGCGGTCGCCGTCGAGCTCGATGATCTTGACCCGCTCGAGCCAGCTGGGATCTTGATCGTCCGGGTCGGCGTCTGCGTGAAAGCCATCGGCGGCCCACACATCGAGGACCAACAGACCCTCGTCTGTGAGTAGATCGGCCACACGCGCAAGCGTGGCCGCGACCGCGTCCTCGGTCAGCAGGCAGTACAGCCCGCCATAGGGGATGATCACCCGGTCGAAGCGACGGCCGCCCAACCCCGCGCCCGATTGCGCATCACCGACCGTGCACATGTCCGCGCACACGAACTCGAGGGTGGGCGCGCGCGCGGCCGCGAGCTCGAGCAGCTGCGCGTCGATGTCGACGCCGACCAGCGAGCAGCCATCCGCCGCTCGTTCCGCGAGCGCCCCGAGCACCCGCGCGTCACCACAGCCGAGCTCGAGGATCGAGCGCGCGCCCGCGCAGCGCTCGCGGTAGAACTCGATGTCACCTGGGTTGCCGTCGTGAACGGCGGCGTAGAATCGAGCGGGGTAGTCGGTGCTCATACGTCGAGTCCCACAGAGCGCATCAGCGCGAGCGCGTTGGACTTGCGGACCACGCCCTCGCGCATGCGGTAGTCGAAGTGCAGCTCACCATCGAGCAGGTCGTCTTGAAAGTGCACGTTGGTCGCTGCCGGCGCGAGGACCTCGGCGGCCTTCGCCAGCGCGAGATCATGGGTCGTCATCAGGCCGATCGCGCCGCGCTCGAGCAGGCTGCGCAGCAGCGCCTCCGCGCCGATCCGCCGATCGTGCGAGTTGGTGCCATGAAAAATCTCGTCGAGCAAGAACAGCGTGGGGTCGGCGGCGGCGAGCTCGCTGACCGTTCGCAGCCGGGTCAGCTCGGCCCAAAACCGAGACGCGCCCTCGCGCAGCGAGTCTTGGACCCGCAGCGTCGCGCCGATCCGCATCGGGGTCAGGCGCATCGAGCTGGCCCGAACCGGCGCCCCGGCCAGCGCCAGCACCACGTTGGACCCGACCGTGCGCAAGAAGGTGCTCTTGCCCGACATGTTCGAGCCGCTGATCACGTGGGCACGGACCGGCGCGAGCAGCCGCAAGTCGTTGCGCACGCAGACCTCCCGCGACAGCAAGGGGTGACCGAGCGCCTCCCCCACCAGACACGACCCACCCAGACCCTCGCCGACCTCGGTCGGCGCGTCGAGCAGCTCGGGGAACACGTCGTCGGGGTTCTCGAACGCGTGGTTGGCGAGCGAACACAAGGCCTCGAGCTCGGCGAGCGCGGCGATCCAAGCGGCGATCTGTGGGCCGTGGCGCTGACGCCAGCGCTCGATCGCCCCGGCAAAGTTGGGCCCCCACATCAAGACCACCGCGAACGCAGCAAACAGGCCGTTGCGCTGTGCTTCGTACCAACCCGCGAGCCGCCGCAGATCCGCGATCGCGTCCGAAGCTGGCTGCCCCGCGCTGATCAGCGCCCCACGAAGTTCGACGAGGCGCGGCTCCTCGAACGGCTCGGCCTCGATCCGAGCCAGCAACGCCGCGAGCACCGAGAGCTCGTGACCGTGGCGATCCGCGGGCCCGGCCGCGCGCGCCAGGGTGTCCTTCATCGCGCGATACACCCCGCCTTCGATCACCAGCACGGCGAGCAGCGCCCACGGCCCGAGGTTGGACCCGAGCGCCCACAACGCCACGCAAGCGCCCGCCAGCAGCGGCAACACCACGCCCAACACCGGCAAGACCCGCCGCGCGCGGGCCGAGAACAACGACGGCGCGCGACCCCAGTCGATCAGCACCGCCGGCCGAACCTGGACCCGCGCCGCGACGCCGTGCACGGCCAGATCCTCGCGCAGGTCAACGCGATCGATCAGCGCCCGGACCGAGTCCTGACGCGCGCGGATGACCGCTGCGTCGACGCAGCGCGATGCGTGGTCGGTCAGCCAGCTCGCCAGCTGCTCTTCGCCCCCACGGGTCCGGGCCCGGCACAGCAGATCAAACAGCGACCCCTCACCGAACAGATCGAGATCCCCGCTGTAGGGGTGCGAAGCGTCTGCGTAGTCGGTGGCCGTCACGCCCTTGCCCGCCCAGCGATCGTGCAGGCGGTCGAGCCCCTCTTGGTAGTGGGCGACCGCGCGGCGGGCCGCGTCGCGGCGCGCGAGCACGCGCTCGTGCACGACGAGCAAGATCACGAACGCGACAACCGGCACGCCCAGGCTCAGCCACGAAAACGACAGCTGCCAGCCTGCGATCACCAAGACCACGAACAGCACGAAGCAGGCGACGCGAGCCCGCGAGAAGTTGCTGTCACGTCGCTCGAGCCCCGCGAGCGTGGCCTCCCATACTTTCAGCCGCCCGCGATAGCACGCCACCCGCTCGGCGCGAGCCGAGCCTGCGCTCACCGACGGCTCGGGGTCCCGCGTCTCAGAGCGCATCGGTGCCCGCGGGTTCGGATGCGCTCGCGAGCGCCGCTTTGGCTGCTGCGAAATTGGCGTGCTTGATCGCAACGTTGTTCTTCATCTGCGCTGTGCCGAGCGACGCGTCATCCAAGAACGCGATCTCGTGCCCCTCGACCACGAATTTGCGCGCGTCGCCCTCGCCAGCGACGCTGCAGGTCGCCGGCTCGCTCTTCCAGTCGTCGAAGCGCTCGGTCCAAGCCAGACACGCACCAGCGGCGTCGAGCACGTAGGTCTTGCCGCCGTCGCACACGATCACGGCATCACCCGCGACCGTGCCCGATGACCCCAGCCCGGCGTGCAGCGTGTCTCGAACAAACACAAAGCTCTTGTAGCCGGTGACCCCTTCCTCGACGTCGGTGTAGGTGATCTGACACGGCGAGTAGAGCGAGAACTCGAGCTTGCGCTCCGTCGTCCCGTCGAACTCCACCAGCGAGGATCCGTCGATCATCCACGCGACCTGCTTGCCGGCCACCTCGCCCTCGAGCACCCACGATCCCTGCCAGCTGGCCTCGGCCGCGTCGAAGTCGAACGCCGCGAACGGGCCGGTCGGCGCGTCCTTCGGCACCTCGGGGACGGGCTCTTTGGTTCGCTCGCCCGAGGGCGCGCCCTCTGGCTGCTGGTCGGACTTTCCGCACCCGCACAACAGCACTCCCGCGAGCGCGAAACGCCGTACTTGTACAATCCCGAGTCGCTCCCTGCGGCTGGTCATCGTTGGTTTATACCCCCACATGGACCTTGGACTTCGCCGACTGCAGCCGCTGGCGCGTCTGGTCGCTTCGCTCCTCGGGGCTGGCTGTTCGCATGGGCTGGTGTTCGCCCTACAGGCGGGATCTGAACGCATTCTCCGTGTGCGTGGGACGCACGATGTGCGGGAGAAACTTGATCCTCACGCCGGAGCCGTTGACCTGTTCCAAAGATCAAATGTCGGTTTCACGGTACGCGAACAACGTACAGTAGTTGCCCAGAATTGATCATGCTACTCAGTGCAGGCGACGCGGATCTGGCAGCGCGCGAAATCACCCCTCAAGGATTGCTCCTCGTTCATGGCCCGCGGCGACTCCAATATCGAAGTTGGCGAGACTGGAGATGGCCTGTGGGTCGCGGGCGCCGCTGGGCGTGGCAGGATCGCCCAGCTCAGCGGCACGGTCGTTCGAATCGACGTCGAGGGCCACGCCTACGTCGAGTTTGCCGAGGCCATGACCCCGCTGATGGATCAGCTGCTGAACACCTGGGGGCGGCTGTACCTGGCGATCGACGCAGAGGGCATGGCGAGCTACGACGCCCGGTTTCGCTACCTCTGGACGGAGTGGATCAAGCGCAACGAGACCGCCCTCGATGGCATCGTGATCCTGTTTCGCAGCCGCGTGGTCCAGAGCGTGGCGGTGATCATCAACGCGGTCACGGGCGGCGATCTGGTCGAGGCTTGCGACGATCGCGAGGCCTTCGAGGAACGTCTCGCCGCCGCCGTCATCGGCTCGCCCCGAGCCGTCTCGGTGGTCTCGTAGTCGCCGCCTAGCCCAGCCGGCCAGCAACGATCTTGCGCGAGGTCAGCCGCGCCGAGCCGCCAGTTGGGACCAGCATCCCCTCTGCGTCCGGGTTCAGATCCGCGGCGTTCGCCTCGTCGGTGTCGATGTGCATCTCGAGCGCGTACTTTGGCGATACCCGGACCATCACGTCACCGAACACCAGATCGCGGCCCGAGGTCGGCGAGTCGACCGCGACCTCGACGACGTCCCGATCGACCACGCCGTAGTGCGCGGCGTCATCGGGCGTCATGTGGATGTGCCGCCACGCGCAGATCACCCCTTCGCGCAGCTGCAGCGAGCCCTTGGGCCCACGCAAGGTGATACCTGGGCTGTTCGAGACGTCCCCCGAAGCCCGGACCGGGGCGTCGATGCCAAGGTGAAACTCGTCGGTCCGACTGATCTCGACCTGGCAAGCGGACCGCGTGGGGCCGAGCACGCGCACGCCCTCGATGCTGCGCTTGGGGCCGATCAGGTCGAGGGTCTCTTCGCATGAGTATTGCCCGGGCTGCGACAGCGGCTTGCGAGGGGTGAGCTGGTGCCCCTCGCCAAACAGCGCGGTGACAGCCTCGGGCGTCAGGTGAATGTGGCGGGCCGAGATGGCGATCGGGATCGGACGCTCCGCTCGCGGGGCCTGCTCGTGCCGGCCCGCGCCGATCTTGTCGAGCGAAGCCAGCAGCGCCGCGCCCTCTCGGGCCATCTCCAGCTGCTCGTCGGTTGCGATCGCCAACAACCGCACGCGGCTGGTCGCCACGCTCAGCTCGGCGACGGGGCAGGCCGCGTCGACCGTCGCGTCGCGGTTGCGATCTTCGTCGAACCGAGCCCCGAGGAACTCCAGGCGCTGGCACGCGCGATGGCGGATCAGCGCGCTGTTCTGGCCGATCCCACCGGTGAACACGATCGCGTCGACACCTCCCATGACCGCCGCGTACGCGCCGATGTACTTGCGTAGGCGGTGCCCAAACACGTGCAGCGCGAGCCGGCAAGCCTCGTCACCCTCCCCCGCGCGGCGCTCGATGTCCCGCATGTCGTTGCCGACACCCGACAGCCCCGCGAGGCCGCTGTGGTGGTTGAGCAGCTCGTCGAGACCGTCAACATCGAACTCGCCGCTGCGCAGCAGGTGCAGGATGACCCCAGGATCGAGGTCGCCGCTGCGGGTGCCCATCGCCAGACCCTCGAGCGGGGTCATGCCCATGCTGGTCTCGACCGAGCGGCCGTACTCGACGGCACACACCGAGCAACCGTTGCCGAGATGGCAGGTGATCAGGCGCAGGTCACGAAGGTCCTCGCCAAGGTGCTCGGCCGCGCGCGCGGCCACGTGGGCATGACTGGGGCCGTGAAAGCCGTAGCGGCGGATCTGGTGGCGGGCCGCGAGCTCGGTCGGGATCGCGTACGCCTGGGCCCGACGCGGCAGGGTCTGGTGAAACGCGGTGTCGAACACGGCGACGTGCTCGAGCTCGGCGAGCAGCTGCTTCGCCGCGCGAATGCCCGCGAGGTTGGCAGGGTTGTGCAGCGGCGCGAGCGGGCTCAACTCTGCGATCGCGGCCTCGACCGCGCTGTCGATCCGCACCGGCTCGGCGAAGCGATCGCCACCATGCACGACCCGGTGCACGACCCCGTCGAGCGCCACAGATGCCGCCGTCAGACGCTCGCAGAGCTGCGGCAGCACCTCGGCGAGCGCGACTGCATGATCTGCGGCCGCGACGGCGTGTGTGCCCCCATCGCGCTCCGCCCACGGGCCACGCCAGGACAGGCGCGCCCGCCCCTGCGCGTCGCCGATCCGCTCGACGAGGAAGCCGCCATGCCGGAGCCCCGACTCGGTGTTGACGATCTCGGCCTTGATCGACGAGCTCCCGCAATTGATGACCAACACGTGCATGGCCGGCTTGTATCACGGCGCCGCCAGCGACCGCGCGTCAGGTTCGGCGCGCCTGGAGAGACTCGAGTCGCAGCCCGGTTTTCCAGACCGAACGAGCCACGCCACGCGCACAATCTCGCCATCGCCATCGCCCTCGCCCTTGCCCATGGGGAGCGCTACCCTCGGGCGCGTATGGACGACCGTCGCAAGCCGAACAAAGAGCCCGCCCGCAAGCCCGAGGACAACGAGCTGTCGTTCGCGCGCCAGCTGTTCTTCGGCTCGATCGAAGACGACGAGGTGTTCCCCTACCCCGACGAGCTCGGTGTTGAAGAGCGCGAGACCCTGGCCTCGCTGCTGGATCCGCTCGATCGCTTCTTGCGTGAGCGGATCGACGAGTCCGACATCAACCACGACAAGCTGCTCGCCCCCGAGCTGCTCGACGAGCTCAAGGAAATGGGGCTGTTCGGGCTGATCATCCCGACCGAGTACGACGGCCTGGGCCTGTCAAACACCGGCTACGCGCGACTGTTCGAGCGGATCGCGGCGACCAGCGCCAGCATCGCGGTCACCGTTGGCGCCCACCAGTCGATCGGGCTCAAGGGCATCTTGCTGTTCGGCACCGACGAGCAAAAGCAGCGCTACCTGCCCGACCTCGCCCTCGGAGAGAAGATCGCCGCGTTCTGCCTGACCGAGCCCAGCTCGGGCTCCGACGCCGCCAGCATCCGGACCCGCGCCGAGCTGTCCGAAGACGGCGAGCACTGGCTGCTCAACGGCGGCAAGCTGTGGATCACCAACGGCGGCTTCGCGGACGTGATGACCGTGTTCGCTCAGACCCCCGTCGAGATCGACGGCAAGCGGCAAGACCGAATCACCGCGTTCATCGTCGAGCGCGAGTTTGGTGGGGTCGAGAGCGGGCCCGAGGAGCACAAGCTTGGCCTCAAGGGCTCGAGCACGACCGCGATCCACTTCGAGGACTGCAAGGTGCCCAAGTCCAACGTGCTCGGCGAAGTCGGGGGCGGGTTCAAGATCGCCATGACGATCCTGAACAACGGCAGGTTCGGGCTGGCCGCCGGCTGCGTGGGCGGGGCCAAGCGACTGATCCGCGACGCCGCCACCTACGCGAACGAGCGCAGTCAGTTCAACAAGAAGCTGAGCGAGTTTGGGCTGATCAAGAAGAAGTTCGCGATCATGGCGCTCAACGTCTACGCCGCCGAGTCGATGACCTACATGACCTGCGGCCTGATGGATCGCGGCGGCCGCGACTACTCGATTGAAGCCGCGATGTCGAAGGTGTTCGCGTCCGAGACGATGTGGACGGTCGCCAACGAGTGTCTGCAGGTGATGGGCGGGCTTGGCTACTCGCGCGAGTACGCGTACGAGCGCTTCGTTCGCGACAGCCGCATCAACATGATCTTCGAGGGCACCAACGAGATCCTGCGCCTGTTCATCGCGCTCTCGGGCATCCAGGCGCCCGGCAAGCACCTGCGCGAGCTCGCCAGCGCGCTCAAGGATCCGCTCGAGAACTACAGCATGCTGCTGACCGAGCTGGTCTCGCGGGTGCGCGATCGGGTGATCACAGAGGATCTCGATCGCGCCCACCCCAAGCTCAAGCGCGCCGCCGTGCTGATCGAGGATCAGACCGACGCGTTCGGCCAGGTGATCGAGCGACTGCTGCGACACCACGGCAAGTCGATCATCGACGAGCAAATGCTCATCGAGCGCCTGGCCGACGTGGCGATCGAGCTGTATGCGATGGTCGCCGTGGTCAGCCGGGCCACGCGAGCCCTCGAGCAAAGCCGGGCGGCCGCCAGCCACGAAGCCCAGCTGGCCTCGGTGTTCTGCCAGCGCGCCAACCGGCGGATCCGTCGGCGGCTTCGGGCGATCGAGCAGGGTCGCAAGAACGGCGACGTGCAGCTGGGCGAGATCGCCGACGCGCTGCTTGGCAACGGGGGCTACCTGCCAACCCACCCGGTGCTCTAGCTAAAGAGCGTCTGTCAGCCGCCCGTGCTGAGCATGGGCAGTGTCTTGGTCGGCGCGACCGAGCGCTGGACCTCTCGGAGCTGCTCGATGAGCCGCTCTCCGTGTCCGTCCAAGTCCAAGTGCGCGAGCGCCTGATCGAGCTGATCGGGTCCAAACGCACGAAAATTGGGGTTCAGCCAGAAAATTGCGGTAGCGATCCCGCGCTTGAAACGGTTGGCGAGCACCGTCGTCACCACCGCGCTCTTGACCTTGCCTTCGAGCAGCTGCGTGAACAAGGCACTCCGCTGAAGCGCGTTCGGGGCGCCGCCATCCGTGATGACGAGCATGCGCAGGGACGAGACGTCACCTCGTAATTCCTGCTTGAGGGCGGACAGCTGCTCGATCGCGGAAGTCCAGAGTTCCGCGGGCGGGTCTTGCTCCGTGTGCAGCCAGAGCGCGACCCGCAAGTTGTCACAGCTCACAATCTTCAGGCCCATGTCCATGTGTTCTCGACTCCGGGGGCCTCTGCCCTGTGTGCCGCATCGCCTATGGGTTGGATATCCTTCACGGCGCCACAGGTCAAATCGAAGCTCGTTCACGTGCCGAGTCAGCCAATATTCGGACACACCACGGGTCACCTGGTGCCAATGGGGGCAAAGACGGGCAACTGCGCCAGCAGCGCGGCCGCCCGCGAGTCCAGCTGGCCCAGCCCGGCCTGAGCTCAGCCGAGCGGCTCGAACTTGGCAAAGAAGTGACCCAGCACCTCAGGAACGTAGACGGCTCGGTAGCCTTGATTCGCAGGGGCCCGGTCTTTGACCTTGGCCATCACCTTGGCCGTGTACTCCAGGTGACTGCGTGTATAGAGGCGCCGCGGAACCGCGAAGCGCGCGAACTGAAACACCTTCTCCACGATGTCTCCGGTCGCGGGCACGACCCGATTCATGTGAAACGTGATCGCGCCGACACGGATCGCACCTTCCAAGTACAGATCACACGCCAACGCGATCCCGGGAAACTGCTCCGGAGTCAGGTGGGGGTACAAGGACGCCACGTCGACGAACACTCCCGAACCGCCGACTGGCTTGCTCACGACAACGCCCGCTTCGCTCGAAAGAAGATCGCCCAGGTGAGCGACCGACCGGACACGATGTGACAGATAGTCCTCATCCAGGCCCTCGCGCAACCCCACAGCCATCGCCTCGAGGTCGCGCCTTGCGAGGCCACCGTAGGTCGGAAAGCCTTCATACAGCACCAGCTGCTCCTGGCACTTGCGAGCCAAGTCTTCGTCGCGCACGGCCAGGAAGCCGCCAATGTTCACGATCGCGTCCTTCTTGGCGCTCATCCAACAACCGCTGCCGTAAGAGAGCATCTCACGTACGATGTCAGTGACCGAGGTGTTCTCGTACCCAGGCTCCCGAGTCTTGATAAAATAAGCGTTCTCCGACATTCGACATGCGTCGAAGTAGATCGGCTTGGAGTACTGGTCAGCGAGCGCCTTTACAGCTTTTATGTTCGCCATTGAAACCGGCGAAGAGCACGCAAAGTTGTTCAGGATCGTAATCAAGATGAACGGCACCCGACTGTGGTATCGTTCCAGCGCGACCGCGAGCCGCTCGAGATCGAAATTGCCCTTGAATGGCAGTTCCTCGTCGTACTCCCACAGCCAGTCACCCACGAGATCGACGGGCACCGCCTGATGGTGTTGGACATGGGCCCTGGTGGTGTCGAAGTGGGCGTTACAGAGCACCATGTCGCCCGGTTTGAGCAACAGATTCATCATGATGTTCTCGGCTGCCCGGCCCTGGTGAGTGGGAACCACGTGCGGGAACCCGGTGATATCCTGGACCGTCTTCTCTAGCGTGAAGAAGCTGCGCGACCGAACGTAGGCTTCGTCGCCACGCATCAACGCGGCCCACTGCTCATCGCTCATCGCTCCGGTGCCGCTGTCCGTGCCAAGATCGACGAACACATCGGCGGAGTCCAGATACATGACGGAGTAGAATGCCCGCTTCAGGATCTCCTCGCGTTCTGCCCGTGTCGGGAGCCGGATCCGCTCAACCGTCTTGATGCGAAAGGGCTCGGCGAGGGTGTCGAGGTAGGGATCTTGATCTGTTTTGGCGGCCATGATTTCGAAGTTCTCGGTGCGGTGTGATGCCTGCGCGCCGCCGAGAATAGTCCACCCCTACCCCGACTTCCAGAGTAACGACGCTGCCGAGCAAGGCGTGCGCATTATTTGGTCAAGAGCGCGGCCAAGGCGCGCGATAGTTGGACCCGATGATACCGTGAGGATCAAACTGCTGTTTTGCGCGCTGCAGGGGCCCCCACTGCGATCCAAAGTGTCGCTGCCAATCCTGCGTCGACATGCAAACAGCGCTAATGGGATAGAGCGTACCCCCAACCTGCATCGCCGCTTCATACAGGCTTCGATTGTCTCGCAGCAGCTCATCTACGCGCTCGGAGCTCGCCCCCACATTGCAGCGAAGGACATCGAACAAGTACCCACGGCCGGCCTGTATTGGCAAGAGTGGAGTCGAGCTCTCCGCGATCGGATATATCAGGATCATCGCGCCATCCGTTCCAAGATCACGCGGACCGAGCGAGCGAACCACCGTTCGGGCAAACCCGCGCAGCGCGGGGCCTGGGACGAAGACATCGAGCCAGGGGTGCGGGGCATCAAAGAGCCCAGCCGTGCGCCACTGCTCAATCGCAGCATCCAGTCGAGTCCCGTACTCGAGGTACGACGCTGGGGTGATGTCGACCCCCGCGACGTCGAGGCCGGCCTTCCCGAGCCCCTCCCCAACCCCCTCGAAGACAGCGTCGATGTGGTACGTCCAGTGCCCATCGGGATCGATGACGCCCACGCCGCTCAGC
Organism: Enhygromyxa salina; assembly: GCF_000737335.2. GTDB lineage: Bacteria > Myxococcota_A > Polyangia > Nannocystales > Nannocystaceae > Plesiocystis > Plesiocystis salina_C. Next base: position 14,917 of record NZ_JMCC02000084.1, on the reverse strand, counting down.
TGGTCGAATTTTCGCTCTGCGACGAACCGCTCGAGCGCGCTCAGCAGCTCGTCGATCGTTGGGTAGGGTATCCGATAGTGCCGAACCTGCTCAGGAACAGCGATCAGCGGCAGGTCCACCCGGGTCACGATCCCAATTTGGCCAAGTCCCGCACGAACGGCGTCAAACAGCCCTCGCTCGCGGGTCGCGGAGCACTCGACGATCTCCCCCGTCCCCGTCACGACGGTCATCGCGCGGACCTGATCGGTTTGCGCACCAAACCGAAAGCTGGTGGCGCCGATGCCCCCCACGGACAATGTGCCCCCGACCGACAGGCCCACGTAGTCCGTGAGCACAGGTGGAGCGAGCCCCAGCGGCACGGTTGCCCGCAGGACATCACCCCACGAGACCCCGGCTCCCACGCGCGCGGTGTCGCCGTTGACCTCGATGCCCGCGAGGCCGCTCATGTCGAGGACGATGCCGTCGTCAACCTGACATTGGCCAAAGACGCTGTGGCCACGTCCCCGCGCCGCAACATTGATGCGCTCGCGTTTCGCGTGTTCTAGGACTCGAACAATGTCGGCCGCGTCCCTCGGCCGCTCGACCGCTCGAGGCTGCAAATGGACGATGTGTCCAAAATCATCGGCGAACTCCATGACCCCCGTGTCGAGGCCACGATACTCGCCACCGCGCCCTGGCACCATCGCTCAGGACACGACGCGCAGGCCCTCGCGCACGACCTTTTGTACCGGAGCGACCTCGTACGCCTCGGGTGACAGGTACACGGTCGTGTGCTGCGCTCCCGGGTGGATCCGCACGGCGACGTAGGCCTGCAATCCAACTCCCGACGACAACGACCGCTTGGCGAAGCCGGTCAGGGCCTGGTCATAGAGTGCCATCTCTTCCGGACCCATGAACGCCCGGATTCGGTTGTAGGCGTCGAGGTCGTCGTTGGCGTAGCTCCGCACCGGAAAGTGGATCGTGGCGGCGTTCGGATGGCTGCTGCGCGAGTCTAGCGAGATGTACGTGCTCACCGGGAACCGGGAAAAGCGCATCGTGTCGCCCGCGATGATCTGCCAGAACCGGTCGACGAACGCATCGTCATAGCTTGGCACGCAGCGGAGCCACGCCGAGATTTGGTCGCGGGTCGAGTCGCTGTGCACGCGATAGACCTTGACCCGCGCGTCTTCTCGCGCGGAGAGATCGAGCGAGAAGAACCGGAGCTCGCCCACGGCAGCATCGTTGAAGACGTCGCCAAGCGCCGCCGAGAACCCGAGCCTGACCAGGGCCTCATGCACCACGCGCGGCGCTTGCTCGGCTCCTTGCGCGAGCGGGTTGAGGTAGACCTTGAACTTTGGCGGTCCCGACTTCGAGAAGCACACGCAGTGCCACATTGCGTAGCGGCAGGCCGGATCGGTGGGCTCGAACAGATCCGCGATCTGATGCAGCCGATCGAGGGACACGCCGCATCCGTCCCGCAGCGCGTCGCAGACTTCCCAGCCGGCTCGCCAGAGCTCGGCTTGGACGAACTGGTCGGCCTGGGCCTCGAACAACACACGAATCTCGGGCTCGCCGTCCTCGAACGCCACGGAGAACTCGATCGGAAAGTGCTCGTCAGTGATGTCCGACTGCCCCGCTGGACGCGCCCCAATGGCGCGCTCGCCCCACGGTGCGAGCATGCACATCAGCGACACGGCCGCGTCGCGCTGGGCCGCCGAAAATCCAACCCCATCACACAAGGACCGGAGGCAGCGAGCGATCACCTCATGGTAGCTGTCCTCCGGCGACCAAGCAGGCGCAACGCGCTCGGCGTCGGCGTCGGCGATCAGCCCCGGAAGGAACGACGTTGCATCATAGGTTTGCGCATTGTTTAGGCCGAGCATTGTGTACCTTTTCGCTGTGTGAGGGACTGGGCTCCACCACTCGCCGCCACCCCAGTTCCAGCAGTACTGTAATCTTGGGACAGAATAGAGTCAACGAAAAATGTGGAAAAATACCCCACTGCTGAATTTGGCTACGCGTTTGCCCCGCACATGGCCCTCATAACGTCTGTTTTCGAGCCAGGTGCGGTCTTTCGACCACACGAGCGAGACCGGCGTTACAGTTCGAGTGTAATTTCAGGGAGAGCCCAATTACGGTCCAGTTGAACTGTGTACGAGCGTCCCCGCTGTCCCAAAGGCCACACCTCGGGCTACCGAATGGTCATTGCATTGACCATCCAGTCGCCTCGTAACTACGGTAACAACGAGTGGGCGGCAGCTCAGCCGCAGTCGACGATCTCGACGTCGTAGCTGATCGGCACCCCAACCCCAGACACCTCGACGTGGTAGGTGGCCCCAACCTGCGCGGTCCAGCCGTTCGGGATGATCGAAATCGCGCTCGAGCTGCCGTATCCACCCGCGAGGTTGACGACCGTCACGGGCCGATCCTGCCCGCTGGTCGTGATCGAGACCGCCGCGCCGCCAAGGTTGAGCTCGTCGCTCTGCAGCGACCAGCCGCTCTCGTTCAGGCCATCGCCCCACCACAGCGGGTTGACCGCTTCGCTCGGAAACTCCCCAGGGGGCGGCCACGCGGTCCACTGCTTGCCAGCGTTTCCATTGCCGCCGACCGTCCACATGCACGAGTAGCCGTCGGTTGATCCGATGCCCGTTGGCCCGAGCGAATTCGACAGGATCCAGCGCCGATGGCCGAGCGTGGACGCGTTGCCGTAGTCGATCATGTAGAGGTCCACGGCCGTGACCGCGGCGGTGCCGGCGATGTTGGAGCTGCCCGCCCCCTCGGATCCGGGCCCGCTCCAGCAGCTCCAATTCATTGGCGGCGTGTGGCTGAGCGCGTTGTTGGCCTGCATCATCAGGGCGCAGGCTTGGGCCTTGGTGTTGCGATCGGCGGAGGTCGTGACGGGGGGAAGATCGGCCAGCCACCGGTACAAGTTGATCTGCGTGAGGCTGCGGTCGCGCCACGGGGCATCCATGTCGCCGGCGCTGCAGCCGTTGACCGCTCCATTCCAGTTGCCCTCGCTGAGGTTGGCCCGGTCCGCGCTCCAGCGCTCGCAGACCCCCTGCGGATCCCCGTCGCCATCGCCGGTGTCGCCGTCGCCGGAGTCGCCGTCGCCGTCGCCGGTGTCGCCGTCGCCGTCACCAGAGTCGCCGTCGCCAGAGTCGCCGTCGCCGTCGCCGGTGTCGCCGTCGCCGTCACCAGAGTCGCCATCGCCGTCACCGTCACCAGAGTCGCCATCGCCATCGCCGTCGCCATCGCCGCTCGGGTTGGTGTTCCCGTCAGCGGTCCCGCCGCTGGTCGCGTCGGTCGCCAGCGTGTCACCAAAGTCGTCGATGCCCTGATAGCAACCGAGCGAGGCCGCCATGGCCAAGATTGAGCATCCCGAAGTCCAACGCATGCGGCCGAGTAGACCATATCTGCGGGTCGGTGATCACTTTGCCATCCCGCAAGCATGAAGCGTAGTCGCGCCAACTCGAATGGCGCAGCATCTTCCGCGCGAGGCCCACGATTTGGGCGTCGAGCATGGCATGCTGAGCGGTGTTGCCGGACGATGAGCGAGCGCGTGCCCCAGCAGTCGCTGGCCGCTTCTACCCCCGGGAGCCAACCGAGCTGGCCGGGGCGCTCGCGCAGCTAATGGCCGGGGTCGGCTCGCCAGCCCCACGCCACGCCGCCAAGGGGATCATCGCACCGCACGCTGGCTACGTGTACTCCGGGCCGGTCGCCGCGACCGCGTACGCGAGCTTGGCTGCACGCGCCCAGCTGATCGAGAAGGTCGTCCTGCTTGGCCCCGCTCACCGCGTGTACGTTCGGGGTCTGGCGCTGCCAGCCGCGTCGTGGTTTGCGACTCCGCTCGGCGAGGTCGAGATCGACCCCACGCTCGCCGCACGGGCGCTGGAGCTGGCATGCGTCCAGCGCAGCGCACAGGCGCACGCGCTCGAGCACTCGCTCGAGGTCCACATCCCGTTCTTGCAGACCCTGCTGCCCCACTTCACCCTGCTGCCCCTGGTCGTCGGCGACGCGAGCCCCCAACAGGTCGCCGCGGTACTCGAGCGGTGCTGGGGTGGCCCAGAGACGGCGATCGTGATCTCGAGCGACCTCTCGCACTATCACAGCTACGCCGAGGCAGCCCGGCTGGATCGGGCGACCGCGAGCTGGATCACGTCAGCGAACACCCCGGGCTTGGATCCCCAGCGTGCCTGCGGCGCCCGCTGTATCGACGGCCTGATCGCGCTTGGCCAACAACGACGACTCGACATCGAGCTGCTCGACCTGCGCAGCTCCGGCGACACCGCGGGCTCGCGCGACCAAGTCGTGGGCTACGGCGCGTTCGCCATTCACGAGTCGCAACCTTCGTCATGAGCTTGGACGCCCGACCCCGCGTCGATCCCCGCGCGCTCGACCCCGACCTGGTCCTGGCGATCGCTCGCGGCGCCGTCGACGAGCGGTTTGGGGCGACGGCGCTCCGCGTCCCCGCGCACGATTGGCTCGAACAACCCGCGGCCACCTTCGTGTCGATCCACCGGGGCGAGCAGCTGCACGGGTGCATCGGATCGATCGAGCCGCGCGCGAGTCTGCGCGAGGATCTGCGCCACAACGCGGTGATGGCCGCGTTTCACGATCCCCGCACCCGGGCGCTGCGGGCCGCAGAGCTCGAGTGGGTGCGATTCTCGGTCTCGGTGCTTGGCCCGCGTTCGCCACTGCAGTTTGACGACGAAGCCGACGCCTGCCGCCGCCTGCGACCCCACGTCGACGGCCTGATCATGGCATGCGACGGCCACCGCGGCGTGTTCCTGCCCAAGGTCTGGGACGCGCTGCCCGAGGCCCAAGCGTTCCTCGACAACCTCAAGCGCAAGGCCGGACTGGCCGCGGACTTTTGGAGTCCTACGCTGACGCTCGAGCGCTTCGAAGTTCACGAGTTCGCAGAATCCTGAGATGCCCCTGAGATGCCCAACGACTCCGCCTACCCGGCTCGCTACTGGCGCCCCCGCGACGACGGGCGGATCGTCTGCGAGCTGTGCCCGCGCGACTGCACCCTGTCCGAGGGCCAGCGCGGGCTGTGCTTCGTCCGCCAGAACGTGGGCGGGCAGATGCGGCTGACGACCTACGGCCGCTCGTCGGGGCTGTGTATCGACCCGATCGAGAAGAAGCCGCTCAACCACTTCTACCCTGGCACCAGCGTGCTCTCGCTGGGCACCGCGGGCTGCAACCTCAGCTGTAAATTTTGCCAGAACTGGGACATCTCGAAGTCCCGCGACATGGACACCCTCGCGGCCGAAGCCACGCCCACGGCGATCGCCGCAGCCGCCCGCCATCACGGCTGTCACAGCGTCGCGTTCACCTACAACGATCCAACGATCTTCGCCGAGTACGCGATCGACATCGCAGACGCCTGCCACGCGCTCGGGATCCGCACGGTGGCCGTGACCGCCGGCTACATCCACGCCGCCCCGCGTGCAGAGTTCTACGCGAAGCTCGACGCCGCCAACGTCGACCTCAAGGGCTTCTCGGACCACTTCTACCGCAAGCTGACCGGCGGGCGGCTCGCCCCGGTGCTCGAGACCCTCGAGTACCTGGTCCACGAGACCTCGGTCTGGACCGAGATCACGACCCTGGTGATCCCCGAGCACAACGACGATGACGCCCAGCTGCGGGCGCAGTGCGAGTGGATCGTGGACCGGCTTGGCCCCGACGTGCCGCTGCACTTCTCGGGCTTCCACCCGGACTACAAGCTGCTCGACGTCGGGCCCACGCCGCTCGCGACCTTGCGCCGCGCCCGAGCGATCGCCAAGGCGACCGGGATCCGCCATGTCTATACCGGCAACGTTCACGACGTCGACGGCGACACCACTACCTGTGGGGCCTGTGGCGAGCGCTTGATCGTGCGCGATTGGTATGCGCTCTTGGAGTATGGGTTGACCCCAACCGGCGAATGTCCCGCCTGCGCCGCGCCGCTGCCCGGCCGATTCGCCGCACAACCCGGCGCGTTCGGCCGCAAGCGCCTGCAGATCGTCGTCTGAGTGTTTTCAGCGCGGGCGAGGGCGTCTCGCCCGAGCTGAAAACAGTTCGCTGCCCGGGGTTAACCAGTTCACGAAAGCATCCGCAAGCGGGCGAGAAGCCTCGCCCGCGCTGAAGACAGCCCTCGCAAAACGAAAGACCGCCCACTCCGAAGAGCAGGCGGTCCCGTGCGAACACAGATCGATGAACTACGACTGGCCGTAGCCGCCGGGGCCGTAGCCACCGGGAGGCGGCGCACCGCCGGGCCGGGGTGGCTGCGAGCCACCACCTTGGTACCCGCCCTGCTGTGGCTGCTGGCCCTGCTGTGGCTGCTGATACCCCTGCTGTGGCTGCTGCGGCTGTTGATAGCCCTGCTGCGGCTGCTGTGGCTGCTGTGGCTGCTGTGGCTGCTGGTAGCCCTGCTGCGCTGGCGGCTGGCCCGGCTGCTGATAGCCCTGCTGCGGCTGTTGCTGTTGCTGTTGCTGTTGCTGATAGCCCTGGGCCTCGGCCGGCATTGGAATGTCCGGGACCTCGACGCCGACCATCTTTGCGTACAGGTAGCCCGAGCCACCAAACACCACGATCGCGGTCACCAACGAAGTAAATGAACCCGCGACGGCGTACCAATCGGGCCACTGGAACACGGTCTTGAGCAGAGAGTCGAGGCCCATGACCGTGGCCACGGCGCCAGTCAGTGCGATCGCTCCCGCCACCAACCGCAGCGCCTTGGGTTGCTGCTCATGGTTGGTCTTGGGCACCGCGAACATGATCGCGCCCCCGAGCACCACCGCGCCAACGAGCAGGTCCGGCATCGCGGCCTTGAGCCGCGGCACGAACTCCTTGAAGGTCAGCAACAGGTGCAGGAGCCCTTGCAGCCCGCCAGCGAACAACGCGGTGCCGACCATGATCAGCGTACCCACGATGACCTTGAGCCCGATCTGGTCGTCGTCGCGCCAGGAGCACTCACCCGCGGAGCGCTTGCCCCAAAACAGCAAGATGTAGATCGCGGCGGCGACGGGGATCGTCATGCCGGCGACGATCGAACCGAAGCCACCGTCCATGGGTACACCGGGTATCGAGGGAGCGAGAGCAGTCAGAGTCACGAGCGCGTTTGGAGGCATCGGCCGCATCCTAGAGCGACGACCGTTCGCGTGTCACGCACTCGATCGAAAAACTCGCCCGCTCGCCGCTAGCGCCCGAAATCGGCGTCACCCGCTGCGAGATTTGACGCCTCCCAAGGCTGGCGCGCGCGCATCTGTGCCACGCTGAGCTCGCCTTGCTCGATCAACCCGGAGTGGGCATCGACGATCCGCCAGGCCTGGGTGCCACGCCCAAGGGGTTGGGCCTCGACGAACACGCAGCGCAGCTCCCCCGCCTCGAACTGGCACTGGGCCTGGACCGCGCGCAGCAGCTGATCTGCGTGGAGGTGGCCATCGCCAAAATTCCAACCCAGCACCACCCCCGCGACCACCTCGCCCTCGGCGTACTCGTACTCCTCGAGATCGTCGACGGCCTTGGGCAGCAGCTCCGGCAGCGCGCGGCCGTGCAAGTGCATCATGCGAAACGCCACGACCTTGGAGATCAACCCGACCGCGGTGCTGCGATCGTAGAACAGCGCGAGCTGATCGGGGACCCAGCCCGAGCTCTTGGTCAGCTTGGCCAGCTTTTTGTAGCTGTCGCCGCGGAACAACCAGACCCCGTAGGGCCAGTTGCCGGCGTAGTAGCGCATCGCCATCAGGAACGACACGGCCCGCGGTGCGAGGTTGCCGACCAGCGGGACAGCCACCAGCATGACGAGCAAGAACGCCGCCAGCGGGGTCGGGCCAACGTCGAGCACGGTGACCTCCGGGTGGGCCCAGAACAGCGCGAAGGCGCCGTACACCACCATCACGTTCCACTCGATCGGCACCCCCATGGGCACGTTGCTGGTGATGTAGCCGTGCAGCATCAGCATCAACACCATGCCGACGACGAGCATGGTGCCGCCGGGCGCAAACATCAGCACCAGCGGCACCCCGAGCTCGAGCGCGGTCCCGGCGTGGGCCATCAAGGTCGCCAAGCCAGACGGCCGCAGATCGTCTGGGTAGCTGCGATACATTCGCTCGCGCAACCATCGAAACCGCGTGAACGGGCTGTTGCTCGTCATCACGCACACCACCGCTGGGAAGTGGTGGTTGAGCTTCGAGAAGCCCGCCCAGAACCACAGGGCCAGCTGCACGGCCTTGGCCCCCGCGATCCAAGCCACGGGGTTGGCTTCGGACCCAGCCATGCTGGCCGCGAACGCGAACACCACCAGGGTCGTCCAGTAGTGCTCGCCGCGGGCGACCAAGAACAAGGTCTTGTCGACCACCCCAAGCAACAGGATCAAGATCACCAACGCGAACAGCTGCTCGCGCAGGATCGCGGGCGAGATCAGGGTCCAGATCAGCAGCCACATCACGGTCGCGTAGAGCGTGGCGTCGAGCACCGTGCGACGTGGGCCGCCGATCAGCGGGATCCCCTCGAACAGCGGCAGCTTGGTCGTCCCCGGCCGCAAGAAGTACAAGAACCCCCCAACCGGCGGCATGTAGCGGGCCGTCAGCGGCCCGCTGCCGCAGCCAAACCCAAGCATCTCGAACAGCAGGCTCCACACGATCGCCTTTTGAAACGCGACCGGCTCGAGCCACCACTGCGAGATGTTGCGCAGATCACCAAGCCCCGGCGTGAACGAGCAAAACACCGCCCACATCCCAACGTAGAACGCGAGCTTGAACGCGTAGACCAAGTACACCGGGATCGGCGTGCCGTAGCCTTGGATCGCCCACGCTTGGCAGGCCTGACGGGCCCGCTCGCTGAACGGCGCCTGCTCCCACGCGAGCGGATCGTAGGGCGGCGGCGTAGGATCGAGCAGGCCCATGTGTGGCGATGATGCCCCAACCCGCGGTGGGATGCTCTCGCGGACCACGGTTGGGTCGACCTGTAAATGTTGCTTGCACGCAACATTCGCGGGCCTCGCGCGGGCTTGTTCTGGACGGCTGGCTGTTATGCTGCGGTCGCCTCATGGTCTACATCTCCAAGGTCTACACGCGCTTCGGCGACGAAGGACAAACAATGCTCGCCAACGGCGACACGGTAGCCAAGAGCTCGGCCCGGGTCTGCGCCTATGGTGAGGTCGACGAGCTGAACGCTGTCGTCGGCCTGGTCCGCCTCGAGCTCGGCCGCGATCCGAAGGCTGCCGATCACGAACAGTTCCGCGAGACCTTGGACGCCGAGCTCGCGCGGATCCAGCAGGAGCTGTTCAACCTTGGCGCCGAGCTGGCGAACCCGGCCGCGGCCGACGGCGGGGCCCGCTTGAAGATCGACGCGCGCCACATCGAGACCCTCGAGTACTCGATCGACCGCTACAACGAGGTCCTCGAGCCGCTGCGAAGCTTCATCCTGCCCGGCGGTGGCTCGACGGGGACCGCTGCCCACCTGGGACGTACGGTGTGCCGCCGCGCGGAGCGACAGCTGGTCTTGCTCGCCGATCACGAGCCCGTCCGCGGCGAGACCCGGCGCTACCTCAATCGCCTGAGTGACTGGCTGTTCGTGGTCGCGCGCGCGGCCGCAGCTCGGTTCGGCTACGACGAAGTGCTTTGGGATCAGAAGAACACCTGACGGGGTCACCATGCTGACCAAGTATCGCTACGAGTTCCCGCCGCTCGAGGCCCACTTCGTCGAGGCCCCGTCGCCGCGCGCCGTCGTTGAATTCTTGCAGCGCACCTACCCACACAACTGGGAAGAGGTGCTGCCAACAATGGTGGAGATCCCCGACTGGCCGGTGTTCTGGAAGACCCTCGATCAACACGGCCGGCCGCTCCCACCGGGAAAGCGCTAGTACCGCACACCCTGAGTTCGTTTTGGGTCATGCACGTACGCCCGGTACAGCGTCGTCGCCGCTCCTCGCCCTTGGGCCTCAGCTCCGCACCTAACCCAAAACGAACTCAGGGTGTGCGGCGCTCGTGCTCGCCTGGGGGCGCGGGCCTCAGCGCCAGGGGCTTGGACCTGCGGGCAGAAACCCGCTCGCTCGGCCGCGCGCGAGCAGCTCGTCGATCGCGGCCCGGCCCTCGTCGCCAAGCTGGACGCTGAAGGCGTTGACGTAGAGCTCGATGTGCTGGCGGCAGACCTCGTCGTCGAGCTCTTGCGCGTGTTCGCGGATCCACGCGCGCGAGCGGGCAGGCTCGGCCATGGCCAGCTCGATCGAGCGACGCAGGCCGTGCTCGAGCGCGTCGACCAGCGCGGGAGCGAGGCTGCGCTGGGCGCAGATCATGCCCAGCGGGATCGGCAGGCCGGTCGCCTGCTCCCACAGCACGCCGAGATCCGCGAGCTCGACCAGTCCGTGCTCGGGGTAGGTGAAGCGACTCTCGTGGATGATCAAGCCCGCGTCGACGCGCCCGCTCGCGACCGCGGGCATGATCTGGTCGAAGCGCATGATCGTGACCGACAGCGGCTCACCCGCGCCAGCGGCCTCGGCGAAGCAGGTCCGCAGCAGCAGGTGCGCGGTCGTGAACTCGCCGGGGATCGCCACGGTGCGTCCGCGCAGCGCCGCGAGATCTTCGATCTGGCTGTCCGCGCCGCGGCGCACCACCAGCGGCCCGCAGCCGCGCCCGAGGGCCGCCCCAGCGCTGAGCACCGTGTACTGATCGCAGACATGCGCGAGCGCGTTGGCGGACAATTTGGTCACGGGCAACCGCGGTTCGCCGCGCCCGAGCGCGCGCAGGTTGAGCGCCTCGATGTCAGCGATCGCCGGGCGCGCTCGCACACCCGCGAGATCGATCGCCCCCGAGATCAGCCCATGAAACATGAACGTGTCGTTGGGACAGCTCGAGAAGCCAATGTCGAGCTCGCGGAGGGTCATGCGAGTCGCTAGATAGCACGGTCAGGGCAGCACATCCGCGGCGAGCACCCGCTCGAGGACTTGGCCGAGCCGCGCCACGGCTCCGTCGAGGTCCCAGCCGCCCTGATCGCGGTCGCCAGTGCGGTTGCTGACGATCCGCAGCTGCGCGACGGGCACCTCGAAGTGCCGGCACACGGCCGCGACCGCGGCGCCCTCCATGGTCTCGATCTGGGCCCCGCTGCGCAGCGCGTAGGCCTGCGAGATCGGGTCCACGCCAGCGCCCGTGCTGACCGTGGCGCCCGCCACCAGCGGGCACCCAAGCACCGCCGAGAGCTTGCCGCTGAGCTCGGGGTCACAGGGGATCGGTCCGACGTCTCCGAGATCGAGGTGGCCGAGGTCCAAGAAACCCGACGGCGTCAGGACGCCGTCGTCCGCGATGAACTCGGTCACGACCACGCACGCGTCGAGCAGCTCCATGGCATCCAGACCGCGCCGAAGGTGGCGCGCGGGGTAGGCCCCCCCGACGCCGAACAACAAGACGGCGTCGGGTCGCTGCTTGGTCAGCGCGGCGGTCAGGCTCATGGTCGCGGCGATCTTCCCAACACCAAGCTGCAAGGTTGGATGTCGGGTGTTCGGCAGCGACGCGCCCTCGCGCGCGGCTGCGTAGGCCAACAGGGTCGACATGCCCTGACTGTACCGTGGCTGACGTGTATCATCTGCGCGTGCCCGACTTCGACGTGTGCGTGATCGGTGGTGGCCCCGCTGGGTTCGCGGCGGCGATGCGCTGCTGGGACTTTGGCAAGCGCGTGGCGCTGATCGAGAAGGGCCCGCTGGGCGGCGTCGGCGTGTTCAACGGCGCCCTGTCGAGCAAGACCTTCTGGGAGCTGTCTCGCGACTTTCGCAACGCCAAGCGGCTCGATCGCGGGTTCCGGTCCGAGCAAGTCGAGGTCGACTTCGACCGGGTCAGCGCGGTCGTCGATCAAGCTTGCAACGAGAAGGCCCGGCAGATCGCCCGGCAGCTCGAGGCCCTCGCCCACCCCCAGCCCGGCTGCCCCGGCAGCATTCGCCACTTCCAAGGGACCGCGCGCTTCCTCGATCCACACAGCCTTCAGGTCGAGGGCACCGGCGCGGGCCAGAGCTGGCGGATCAGCGCGTCGCACTTCGTCATCGCAACCGGCTCGCGCCCGCGTGATCTGCCGGGCATCGAGGTCGACGGGCGCTCGATCATCACCTCGGATCACATCGGCACGCTGCGCGAGTTTCCGCGCTCCCTGGTCATCCTTGGCGCGGGCGTGGTCGGCTGCGAGTTCGCCACGATCTTCGCCAACTACGGCCACACCAAGGTCTACCTGATCGACCGGGCGCCGCGGATCCTGCCGTTCGAGGACGCCGACATCGCCAATTTGTGCGCGACCAACCTCGAGGCCGCGGGGGTGACAATTCACCACCAGTCCAAGCTGATCTCGATGAAGCGGATCCCGCCGGACCACGGCGACACCCACGACGGCGTCGTCGAGTACACGATCGAGCACGCAACCGGCGGGCGCGAGACGATCCGGGTCGAGAAGGCCCTGATCTCGGTCGGCCGGGTGCCCAACACAGAGGCGCTCGCGCTCGACAAGGCCGGCGTCGAGCTCAGCGAGCAGGGCTACGTGCGCGAGGAAGACACCCGCACCAGCGTTCCGCACATCTTCGCGGCGGGTGACGTCACCCAGCACGTCGCGCTGGTCAACGTCGGTGAGATCGAGGGACGCCACGCGGCCGAGCGCATCTGCGGGCTTCACGACGGGGCGCTGAGCTACGAAAACCTGGCCACGATCATGTTCTTGGCCCCCGAGGTCGCCGCGATCGGCCTCAACGAGCAGAGCGCCCAGCAGCAGCGGATCCCCTACCGCGTGGGCGTGTATGACTACAGCTTGGTCAACCGGGCGATCGCCATGCGCGACACCGAGGGCTTCGTCAAGCTGCTCGTCAGCGACGATGACGAGATGCGGATCCTGGGCATGCGCGCGCTGGGGACCCACGCTTCGACCACGCTCGAGGCCGTGTCCTTGATGATCCAGCACGGTCGCTCGGCCCGCGAGCTCGCGGAACTCTACCACCCGCACCCGGCGATCACAGAGGGTCTGCAGGACTGCGTGCGGATGTTGCTTGGCAGCTCAATCTACAAGCCCAGCGTGTTTCAGTCGGAGCTGAGGCTGTCTCGGGTTCACTACGAAGATCCCAGCCCAGCCGCAGAAGACGCGTGAAGCCCGTCGACGCGGTCGACGAGCTTCATGTCTGCGCAGGGTTGGGCCGGGCCGGGCCGGGCCGGGGGGGCTGGAGCGGGCTGCGGCTAAAATCGCAGCTCGAGCCCGCCGCTGTTGGCGGACAGGCGCAGCTGGCGATTGGCGCGACCGAACTTGATCGCGCCCGCGGTGCCCAGCACCAAGCCACCGATCTGGACCACACCCAAGAACCCGGTGAACAGCCCGCCGGTCGCGGAGTCAGCCCGGGGGATCGCCAGGAACGGCCCCGCAACCGGGATCAGCATGCGCTTGCCGTAAACCCCGGTGCCGCCCACGTCGGCCGCCAGATCCAGCGAGATGGTGCCGACCAAGGCCGAGATCAGGTAGCTGGTTCCGAAGATCGTGTAGCCCGAGATCGTCATGCCGAGCCCCGAGTTGCGCTGCTGCTTGAGCGCGGCGACCCGCGGGTTGACGATCATGGGCGAGGGCGCCATCGAGCCGGGCACTGCAGTCTGATAGGCCGGCGGTGGCGGTGGCGGTGGCTGGGGTGCTGGCGCGGGTGTGACGACGATGATCGGCGCGTCCGTGCCGTCGCCCGGGCCCTCGGCCTTGGCCTCGCCAGACAGCAAGACCGTGGGCAGAGCGAGCGCGGCAGAAAGACCGATTGCTAGGGAAATCTCGAGAGGCGTCCGGGTCATCACATCCCTCACTATGCGAAGAGTCTTAGCATGGGTTAGCGGCGCTGCGTATGTGGGATTTGGCCACGTTCGCGTCACCCTCGGGGTGTCGCCAGCTGCAACGGCGTTCGCTGGATCTCACCTGGTCGCAAGGGCAGGCCCTCGCGCCAGCATCGACCAAACACCCATGCTCAACGAAGGCGCATCACGCGCTTACGGACACCCAGCGAACTGTTTTCAGCTCGGGCGAGGGCTTCTCGCCCGCTCGCGGACACCTGATCGTCCGATCAAAGCCGGCTCGGGCTCGCGCCGGCGCCAGCGAACTACTTGGGATCGGCGAGCATCGAGAGCGGGTTCTCGAGGTAGCCCTTGACCAGGTTCAGCCACTGGGCCGCGATCGCCCCGTCGGTGACGCGGTGGTCCGCGGAGATCGTCATGCTCATGCGCTGGCGGACGGCGACCTGCCCATCAACCACGACGGCGCGCGGCTCGATCGCCCCGACCGCGAGGATGCCCGGCTCGCCAGGGTTGATCACCGCCGCGAACTCCTGGATCCCAAACATCCCGAGGTTGCTGACGGTGAAGGTGCCGCCGCTCATCTCGTCGGGGTGCAGCTGCTTGCTCCGGGCCCGCCCGCCAAGGTCACGCGACTCGCGGGAGATGGCCTCGAGGCTCTTTTGATCGGCGAAGCGGATCACGGGGACGACCAGTCCGTCGTCAACGGCGACCGCGACGCCGACGTGGACGTCGCCGCGGCGGATGAACTCGGCGCCCGCAAAGCTGACGTTGACAGCCGGAAACTCGCGCAGCGATCGGGCCACGGCTTTGACGATCAGATCGTTGAACGAGATCTTGGCCGGCGCGATCGCGGCGTTGTAGTTGGCACGAAACGCGATCGCCCGCTCCATGTCGACCTCGAGCGTGAGGTAGTAGTGCGGGACCTCTTGCTTGGACTGGGTCATGCGCCGGGCGATCGCCTTGCGCATCTGATTGAGCCGCACGTGCTCGTCGGGCCGCGAGACGTAGGGCCGGCCCCAGGCGTCGGACTCTGTGCTGAGCGTGCCCGCTGGGGCCGCGCTCGGGACCGCCGCGCTGCCGCGCTTGGCGGTTCCTTCGGAAGCGGCGCGCTCGACGTCGGCCTTCACGACGCGGCCGTGCGGACCGCTGCCCGCGATCGCGGCGAGCTC
>NZ_JMCC02000083.1 GCF_000737335.2 Enhygromyxa salina | reverse complement strand
ATTCGGGCGACGGCGACGGCGACGGCGACTCGGGCGACGGCGACGGCGACGGCGACGGCGATTCGGGCGACGGCGACGGCGACTCGGGCGACGGCGACGGCGATTCGGGGGACGGCGACTCGGGCGACGGAGATGGCGACAGCACCGGCGACGGCGATGGCGACAACATCGGCTGCGATGGCGTCCCCAGCCCAGACGGCCAAGGAAACTGTCCGCCCCAGTGCGCGAGCTGTGCGGGTGGCCGCTGCCAGATTCAGTGCCTGATGGGCGGCGGCTGCAATGGCCAAGACCTGAGCTGTCCGCCCGGTTGGCCGTGCGACGTCGCCTGCGACGGCCAAGGCGCCTGCCAGGGCACAACCGTCAACTGTGCCGACGGCGACTGCTCGATCTCGTGCGGCAACAACGGCTCTTGCAACGACGCGACGATCGTCTGCGGCCAGGGCCAGTGCGATGTCGCGTGCACCGGCCAGGGCAGCTGCGGAAATACGGACGTCACGTGTGGCCCGGACTCGTGCGCGGTCACGTGCGGGGGCGGCGATAATTTCCAGCCGCAGAACCTCGACTGCGCCAACTCGTGCGATTGCAGCAGCCTCGGTTGCTGACGGTTCACGACCGCAGCCCCCTCGATTCCATCGTGCGAAGCATTCGACCTGCGCTGTTCGTGCTCGGGCTCTCGCTCGCAGGGTGCAGCACCGCTCCCGCCGCGCAGACGGTGGTGCGAGAGGAGATCGCCGGGCACCGCCTGCTCGTCCAGCTCGAACCTGCGCAGCCGGGGGTCCCGGTGCGATTCGCACACCCGGTCACCAGCAGCGAGCACGAGCTCGCCGAGCGCCTCGATACCCTGCTCGCGGAGCTCGCCTATGGGCGGCCCAAAGGTCGTCGGCTGGCCCGCCCGATCGAGCTCGAGGATCGCCAGCGTCTCGCCGCCGCGCTCGCGCGCGGGCTCACCCACGCCGGCCCGCGCGAGCGCGTTCGATTCTTGCTCAGCGTCGAGGACGACGCCCACACGCCGTGGCTCACCCCTGACGATCGCCAGACTCGGGGCATCGCGTTTGTCGACCTCGACGGTCGCTTTCACCTCGCGTTCGACCTGCTCGACGATCGCGTCGCGCCCGACGACGTCGATCCCTACGATCCAACCGAGCGGGCCCAGACCCGCGCGCGGCTCGTCACGGAGACCGGCGAGGATCTTGGCCCGGCCGACGACGGCGCGCCGCGGCTATGGGTGGCTTGGCGTCTGCTCGCAGACCCTGCCCCAGCCACCGCGGCGGACGATCTGGACGCGAACACGGCGAAGCTCGAGCTGCTGAACGAGCTGCTCCGCGACGGGATCATCGACCGCGAAGAATACGAGCGTCGGCGCGCTCCACTCGGCCCCCGCACTCCCCCGACCAGCCCGAAGGCCCGACGATGACCACGACCCTCTCGACCTTGTTCTTTCTGCTTGGCTTCTCGGGTCCGCCGGCGTCCGAGCCCGCTGCGAGCAGCGACACGCCCACCGACTCGGCCGCCGACTCGGCCACCGACCCGGCCACCGACCCGGCCGTCCAGGGCGAGCCCGAGAGCCCCAGCGAAGCCGCCCAGACAAACGCTGACGAAGGGCTGCCCACGGTCCGTCTGCTACCCGAGGCCCAGCGTCCGGACGAGGCCCACCCCGCGGCCAACGGCGCGAGCGAGTCCGCTGGTGGGCCGGGGCCGCGACGCAGCCTGAGCCCCGAGCCTGTCACCACCCACGGCGGCGGCGAGGTGGCCGAGAAGAGCTGGGGCTTCGAGTTCAACGGCTACCTCAACGCGCCGATGCAGCTTGGTATTGGTGAGCACCCGGACACGGGACGCACAACCTTGCACGCGCCGCTGGTGGCCGACGATCAATTCTTGAGCTGGCAGCACACCTCGCACATGCGGCGCAGCTGGTCGGAGCTGTACTTCTCCGTGGGCAACGACGTGGCCCGCGGAACCGCCGTCATCGAGGCCTTCAACTTCACGGACGTGGCCTGGAACCAGCAGCAAGCGCAGCTCGGCATTGGCCAGGCCTTTGTCACCCTCGCGCCGCGGTTTCGCAACAGCGCGGTCCGGCTGCGGGCCCGGGTTGGCGCGTTCGACAATCGCTATGGCATGTCCGGCCGCTACGACGTTGGCGAGTACGAGACCTATATCTTTGGGCGAACCCGCGCGATGGGCGAGACGGTCAGCGTGGCGATCCCCATCAAGAAATTCACGATCAACCTCGAGCACGGGTTTGGGGTCAACCGTCCGAACCCCAGCATCTACAACACCTCGCGGTTCACGGTGCTCAACCACGCGCACGCCGGGGTCGAGTGGAATGACAAGGTCGAGTTCAACTTCCACTATCTCGCCGCCTACGCGATGGAGGAAGATCGGCGCGGCGAGCTCAACCCCGAGAACCGCCGCGGGCGCATGCAGGTGTTCGGGCCCGAGCTGCGGGTCAACGCCAACCGAGCCGGCTACTGGTACCTTGGCTTCTCGATCATCGACGCCAACAAGGCGCGCACGGTTGGGCCCGCGATCGAGGTCATTCACGCCCAGGGCGGCGGCAACTTCACGCTGGGCGTTGTCGACAATTACCTCGAGGGCCCGACCCAGCAGTCCGACGGTGACGGCGGCGTGTACACGCTTGGCCTCCAGACCGAGCACAGCCTCAAGAAGATCCTCGAGGGTGACTCGTTCTGGGGCGCCGGCTGGGACGTGCGGCTGACCGTCTACGGCATGTTGAATTTCATCGACTCGCCAGACCCCGACGTGGACGGGACCCACAAGCTCAAGTATGGCGCCGATCTGTTCTACAGCGCCCTGCCCTGGCTGGGCGCCGCGCTGCGCTTTGATCGGGTGCAGCCGCACAGCAGCCTGCCCGACCAGAGCTTCGCTATCTTCTCGCCGCGCCTGGTGTTCCGCAGCTCCTGGCTGACCCGCGAGCAGATCTACATTCAATACTCGCGCTATTTCTACGCGCAGCGCGAGTGCGCCGACCCGGCCGAGTACTATTTTTGCGTCCAGCCGCCCGTGACCTCGGTCCTGCCCGACGGCTGGGGCGCGGCGTCGTTGGACAACGATCGTGGGAGTCCGCTCAACCTGCCGGACTACAACGTGATCACGATCGGTGCCAACATCTGGTGGTGAATCGAGCTCGATGAATACCTTGTCCAAGAGTGCCCAACGCCATGCAACCATCCTCCTGTTTGGCGCAACTGGCGACCTGGCCCAGCGAATGCTGCTGCCGTCGCTATTCGCCTTGCATGCAGATGGCCTGATCGCGCCCGACCTGCGGATTATCGGGACCGCGCGAACGCCACTTGACGACGCCGGGTTCCGCGAGCTAGCCCGCGCTGCGCTCGAGAAGCATCTCCCCGATGATCGCAAGGCTGGCGATCGGCTTCACGCCTTCTCGAGCCGCCTGTACTACCAGCCGCTCGACGCCTCGACCGTAGAAGGGTTCGACCGCTTGGCTGCCAAGGCAGGCGATATCTCCGGTGGCCTGTCGATCGTCCTGTCAACGGCGCCCTCGCTGTTCGAGCCCACGATCAAGGGCCTCGCGTCGGCGGGGCTGGCGGGCGACAACGTCCGCATTGGGCTCGAGAAGCCGCTTGGCACCAATTTTATCAGCTCGGCCAAGATCAACGACGCGGTGTCGGCGGCGTTCCCCGAACACCGGATTTTTCGCATCGATCACTATCTTGGCAAGGAGACGGTCCAGAACCTGATGGCGCTGCGCTTCGGCAACATGTTGTTCGAGCCGGTCTGGAATTCGGCGCATGTCGATCATGTCCAGATTACCGTCAGCGAGACCGTGGGGCTCGAGGGCCGCGCCGATTTTTATGATGGGGCCGGGGCGCTGCGTGACATGGTCCAAAATCACATGTTGCAGCTGCTCGCGCTGATCGCAATGGAGCCGCCCGGGGCGTTTGATGCCACGGCGATCCGCGATGAAAAGGTCAAGGTCCTGCGGGCCCTACGCCCGCTGAGCGAAGGCGACTGCGTGCGCGGTCAATACGGCCCCGGAACCTCGAGCGCGAAGTCGGTGCCCGGCTACGAGGGCGACCTGGGAAAGCCTTCGGACACCGAGACCTTCGTCGCGCTCCGGGCCCGGATCGACAATTGGCGGTGGCATGGTGTCCCGTTTTACCTGCGAACCGGCAAGCGCATGGCCGAGCGACGCAGCGAGATCGTCGTGCAATTCAAGTCCGTCCCCCACAATATTTTCAAGGGCCGCTACGGCAAGCTGCAGGCCAACACCTTGATTATTCGGCTACAGCCCGAGGAATATGTGCGGTTGCTGGTCATGGCCAAAGAGCCGGGGCTCGAGCGCGAGCGGGTGATCCTGCGCGAGGTGCCGCTCGACCTGTCGCTGAGCGAGGCGTTTCACGGGTCGCGGCGCCGGATCGCCTATGAGCGGCTGCTGCTCGACCTCGTCGAGGGTGACCAGACCTTGTTTGTCCGGCGTGACGAGGTCGAGGCGCAGTGGCGCTGGGTCGACGCGATCCGCCGAATTTGGGCTGAACAGGCCGAGGCGCCCAAGGGCTACACCGCAGGCAGCTGGGGGCCGGTCGCGGGTCTGGCGTTGACTGAACGCGACGGGCGTAGTTGGCATGAATAGTCGTCACGACATTCGGTGGTGCGACTGTTCAGACGCCCACGCCCTGGCAACCGCCGTCGCAAGTGCCATGCGCGATGCGATCGAGGCTGCGGTCGCCACCCGCGGCACGGCGTTTGTCGCGCTGTCGGGCGGGAACACGCCATGGCCTGCCTATGAAGCGCTATCCCACAACGAGCTGGCGTGGGATCGCGTTGTCATCATTCCAACCGACGATCGGCTGGTACCGTTTGGCGACCCCCTCTCCAACGTGACCGCGACGACGAAGATATTTGAACCGCTCGGCGCGCGGGTTCAGCCGCTGACGGACGCGACGGGCTCGGGTCCGATCGCAGACCAGCGCCTGCGCAGCCTGCCCTGGCCGCTCGACTTCGTCCTGCTCGGGGTTGGCGGCGACGGACACACCGCCTCGATCTTTCCAGGCAAGGACTTCGCTGCCGCGGTGGATCCCCACAATCCGGCGCGGGCGCTTGGGGTGACGCCTGATCCCCTGCCGCCTGAAGCGCCCGTTGCGCGAGTCAGCCTGACGCTCGCAGCGATCGCCGCCGCGCGAGCCGTGGCGGTCGCCGCGACCGGGTCGAACAAGCGCACCGTGATCGAGCGAGCAATTGAAGAGGGCAGCAATTCTGGCTTCCCTGTCGGCCGCGTGCTGGCGGCCATCCCCACGCCGGTCCGAGTATACTGGGCACCCCAATGACGCTACATCCCGACATCGAACGCGTGACCGCGCGCATCACCGAGCGCTCTCGAGCAAGCCGCGGCGCGTATCTGGATCTGGTCAATCGCCAGCGCGACGCCGGGACCCACCGCCCGCAGCTGTCGTGTGGCAACCTGGCGCACGGGTGCGCCGCGGCGGGTGCCGACCAAGCGCGGATCAAAGCCGGCAACGCGATGAACATCGGGGTTGTCACGGCCTACAACGACATGCTGTCGGCCCATCAGCCCTATGGCGTGTACCCGGATCAGATCAAGAGCTGGGCGCGCGAGGTCGGAGCGACGGCGCAGGTGGCGGGCGGCGTGCCGGCGATGTGCGACGGCGTGACCCAGGGTCAAGATGGCATGGAGTTGTCGCTGTTTAGCCGCGACGTGATCGCAATGGCGACCGGCGTGGCCCTTTCGCATCACATGTTCGAAGCCGCGCTGTTGCTCGGCATCTGCGACAAGATCGTGCCGGGCCTGCTGATCGGGGCGCTCCGCTTCGGGCACTTGCCCATGATCCTGGTCCCCGCCGGGCCCATGCCCTCGGGCCTTCCCAACCGGGACAAGGTCCGCATCCGCCAGCTTCACGCAGAGGGCAAGGCATCCAACTCCGAGCTGCTCGAAGCAGAGAGCGCCAGCTATCACAGTCCCGGGACCTGCACATTTTACGGTACCGCCAATTCAAACCAGATGATGATGGAGATGATGGGCCTGCACATGCCGGGCGCCAGCTTCGTCAACCCTGGCACGAAGCTGCGGCAGTCGCTGACCCGGGCCGCCGTCCACCGTGTGCTCGAGATCGGCTGGAACGGCCCTGACTACCGACCGCTCGGCAGGTGCATCGACGAAAAGGCGATCGTCAACGCGATCGTTGGCCTGCTCGCAACCGGCGGCTCGACCAATCACGTCATCCACCTGCCGGCAATTGCTCGGGCGGCGGGCGTGTTGATCGACTGGACCGACATCGACGAGCTCTCGCGCGTGGTCCCGCTGATCACCAGCATCTACCCCAACGGATCGGGCGACGTGAACGCCTTCGCAGCCGCTGGCGGCATGCCCTACGTGATCCGCGAGCTCGTGGGGGCCGGCCTCGCCCACGACGACATCGCTACGGTCTACGGCGACAAGCTGTCGGACGGCGCGAAGCAGCCGTCCCTCGTCGAGGACGCGCTGGTCTGGGCAGATGGACCCTCGGCGAGCACCAACAACGTCATGTTGCGGCCCGTGTCCGATCCGTTTCAGCCCGAAGGCGGCATGCGGCTGCTGCAGGGCAACCTTGGCCGGGCAACAATGAAGGTGAGCGCGGTCGCCCCAAGTCGCTGGACGATCGAGGCCCCGTGCCGCGTCTTTTGCGATCAGCATGCAGTGATCGCGGCGTTCGAGGCCGGGGAGCTCGACCAAGACACGGTGGTCGTCGTCCGCTTTCAGGGTCCCGCGGCCAACGGCATGCCCGAATTGCACAAGCTCACCCCGCCGCTGGGCGTGCTGCAGGATCGCGGCTTTCGCATCGCGCTGATCACCGATGGACGCATGTCGGGCGCGAGCGGAAAGATCCCGGCCGCGATCCACTGCAGCCCAGAGGCACAAAAGGGCGGCGGCCTTGGCCGGCTGCGCGACGGCGACATTGTCCGGGTCTGCGCCGAAGCCGGTGTTCTGGAAGCAAAAGTGGAACCCAAGACCTGGCAGGCGCGCACGCTCGCCGATCCCCCGGCCTTCGTGCCGGGGAGCTCGCGCGAGCTGTTTGCGATGATGCGCGCGATGGCGACCGAGGCCGAAGCCGGGGCGTCGGCGATGCTCGGGGCGGCGGGGCTCTAGTGGAGATCGTCACCGCAGATATCGGCGGCACCCATGCCCGCTTTGCGATCGCAACGGTGGAGTCGGGGCGCGTCGTCGCGCTGTCGGAGCCCGTCAATATGGCGACCTCGGAGCACGCCAGCCTGCAGATCGCCTGGCAGGCGTTCGGCGCCGGTCTGGCCCGGCCGCTGCCACGTGCCGCAGCCATCGCGATCGCCGCCCCGGTCCGCGGCGATGTCATCAAGCTGACCAACAACCCGTGGATCGTCCGGCCGGCGCTGATCCCAGACAAGCTTGGCGTCGACACCCACATTCTGATCAACGACTTCGAGGCGATCGCCCATGCCGTTGGCGCGGTCGACCCGGCCAATTTCTCACGCGTCGCCGGTCCCGACATCCCGCTGCCCGACGCTGGGGTGATCAGCATCATTGGTCCCGGCACCGGATTGGGGGTCGCGGCCCTGCTGCGAACGCCTCGCGCCGCGCACGTCATCGCAACCGAAGGCGGGCACAGTGACTTCGCGCCGCTCGACAGCATCGACGATCGGATCCTCGCCCACCTTCGCGCCAAGCACACGCGGGTCTCGGTCGAGCGGGTCGTCGCCGGGCCTGGGCTTCGCGCGATCTGGGAGGTGCTCGCCGCAATGGAGGGCCGCGACGTTCCGCATGGTGACGACAAAGCGCTCTGGACCCGGGCGCTGACGGGCGCCGACAGCATCGCCGCGGCCGCCCTCGATCGCTTCTGCCTGGCGCTGGGATCGGTCGCCGGGGACATCGCGTTGACCCACGGCCCTGGCGCGGTCGTGCTCGCGGGCGGACTTGGCCAGCGGCTTGCGAAGCACCTCCCCAATTCTGGATTCGCCCAACGCTTCGTCTCGAAGGGCCGATATCGCAGCTTGATGGAGGCCGTTCCCGTGAAGCTGATCAAGCACCCCGAGCCCGGCCTGTTCGGTGCCGCCGTCGCCTACGCCCAGGAATTCGTGGAATGAAACCAATCGAGACCATCATGCGCATGGCGCCGGTGATCCCGGTCCTCGTCATCAGCGATGTCGCGCACGCGATCCCGGTGGCGCAAGCCTTGGTCGCGGGCGGACTGCGGGTGCTCGAGGTGACGCTGCGAACCCCGGCCGCGCTCGAGGTGATCGCCAAGATGAAACAGGTTGACGGTGCGATCGTCGGGGCGGGAACCGTGATCAACACCGCCAGCCTCGAGCGCGCGATCGCAGCTGGTGCCGAATTCATCGTCTCGCCCGGATTGACCGAGACGCTCGGTCACGCCGCCATCGCCACGCGCGTGCCGTTCTTGCCCGGCGTCGCCAATGCCAGCGACATCATGCGCGGGCTCGACCTCGGCCTCGAGCACTTCAAATTCTTCCCCGCCGAAGCATCGGGGGGCATCAAGGCGCTCTCGGCCCTGCTGGGGCCGTTCCCGGATCTGCGTATCTGCCCCACCGGAGGCATCACCGCCAGCACGATGGCCGACTGGCTCATGATCGATCAGGTCTTGTGTGTGGGTGGCTCGTGGCTTGCGAAGGACCCAACCGATCCCGAGCAAATCCGCCGCTTCGCCCAGGCGGCTTGCAGCGCGCCAAACCATCAAAATGCGCACTAGCAGGGTGCGCACTCGCCCCAGATCCCACGCTGGGCTTGACCGCTCCGGGGCGGGTTCGGATACTAGGCTCGCCCCGCTGAATGCTCCGCCTACTCCTGCTCACGTCGGTCATGGGGCCAGCGCCGACGTCACCAGAACCCAAGGCCCCCAGCGCAGGATCCCAAGCCTCGCCCGAGGTGTCCGTGGGGGGCATCGCGTTCGGGCTGGTGGGCGACTGGCCGGAGCTCGCCGCAGAGGATCTGCAACCCGTGCTCGCCGCCAGCCTGGCCGACCTGGGCATTGAAGTCAGCGTCACCAAGCGACCGCTCGACAACGTGTTCGTGCAGCTCGCCTGGGCTCGAAAACTAGGGGCCGAGCAGCGCGGGCGAGCGGTGTTTTGGCTGGTGCGGCTCGATCCCAACACCGTCGAGCTGTTCGTGCTGCCGCCCGGGACCGACCTTGGCTACGTTCGCGACATCGCGGCTCCCGAAGGGTCCGACGAGCTCGCGGAGTTGCTGGCCGTGATCGTCCGTGGCGCCGCAGAGTCGCTGCGCGCGGGTGCTCCCAGCGGAATGCGTAGCCTCGAGCCGGAGCCAGAGCCAGAGCCGGAGCCGGAGCCGGAGCCAGAGCCAATCCCAGAGCCCGAGCCAACCCCAGAGCCCGAGCCAATCCCAGAGCCCGCAGCTGTCAGCGTGGGACCTGCCGCCAGCCCTCGCATGCGTGTGGGTCTGAGCTACCTCGGAGCAACGTTGGCGTCGAACGCCGCGTGGCAGAGCGGCGCCACCTTGGATGTCGGCGTCCGGTTCCCGATCGGTCTGACCGCGGCCATCACCGCTGGCTGGATCATGGGCCAGGCCCGCGACGAGCTCACGGATCTACGCCTCCATCGGGTCCCCGCGAGCTTGGCCGCTGGCTACGCCTTCAACCCGACACACACGGTGAGTGGGCGCCTCATGGCGACCGGCGTGGCCGAGCTCATCTGGTGGAGTCCCAGCGCGGGCGCCGGCCTCAACGCGGGTTCGGATGTTCGCGTGGGCCTGGGGCTTCGGGCCGATCTCGTCGTGCAGCTTCACCGCGGCCTGGGCCTGGTCGTGAGCGGTGCCGGGGTCGGGTGGCTCAGAAACGTGCGGGTCGATGTGCAGGAGCTCGGCGTGGCCCGAGCGGTGCTCGACCCTTGGCCATTTGGCGGCGAGGCGCGTGCAGGACTGCAGTACGAATTTTAAGGCGCGCACACCATGCAGCTGCCAAACACCACGGTCTTGCCCGAGAGCACGACGATGTTGTCGGCGGAGGGCTGCCCACCAAAGCGCCAGTCCGTTGAGTTGAGCTGCTCGCCCTCTGCGTTCCAGTAATTATCGACCGTGCCGCCAAACCGAAGATCCCGCGTCCAGATCACATCGTCGCGGGTCTGATTCGTCACGTAGATCTCGTGGCACGCACCTGTGTCCCACTGGCTCATGAGCACGATCTCGGTGGTGACACCCTCGTTTCCTCCGAGATCCACGACCTCGCACGCGTCGGGGATCGGGCCGCCCGTGTCGCCGGTCTCGTCACCGCCCGTTTCGTCGCTCGTGTCCTCGCTGTCACCGCTGTCACCGGTGTCATCGCTGGTGTCGGAGCTCGAGTCCGTTCCGCTGTCGGAGCTGGTGCTGGACGTGTCGGTGAAATCGCCCGAGTCTTCGGTGGTCATCGACGACGTGGCGCTTCCGGCGCTGTCGGCTGCGCCATCGACTTGCCCAAGCTGGTGCACCTGCGTGCACCCGCCGGCCAATGAACCCGCGACCGCGATGAGCAATATGTGCACCGAGTTCACGACCGAGCCAGTATACCTTCACACCGGGCCAATTCGGCGCTTTGCTGGTTTTTTCGTCCGGTTTGAAGCTCTGCGGGCCACCAGGGTTACGAGATGTCCACGGACGCGAGCAACGGTGCAGAGGACCAGGTCGATCGGGCCATTCTCACGGCTCTGCGCGGGCGCGCCGACGCGGGTGCGGTGTCCGAAGAGGACGACGCGGCACTGATCTCGGCGGCGGTCACCGCCCACCTCGAGAGCGTGCACCGTGACAAGGCGCGCCAGCGGGTGGCCCCCTGGCTCGCTGCAACCGGACTGCTCGCCGCCGCAGCCGCGCTCGCATTGTGGCTACTCCCAAGCAACACCAACCGTGAAGTGCCCACGGTGACTCAGGTGGATACGGGCGGGCTGACCCACGCGAGCTGGGTGTTGGAACAAGAGGGCACGCCCCTCGAAGGCGTCGTAGCGACGACGGATCGCCAGACCTGCGGGACCCGAGACGGCGCCCGTGCCTGCCTGGCACCGGGCTCGCGCGGGGCCTTCGAGCTCAACGGCAACGTCGAGCTCCACGAAGGCACCGCCCGCGTCGAGGCCGAAGGGCCAATCGTCTTGTCCGTGGCTGGCGTTGGCGTGCAGGCAACGACCGACACGGCAGACTTCAGCGCGACGCGTCAGGCCGCCGCGTGGAAGGTCGTCGTCGAGCGCGGCGCCGTGACGGTGACCCGCCCCGACGGGGCGTCCCGCGTGCTCGAGGCGGGCGAGTCAACCGGCAGCGAACCCGAGGTCGCGGTGCCGGTCGATACGGCGGAGTCAGCCGATCCACCCGCCGTGGATCCACACCAAGACCAGCCGGCAAGCGCACCAAGCTCCCACGAGCATCAACACCAAGCTCCCAGCGCCGATGCTTTGTTAGAGCTCGCCCGCAGTCAACGCGCGGCGAGCGACTTCGCTGCAGCCGCGAAGACCTACGAGCAATTAATTCGAGCGTACCCCAGCTCCGCGAAGGTGCGGACAACCCACGTCTCGCTGGCGCAGCTGTACCAGGGCCCGCTCAACGATCCAGCCAAGGCGCTTCGCCACTTTGACCGATACCTGAAGCGGGGGGGCCCGCTGGCCGAGGAGGCACACTACGGAAAGATCCGTGCGCTGCGATCGCTTGGGCAGACCGCGGCAGCCAAGACCGAGCTCGACGCGTTCTTGCAGACCTACCCAAACAGTGCCCACGCAGACGCGCTGCGCGGAGACTGAGTCTTCAGTCTTCAGTCTTCAGTCTTCAGGGTCGTCCGCGCTGCGCACGCCCAGGTTCAGATCACGACGAACCAAGCGGCGCAGCTCCTGGTGGCCCTTTTGGATCCGCGACTTCACCGTTGGGATCGGGGCATCCGTGATTGCTGCGATCTCTGGGATGGTGTGGCCCAGCGCAAAGCGCAACAACACGGCAGCGCGCTGCACATCTGTGAGCTGATCCAGATACTCGTCGAGCGGCCGCGGCAGGCGATCCAACGTCTCGGTCCGGAGCACCGCCCGGCGATCTTGCGCGTCGGTCTCGTGGGCCTGCGCCAGCGCCCGCTCCCGCACGCGCCGCTGCTTGTTCATCCAACGCATGCTCGATCGCGTTGCAATCCGCTGCGCCCACGCCTCGAGCGGACCACGGCCCGTATAGTTGGAGGCCGAGCGGAGCAGATCCATCAGCGAGATCTGGGCCGCATCGTTCGCGTCGTCACTGCCCCGCAGCAGTCCCCGCGAAACTCGACGCACGGTGGGCAGCAACCGGCGAGCAAAGTCCTCACACGCGCGCTTGTCCCCGCGCGCAACAGAGCGGGCGAGGTCCAAGTCCTCGGTGTGCGCGCTCCCGACCGCCTGCTCGGACCCATCTGGCGTGTCGTCCACGAGAGTGGCGTCACCCCCGGACCCCATACGAGCGAGCGTATCGGAGCGCTCCGTGCTTGTCCACGTGAAGTCCACCCGAGCGCGCGTGGTGAAACCCCTCGCGCTCCTCGTCCACACGAACAGCTGCTTGTGGGCTAGACTCGGTTTTCTGCTGTTTTCGAGGTGCCCCATGCCTTCTCGTAGGCGTCTCGCCTTTCTCACGAACGACTTCGAGCACGAATTTCAAAACGCGCTCTTGCGTGTGCTCGTTCCGGCGTTGGACGAGCACCAGGTCGAGCTCGTGAGTCTACAGGGCGGCATTCTTGGTCACGCCCGTGATGCGGCGCGCCACTTTGTGTTCGACCTCGTGTCGCCGACCATCGTCGACGCGGTCCTGATCAGCGCTCACACGATTGGGCATCTCTCGACGCGGGGCGAGCTCGAGCAGTTCGCGGCGAGCCTGGCCCCGTTGCCCACGGTGTCGCTTGGCGTCGAGCTCGAGGGCGTCACCTCGCTGCTCGTTGACAACGAGTCGGGCATCTACAAGCTCGTCAGTCATCTCATTTGTCACCACGGCCATCGGCGCCTCGCGTTTGTCAGCGGTCACGAGAAAAACCCAGAGACCCAGGCGCGCTACGCCGGATACAGCCGGGCGCTGCGCGATCACGGCCTGACCCAGGATCCCCGGCTCCACTATCAGGGCAACTTCGAGAGCGAGTCCGGGAAGGCTGCGGTGACCGCCTTCTTCGCAGCCCACGGCGTATGTGTCGACGATCTCGACGCCATCGTCTGCGCCAACGACGAGATGGCTGCAGGCGTGGTTCAAGCCCTCGCGCTCCGGGGTGTGCGGGTGCCGGGGCGCATCGCCGTGACTGGATTCGACGATCTGGGCCTCGCCCGGCATCTCGAGGCCCCGTTGACAACCGTGCGGCAGCCAATCGAGAAGCAGATTCGCTACGCCGTCGAGCGCCTGGTCGCCGCGATCGATGGCGCGCCGTTGGTGCCCGGGGTCGTCATGTTCGACACGGAGCCCGTGTTCCGGCGCTCCTGCGGCTGCCCGCGTCGCCCCTACGACGTCAGCTTGTCGCGGCCGCCAACACTCCAACAAGTGAACCTCGACGAGGTCGCCAGCAACTTGGAGAGCGTGGAAGCGGAGCTGCGCCGGGGCGCGGGCGGGGGCCTCGAAGGCCTTGGCCCCGACTGGTCGAACAGGCTCGCCAGCTCGTTCGTGCGTCAGGTCCGGGGCTCGGCGCCGGATCTGTTCTTCGACACCGTCGAGGACCTGCTGCACGAGCGCCCCGACCACCACGATGGGATCACCGCCGCGTTTCAGGACGTGCTCCTCGCCCTCCGCCGGCAGGCCATGGGCTGGGCGGCTCCGGGTACGGAGCTCGCGGCGCACGTGGACGCGACCTGTCAGGAGGCGCTGTTCATCGCTAGTGACATCGGGGCCGTGGCCCTCGCACGCCGCGGCGCAGAGTTGATGCAGCGCATGGTCGTGCTCAGCGAAGTCACAGGTCAGCTCATGGCGTCGCCAAACCTGTCGACCCTTGGCCAGGGGCTGCAGGCGCTGCCTCGGGTCGGCATCGGCTCGTCTGTCGTCGCCCTGTTCACGGACGTGCTCGACGCCAGCTCGCCACCAAAGGACCACGCGTCGGTCCGGCCGCCGGGCGTCACCGCCAGCTTGCCGCCGGTGCCAGACGTGCTCGTGATCGCGGTGGCCTCGGACCCAGACGCCTGCGAGGGCGCGGTCGGGTGCTATCCAACCTCGCAGCTGGCCCCGGCGGGCTACTTGAACGGGCGCCACGTCATCGTTCAGCCCCTCACGCATCACGGCACGCGCCTCGGGCTGGCGCTGCTGGAGTACGGCAGCGAGGGCTTCGTCTACGAGCTCCTGCGCCAGGGGATCAGCTCGGCCGTGAAGGGGGCCCAGCTCACCCGCGCGGTCGAGCGCCTCGCGATCATCGATCCGCTGACGGGCCTGTTCAATCGCCGCCACCTCGCGGCCCGGCTCAATGATGAGCTCGCCCGCTGCAACCGCTACGGTCACGCGCTGTCGGTCACGGTCGTCGACCTCGACGGCTTCAAGCGCGTCAACGACGTGCGCGGGCACGATGCCGGCGACAGGGTCCTCGTCCGGGTCGCGGACGCGCTGCAGCGCACGCTCCGGACCACCGACGTGGTCGCGCGGGTTGGGGGCGACGAGTTCGTGATCATCGAGCCAGAGACGACGGCCGAAGCCGCCATGCTCGTCGCCGATCGGCTGCGCGCTGCCCTTGCAAACGTGGACGCCAACGGCTTCGTCGCGGCCAGCCTCGGGGTTGCGACCTTGGATGAGGCGGCGAGCGCTGCTCTTGGCGGCGGCGGCCCCAGGAGCCTCGAGCCGGGGCTCGCCGAGCGGCTGCTCCGCAACGCCGATCAGGCGCTGCTCCGCGCCAAGGCCGACGGCAAGGGCCGCGTGTACCACTGGAACGACGTCCGCCAGCACGGTCACGCACCACCCGAAGCCCCATGAATCGACTCTGATCGATCACCGCTCGCTCGGCCTCTTAGTTGGCGAGCAGCTGGCCCTCCGTGATCCGCATATCCTGCGTGCCTTCGCCGTGTCGGGTCGTCTATGATGATGTTCGATGTCGAAGATTCAGCACGTCTATGGCCTATTCGAGTCCCCCGAGGATGCGATGACCGCGTTGGCGTTGGTACAAGCGCGTGGCTGCTCCACTGAGCACTGCAGCGCCATCCTGCATGAGAAGCACATTGACGAGAGCATGCTCTCCACATCTGAGCGGGCGAGCCGCGAGGGCGCACTCGACGGTGCGGCTATCGGTGGCACCGCGGGCGCGATTATCGGAGGACTTGCAGCCTTGGGGGGCGGGATCCTCGGCGTCGGGCCGTTGGCGGCTGTGGCGTTGGCGGCTGGGACGTTGGGGGGCTACGGTGCCATGCTAGGAGGAATTTCAGGCTCAGATGATGCGGAGAAGCATCTCAGGGCTCTATACGCAGAGGTCGAGAATGGAAAGATCCTCATCGCCGTCGAGACCGACGACAGCGAGCTCGAGAAGATGTGTGAGACGATCTTCGCGGAGCATGGTGGCCGCCAGGTCGTGTGTTAGCGGGCGCGAAGGTCCGTCCGAAACCCGGGGGAGGACAATGGAATCGGCTCACGACCGTCCACGTGCATGAACCCCTCTTGATGGTTGTTGAGGAGCGTGCAGCTCTCTCCGTAGCCGCCGTGATTCGGCCTCGCGGGCTCGAGCTCGACGCCGGTAGCGAGGGCCATGGTCACCGCGAGCACGGTCCGGCCAATCGTGTTCATGCCCTCGAAATTAATCGTGTCGTACTCGTCGCTGGGCATGTGGTAGTCGCCGTGGGCCAGCGTGTAAAAGCCCAGACTTGGCACCCCGGCCTCGCTAAACGAGTACAGGTCGCTGGCCGCTGACGCCTCCAGGCAGATGGAGCCGACGCCCTCGCTCGCCTGCGCGACCAGCTCGGGCCAGGTCGTGCTCGTGCCCACGCCCGAGATGATCAGGCCAAGCTCCGAGAGCCGCCCAACCATGTCGAGGTTGACCATGGAGTGGATCTTGCCGAGCTGCGCCGGCCAGTCACGAACCAGCGCCGAGGAGCCGAGCAGCCCCAGCTCCTCGCCGCCAAAGTGGGCAAACACGATCGTGCGCCGCGGCTGAACACCCGAGTCTGCGATCGCCTGGGCCACCGCCAGGACCATGGCTGTGCCAGAGGCGTTGTCGTCGGCGCCGTTGCAGATCGTGTCAAGCACGCCGTCGTCGCCAAGCAGGGGCATACACAGACCGTTGTCGCTGGTCCCAACGTGATCCCAGTGCGCCCCGAGGACCACGAGCTCGTCGGCCAGATCACTACCGGGGATCATGGCCAGGACGTTGTCGGAGCGGTGCATGAGCGGCGCGACGCTGGCGTGCAGCGACGCCCGACATGCGCGAGCAGAGCTTCGTGCTCGAGCGCGGTGCACCCGACATGCCCGGCGGTCGCTCGGCCCTCGCAGCGAGTGAGATCGATCCACGCGCCCTCGCGGCCAGCGTTCGCTACCATCTTGGGCGCGTGGAGTATCCGCTCCCCGCTGACCTGTTCGAGCCTCCAGCACCCTACAAGCAGGTCGAGCCGGAGTCTGCGGACCTGCACATCGGCAGCATTGGAGCGTCGATCACCGAGCAGGCCTGGGCACACGGGTTCGAGCGGCGCTACTGGGTCACCGACCAGTGGCCGGTGGCGGCGCGAACGGTCTTCTTCCTTCACTCCTTTTACGCGATGGCGGGGGGGACAGGCCTCGAGGTCTATCTGGTCCAGAACGACCCGGCCGAAGTGGTCGGCACGCTGGAGGCGCTCGTCACCAGCGGGTGTGTTCGGCTCGCGCACCTCTACCGGCAGGCGCTCGGACTCGCGGTCGAACAAGCCGCCGAGGCTTGCACACGCTGCGACCCGCAGTGGCTCGAAGCACAAGCGCTGCCGCTGCCGCTGCCCGATCGTGAGTCCGAAGGCCAGGGCTGGGGGGAGATCGACTCCCATGACGAAGGCGGGACCTATTGGCTCATTCGCCACGAACTCGAGCCCGCCGCGGCGGTGTACCTGAATGAATCGAGAGCGCGTTGTGATGCGGCAGCAAACAATAGGAACACAGATCGAGGTGGAAGTTGGCGCGTAGCCAGTCTTTGTATTCGGGATATTTCGCGCTCGGCCCCAAATCGGGTGGTTCCGAGAGGGGTAACTCAGCCACGCCGCCTCCGTTCCAGCAATAGCTTGGCCTCTTCCACCGCGGCATGGACTTGGTCGGACTCGGGCGTTGGGGTTGGCATCGACGCCAGCAACCCTGCGTTGATCGCAGCGAGAATCGCCTCCTCTTCTTGCGACAGCTGCTCGCCGTCGAGCTTGCGGCCGACCAAGTCAAAGCGCAGCTCCTCGAAGCGGCGCGCCAGATCGGACGCTCGCTCACCAATGTCCCGAGGCGGGAGCGTCGGCCCCTCGCCCAGCGTGACCCGGACCTGTCCGAGCAGCGCCCGGCGGGCGAGCGCGAGCGTCGTCTGCGGGGCCGCGAACGCTGGTGCGGGATAGCGACGCGCGGGGTCGTCAAGGCGAATCGTCATATTGGGCTCCCATCTCGAGGTGTGTCCGCTCGGTGGCGAGTTCGAAGAACGCACGCTTGGCGATTGTCTTGGCGGCGAGGACCTCTCGCTTGATGCGACCATGGTCCTTCCAAAACCCGTTGTTCACGGTGATCGTTGCCGAGGTCTTGGTCTGGACCAGGAGGGACTCATCGGCGTCGGGACCCTGCCTCGCGGCGATCTGGACCATGACTTGCGCGTCCATGCGACCTTTGTCGCGATAGTAGAGTTTGATGTCGACGCCATCGAGCCCATCGTGCTGCCCCTCGAGTTGAACCCCGAGGTTGAGGTGAAACGCTTGGGATAAATCGAAGTTGGTAGACGCGAATCGAAATGTATTGATGTACCCATACGCAACTTGCTCGAAGGCCGGCATGATGAGTGCGTCGTCGTAGGTTTGCGAGCAGGCATCCAACCAGGGAGCCAAGGCTGGTTCGAGCGAGCGCTCGTAGGTCTCGTAGCGGTGCGTCTCATCGGCGAAGCGATGCACGCTGAGGTAGCGGTGGCCGACTCGGGCCCGCAGCTGGCCGCTGTCCCACGACCACTGCTGACTCCAAAATGGCGCGACGGGCCCCTCGCGGGGGATCTCGGCGACAATCAGCGCAGGTTCGCGGTGGAGTTCTCGCCCTGGACCGCTCTCTCGTAGCGTTCGCTTGGCCGTGAGCGCGATGGCAGCTGGTTCCTCCGGGATCACCGGTACCGGTCGTCCGAGCACGAGCGCCCACGCTTCCGTGATTGTCGAGCGCTCGCAGAACGTGACCTCGCGCATCACTCGGAGCCTACTCCCCGATCTCCGGCATGTCGACGTTCAGCAAGCCAACAGCGCGCCGATGCCAGCGCCGCCCATCCCAAGGTCATTGCAAGCGTCGCGGATTTTGCCCGTCGTGGGCGGCGCATGTGACTAGCGCCGCAGCGCGTCTTCGATCCACGCGTCCACTTCGCCGCCCCACAGCATCTGGACCAGCTCGCGACCGTTGACGTAGACCGTTGGCGTGCCCGGCAGATCCAGCTTCTCGCCGTTCGCACGATCCTCGGCGACCTTCAGCTTGACCGGCTCGGACGCGACGTCGGCCTGCCACTTGGCGACGTCGAGGCCGGGGACCTGCTTGGCGTAGGCCAGCAGATCCGCGTCTTCGAGCGCGTCTTGATTGGCAAACAACAGATCGTGCATCTCCCAGAATTTACCCTGCAGGTGCGCGGCCTCGGCTGCGGCCCCGGCTGCCTCGGCGCGCGGGTGGTGCTCGGTCAGCGGGAAGTGCTTGAACACCAGCTTGGCGCGCCCGCGCTGGCCCTCGATCGCGGCGCGCAGCAGCGGCGCCTCGTGCTTGCACATGGGGCACTGGAAATCTGCGAACACGACCACGGTCACCGGCGCGCGCTCGTTGCCAAACACGGGGCGGCCCTCGATCGGGATCTCGCGCGGGGTCAGGGCCTTGACCACGGTGTCGACGTCGAGCTTGATGTCGCCCGCCGCGGCGCCGCTGGCCAGGCGATCCGCGATGAACTGGGCGACGTGGATCGAGTCGCGGCACTCGGCGTCGTCGCGCAGCGAGGTCGCCAGCGAGTGCGCCTGCCCGCACGCGCTGGACTCCGTGTTGATGACCTGGAAGAAGCTGTCGCGCTGGGCCGGGGCGAGCTTCGAGAGATCGACGCCGGGCGCCTCGAGGATCATGTCGGCCGGTGGCGCCTCGACCGGGTTGGGATCCGCGGCCGGACCTGTCGCCGGTGCGCCGGTCTTGCCAGCGGGCTGGGTCGCGGTCTTGGTCGCGGCCTTGTCCTTGGCCGGCTGCGCGTCACAAGCGGCTACCCCAAAGGTGGCGGTGGCGACGAGTAGCGCACAGACGGTTGACAGTTCACGGACGGCACGGAGCACGGGCGACGCTAACTTAGGCCCGGCGCGCTCGCAACACGCCGGCTTCACAGTCCCAGACGCGATCGCAAGCTTCGCTGCCCGCGCTGAACCAGTCCGCGAGTCCGTCCGCGAGCGGGCGAGAAGCCCTGAAAGCCCCAAAATCCGGGTCCGTGGCGAAGGGTCTTCGCCGAACGCTTCCCCAGTTGTAGCTTGCCCGCCATGGCCGACGACATCCTGCCCTACGGGCGCCAGTGGATCGACGAGGACGACATCGCCGCCGTCGTCGAGGCCCTGCGCGGCGCGTATCTCACAACCGGCCCAACTGTCGCTCGGTTCGAGGCCGCGCTCGCCGAAGCGCTTGGTGCCGCGCATGTGGTCGCGGTCTGCAACGGCACCGCGGCGCTCCACGCAGCGTGTGCGGTGGCGGGGCTCGGGCCTGGCGACGAGGTGCTGGTCCCTGCCCTCACGTTCTTGGCGACGGCCAACTGTGCTCGCTACGTCGGGGCCGAGCCGGTGTTCGTTGATGTTGATCCGCGCTCGGGGCTGATCGATGTCGAGCACGCCGCGAGCCTGGTCGGGCCCAAGACCCGCGCGATCATTCCGGTCCACCTCAACGGTCGGCCGGTCGATCTGCCCGCGATCCGAGCGCTCGCGGATCGCCACGACCTGGTCGTGATCGAGGACGCCGCGCACGCGCTCGGGGCCCAGACCGCCGACTCGACGATCGGAGACTGCCGCTACTCGGACATGGCGATCTTCTCGTTTCACCCGGTCAAGCACGTGACCACCGGCGAGGGCGGGGCGATCACCACGGCCAAGCCCAAGCTGGCGGCGGCGCTCGAGGTGTTCCGCAGTCACGGCATGGTCCGCGACCCCGCGCTGCTGCGACACGCGTCGCCGGGGCCTTGGTACTACGAGCAGCACACGCTCGGGTACAACTATCGGATTACGGATCTGCAGTGCGCGCTGGGGCTCAGCCAGCTGACCAAGCTGGATCGCTTTGTCGCCCGGCGCCGCGAGCTGGCGGCGCGCTACGATCAATTGCTGACGACCGTCAGCGGCGTCGAGCCGGTCGCGGTCGGGACCGCGGGCACGCGCAGCGCCTATCACCTCTATGCGGTCCACGTTGATTTTGCCGCGATCGGTCAGCCGCGCGCCCAGGTCGTCGCCGCGCTGCGCGAGCTTGGGATCCTGACTCAAGTCCACTACATCCCGGTTCCAACCCAGCCCTACTACACGGATCGCGGCGCGGATCCGCTTGGGTACCCGGGCGCGACGGCCTACTACGAGGGGATCTTGAGCTTGCCGCTGTTCCCAGCCATGCGCGACGAAGACGTCGATCGGGTGGTCGCCGCGCTCACGCAGGTGCTGGGCTGAGCGTGGCGACGCCGCGCGTGATCGTGATCGCCCAGGCCCGGATGGGCTCGTCGCGACTGCCGGGCAAGGTGTTGCGGCGCGCGGGGGATCGCAGCTTGCTCGAGCACTTGGTTCGCCGGCTTCAGCGGTCGCGCGAGGCCACGGATCTGATCATCGCCACGACCACCGACCCGGGTGACGAGCCGCTGGTTGGGGCTGCGCGCGCGCTTGGCTGTGCGGTCCACCGCGGCTCGGTCGACGACGTGCTCGATCGCTACCACGCGGCGATTGAGTCGCTGGGCGCGGACCCAGGCGATCTGGTCGTGCGCGTGACCGGCGACTGCCCGCTGCTCGATCCGGCCGAGCTCGATCGCCTGGTCACCGAGTTCATCGCCCGCCGCGGCACCCCCAGCGCCGTCGAGTACCTGACCAATCAAGCCGGCGAGCGGCGCAGGATCCCGCGCGGGCTCGACGTCGAGGTGTTCGAGGTCGCCGGGCTGCAACGGGCCGCGCGCGAGGCCAGCTTGGACGGCGACCGCGAGCACGTGACGCCGTACTTTTATCGGGTGGCGGGGCGCTTCGCGACGGCCGTCAGCGACCCGCCCGGCCCGGATCTCGGGCACCTGCGCCTGACCGTCGACACGCCCGCAGACCTCGCGCTGGTCGACGCGGTCGTTCGTGCGCTGGGCGACGACGCGCGCACCGAGGCGATCGCCAGCTGGCTGGCCGCACACCCCGAGGTCGCCGCGCTCAACGCTGACGTGCGGCAAAAGGGGCTCGACTCGGACATGCAGGCTCGCGCCGCGCGGGTGCTTGGCCGGCGCTTGCTCGCGCGGGCCGACGCGGGCGGCACCACGGGGTTTGGCCACGTGACCCGGGTGGGCGCGCTGCTCGATGCGTGGGTCGCCCTGGGGGGTCGCGCGACCTTGGTGGGGCGTGGCGTGGTCGGATCCGTGCGGGACCGGCTGCTCGCGTACGGGGTCGAGCTCGTCGAGGGTGACGACGCGCAGTTCGACGCGCGGGTCGACACCGCGGACGCCCTGGTCGTCGACGGCTACGCGTTCGGCCGCGAGCATCAGGCCCGGTGGCAGGCACGTCGGCCGCTGTTGGCGATCGATGACCTCGCCGCGCACGAGCAGCTCGCGGATCTGGTCGTCAATCAGATCCTCGACTTTGATCCGCAGCGGTATCGCGTCGCCGCGTGGACCCGGCTGCTGGTCGGTCACCCCTACGTGCTGCTGCGCCAAGAATTTCGCGAGCAGCCGGCGGCTCCGCTGGCGGGCGGCGACCGACGCAGGATCATCTTGACCTTCGGCGGTACGGATCCGGCCCAGCTGAGCGAGCCCTTCGTTCGCGCGCTGCTCGAGATCCAAGGCCCCGATCAACTCGACCTGATCATGGGCAAGGGCCAAGATCCCCAAGCCCGCGCCCAGCTCGAGGCGCTCGCCGCCACTCACGAGCAGCTCGAGATCCACGTCGACGTCCGCGAGATGGCCGCGATGCTCGCGGGCGCCAGCGTGTGCGTGTGCGCGGCGGGGACCACCGTGTGGGAGGCGATGGCCAGCGGCGTCCCCGTGGTCTGCGTGGCCGCAGCCGACAACCAGCGCCCCGTGATCGCCGGCATCGATCGCCTGAACGCGGGCGTCAGCCTGGGCTGGCACGGCGACCTGGACTTCACCGCCGCCGCCCGCACGATCCAAGCGCTGCTCGCCAACCCCACGCGGCTGGCCACGCTCGCCACCAAAGGCAGCGCGACCGTCGACGGCCGCGGCGTGTACCGTGTACTCGACGCGCTGCTCGACGTGGTAGATCGACGCGCAGCCCCGTGAACACCATGCAGCCCAGCTTCGAGATCCGCGGACGCACCCTCGCCCTGACCGGGCCCTGCTTCATCATTGGCGAGGCCGGCAGCAACCACAACGGCAGCTTCGAGCAGGCGCTCGCGCTGATCGACGTCGCCGCCAAGGCCGGCTGCGACGCCGTCAAGTTCCAGGTGTTCAAGGCCAAGCGCCTGTACCCCAAGGCCGCCGGCAGCAGCGACTACCTTGGCGACGAGCGCAGCATCTTCGACATCATCGCCGCGATGGAGCTGCCCGAGGACTGGCTCCCGCGCCTGCGCGCCCGCGCGGATCACCACAACCTCGCGTTCATCGCCTCGCCGTTTCACGAAGAGGCGGTCGCGCTGCTGGATCCCTTCGTCGATGCGTTCAAGATCGCGTCCTACGAGCTGACCCACGCGCCGCTGCTGCGCGAGGTCGCCAAGCGCGACAAGCCGGTGATCATGTCGACCGGCGCCAGCAACCTCGACGAAGTCCGCGAGGCCGTCGCCACCCTCGAGGCGGCTGGGTGTGATCGGCTGGCGTTGATGCAGTGCACCGCCGCGTACCCGACCCCGCCCGAGGCCGTGAACGTGCGCGCGCTGGTGACTTTGCGCGACACCTTTGGGATCCCGAGCGGGCTCAGCGATCACTCCGAGCACCCCGAGATCGCGCCGATGGCCGCGGCGGCGCTGGGGGCTGCGGTGCTGGAGAAGCACTACACTTTGTCCAAGTTTTTGCCGGGGCCGGACCATGCGTTCGCGGTCGAGCCCGATGGGCTCTCGCGCTTGGTCGCGGGGGTGCGGGCGGTCGAGCGGGTGGTTGGTAGCGGTGACAAGACCGTGCATGGGGTCGAGGACGAGCTGCGGGCGTTCGCGCGGCGGGTGCTGATGACCACCAAGGCCGTCGCGAAGGGTGAGCGGTTTTCTCGCGACAACGTCGACGTGCTGCGGCGCGGCAAGCTCGTGGGCGGGCTGGAGCCGAAGCGACTCGAGGCGCTGCTCGCTGGGGTCGCGACCCGGGATCTGCCCGCCGAGACCCCGCTGCAAGAGACGGACTTCACGAGTGGCTGAGCTCCGGTTTCGGCCCGCGCTGCCGGCTGACGCCGAGCTGGTGTATCGCTGGGCGAATGATCCCGTCACGCGGGCGGCCTCGTTCTCGAACGAGTTGATTGGCTGGGATCAGCACCTGGCTTGGTTCACCGCGCAGCTGGGCCGGGACGACCGGCATCCCTTCGTGGTCGAGGTCGACGGGGCTCCCGTGGCGTTCGTGCGGCTCGATGCCAGCGCGGCGAAGGACGGGCTGTGCACGATCAGCGTCAATGTTGCCCCGGAGGCGCGCGGTCGCGGGCTGGGCGTGGGGGTGCTTCGGGCCGCGACGCCGATCGCGGCGGGGCTTGGCTTTGCGCAGATCGAGGCGCTGATCCGGCCCGATAATCACGCCAGCCAGCGCGCCTTCGTGCGGGCTGGCTACGAGCAATCGGCCAGTGTTGTCGTCAACGGTGAGCCGGCGCTGCGCTACCTCGAGGCTACCTAGACAGCCGAATCGCTGAGGATGGCCAAACGGTGTAGGCGGGCTGCGTGTTCACGAGGGCTCGCACTGCCACTCGCGCTGCTTGGTGTCGAGCCATTCGCGGTCCGCTCGCAGGCGGACGTTGGACCAGCCCAAGCGCTCGAGCTCGGTGATGAGCGCTGCGAAGCGGCCGAGTTCGCGGCACGCGGTCGCCCCCTCGCCAGCGTCGCTCGCGGCCAACGCCAGGCGGCAGTGCGACACGGCGAGATCATGGATGCGCTCTGGCGTCCGACCAAACTCCGCCACGATCCCACGACGAAGGTCCAGGCTCTCCCTGTACAGCTCCAGCGCTGACCGTTGCTCTCCATCCACCTCCAACGTCCCCAATCCCTGCCCTCGCATCTCGTCCCCGAGCTTCTCCAGCGACACGCTCACGTCTCGCATCGCATCCGGCGTCCGACCAAACTCCGCCACTAGCCCACGACGTACCTCCAAGCTCTCCCTGTACAGCTCCAGCGCTGACCGTTGTTCTCCATCCACCTCCAACGTCCCCAATCCCTGCCCTCGCATCTCGTCCCCGAGCCTTTCCAGCGACACGCTCACGTCTCGCATCGCCTCCGGCGTCCGACCAAACTCCGCCACCAGCCCACGACAAACGTCCAGGCTCTCCCTGTACAGCTCCAGCGCTGACCGTTGCTCTCCATCCACTTCCAACGTCCCCAATCCCTGCCCTCGCATCTCGTCCCCGAGCTTGTTGAGCGACACGCTCACGTCTCGCATCGCCTCCGGCGTCCGACCAAACTCCACCACCAGCCCACGACAAACGTCCAGGCTCTCCCTGTACAGCTCCAGCGCTGACCGGTGCTCTCCATCCACCTCCAACGCCCCCACCCCTTGCGCTCGCATCTCGTCCCCGAGCCTGTTGAGCGACACGCTCACGTCACGCATCGCATCCGGCGTCCGACCAAACTCCGCCACCAGCCCACGACGTACGTCCAGGCTCTCCCTGTACAACTCAAGCGCTGACCGTTGCTCTCCATCCACCTCCAACGTCCCCAATCCCTGCGCTTGCATCTCGTCCCCGAGCTTGTTGAGCGACACGCTCACGTCACGCATCGCATCCGGCGTCCGACCAAACTCCGCCACCAGCCCACGACGTACGTCCAGGCTCTCCCTGTACAACTCAAGCGCTGACCGTTGCTCTCCATCCACCTCCAACGTCCCCAATCCCTGCGCTTGCATCTCGTCCCCGAGCTTGTTGAGCGACACGCTCACGTCACGCATCGCATCCGGCGTCCGACCAAACTCCGCCACCAACCCACGAAAAACGTCCAGGCTCTCCCTGTACAGCTCCAGCGTTGACCGCTGCTCTCCCTCCACCTCCACCGTCCCCACGCCCTGCGCTCGCATCACGTCCGCGAGGTAGACCAACGCCACGCTCACCTCGCGCCTCGCCTCCGGTGTCCGGCCGCGGGAGAGCTGGCGTTGTGCGTATGCAACCCACGCATGAGCGAGCAAGAACGCGACATCGAGATAGCCCGCCCGCCAGGCACGATCCACGAGCGAGCCAGCAGGCCGTTCACCGCGTTCGAGCCCCCGCAGCGCCCGCACGAGCAGCGCTTCGAGCGGCGCGTCTCCATCGATCGTCCACGCCCCCGCGCCCGCTGACCACACCACCGCCATCGCAGCGTCGCTCGGCCCCTCGCGGTCAGACGCGACCACCCCCCGCGCGGCCCCAAGCGCATCGTCCCTCGCAGTCTCGCGCAGCGCCCACGCAGGCGCGCGCGCGAACGCCAGCGCTTCGACACCAAACGCATCCACCGCACGCAGCGGCGCCCGGTTGGGTCGCTCCGCGACCGCGACGATCCGCCCCGGCTCGAGATCGACCCACGCGGCCATCAACGCCGCCCGCTCCCAGCCTCGCTCGGCCAGCATCGAAGCAGCCTGATCCCACGCGAGCAGCCCGGCATCGATCGACCACATCCCCGCGAGCTCGGGCGCAGCATCGACGGCGACCCACGGTCCAACCCGCCCCGCCCGTGCCATCGCCATCCGCACCTGCCACGCCATCCGCTCGCTCCCCACGTTCGACACCAGCGGCAAGCCCGGCTCCCCCAGCGCCTCGACCAGGTCCGGATGCCGCGCGTTGGCGTCGAGTTCAACAGTGCCCTCGCTCCACCCCGCCTCGGCGAGGGCGTCGCGGAGCCCCGGCCCACGCCAGACGAAACCAGCCCCGCTATCCAGCGCCACCCGTACGCTCTCGACCGCAAACGCAGGCACCCGCTGGGCCGGAACCGAATGCAGGCTCGAGATCCAATCATAGAAATCGACCGCCCCGCGCGACACGGCCCGGTGCGCCGCGTCATCGAGCCACAGGACCGTGCGTAGCTCGCGTTCCACGAACGCTGGCCGATGCAGGTTGAGCCACTCGGCGTCCTCCGCCCGCGCGCGCAGCAGAACCCGGCTCGCGCGTGGGACCTCGAGCACCTCTGCCACGTTCAGGCAAACCTCGAGCATCCCCTCTGGCCGGCCCTTTGCCCACGGCGGCCCGCTCGACAGCGCGCGCACGACAGACCCCAGCTGCGTCGGCACGGCGTCCACGAGCGCGAGCAGGATGCCCCCGCGCGCCAGCTCGAGCTGCGCGATTAGCTTGTCGAGCCAGCGCGACCTAGCAGCGCCAGCGTCAGCAACGGGTGGGGGTAGTACCATGTCGTGTTGTTGGGATACGCGAGCAGACGCTTCTCGCGGAGAAGGTTCAGGGCGAGCTCGCCACCAGGCAGACCACGAAGGGGATCGGCTATGACGCCCTCGAGCAGCTCGATCTCCTGCTTGTCCATGTAAAATTCACGCCGCTTCCGCTCCTGTCGCAGCACGCGGTCCACGATCTCGCCGTCAACCTGCTCGCGCCCGTCGACCAGCACCTCCGCGGCCGCGTCGCGCACCATCGTGACGAAGTCGCGCGCGACCCCGCCCGAGTAATACGCGAGGCGCTCGAGCTCGGCCTGCGGCAGCGGGTCGTCGGGCCCGGTGAGCTCATCTTTGGCCAACAGCGCGCGCACGTGCTCCAGCCGCCGCGCGACCAGCTGGTTGAAGAACTCGATGCCCGGGCCCGGCTTGCGCGGATCGTTGCGATCGAGCACCGGGACGTTGCTCAGATCCTCGAGTCGAAACGGCTCGATGCGCTGGCCGTGCATGCGCATCTGCGGCATGGACACAGTGAACAGCGCGTCGCACATGATCTCGCCGAGCAGGCCCGAGTTGACGAACAGCGCCTCGGTCCGCGAGGGATCCGTGATGCGGTCGAGCCCATCGAGCACCAGCAGCAGCGGGCGCCCATAGGCTGACTGTAGCGCCGTCACCAGGCGGTTGACCGCATGCAGCACGCCGCGGACCTCGCCGTCTTGATCGCCGCGCTTCTTGTTGCTGGACAGGCCGAGCTTCCAGGTCCACTCCGTCGCGTCGCTCACCGCCTCGATCACCGCCTCGCCGAGCTTCGCCGCCGTCTCACCAGCGGCCGCGCCCGCGCTCGCCCCCACCACGCCGCCGAACGCTGCCCCCGCCGCGCCACCGGCGATCACCGTCATGCCGTGCGCGAGCTTGCCGACATCGATCTCGGCCTTGGCGCCGGGCGCGTCCGACTCGCGCAGAGCCGCGAGCGCCCGCTCGAGCGCTTGGGGCTCGTCCGTCCATTTGTGGCCAAAGCGCTCGCTGCCAGCCCGGTAGACCGCGAGGCCCAGCAACCCGAGCAGCTCCCAGATCTGCAGGCGATCCATGGCCTTGGGGTCGCGCACACGGCTCTGCATGTGACCCCACAGGTCGAACATCACGACGATGCGAGTACGCGTCAGCCGGGTCGCAAAGAAGTTCAGCTCGGAGCTCTTGCCGTTGCCGACCGCGCCGGTCAACAGGTAGCGGTGGCGATCGGGCCCCGTGGGCGCGCTCAGGCACCGCTCGATGACCGTCAACGCGTTGTACTCCCGCTCGCGCGCGACGTGCAATTGCGGTTGATCCACGCCAACCGGCCGCGCCGGGTCGAAGCAGTGGTGGACCTCCTGCCAGAACCTCGTGGCGCCGAGCATCGCCGGGGAGCATAGCAGCGGCGTCGAGAAAGGTCTCGACCCGAGATTCTTGGTCGCGCGCGGATCTCCATGGGCGCCCTCGGCGTAGCCACCGATGATCAGGAACCGAGCCTCAGCGTCGGACCACGCGAAAGCTAGACCGAGGAGGTCGTCGTTCAACCGGCTCGTCACATCCGAGGCCAAAGACCTCCACGCTGAGTTCCCACACCACCGCGAGGCGGTCCTCGGGCGGGATCTGCAGCCAAAACTGCAGACTAGCGTCGTCCATCTGTTCGGGATCCCCCGACCGAAACACTTGCGACGTCCACCTTTGACGGCGGGCCTCCCGACGTGCTGCGGCTTCGTCCACGTGCTCAGGATACCACCCTGGACCACCACCGCCGCGGCTGACACACTGCGCCCATGCCTCGCACCGTACTCCCGGAAGGTTGGTCGCGCCCTCGGGGCTACGCCAACGGCATGGCCGCGCGCGGCGAGCTGCTGGCGATCGCTGGCCAGATCGGCTGGAACACCAAAGAAGAGATCGAGTCCGACGCGTTCTCCGAGCAGTTCCGCCAGGCGCTCGCCAACGTGGTCGCCGTGGTCGAGGCCGCGGGCGGCAGCGCCACGGACATCATCAGCTTGACGATCTACGTGACCGACAAGCGCGAGTACGTCAGCGAGATCACCCAGGTCGGCCAGATCTATCGCGAGCTGCTCGGCAAGCACTTCCCCACGATGGCGCTGATCGGCGTCAGCGAGCTCCTCGAAGATCGCGCCCGCGTCGAGATCCAGGGCCTCGCCGTGCTCGCCAGCGCAGGAGCCCCAACGTGAACGACCAACCCAGCCCCGATCCCGACTTCCGCCCGCTGCCGATCCCACAACCCAGCAGCTTTCGCTACGAAGAGCGCGATCGCGTCGGCGTCATCACCCTCGATCGGCCGGATCGCTACAACGCGCTGACCTTCGCGGTCTACCGCGAGCTGACGGATCTGTTCACGGTCATCGATCGCCGCAGCCTCGATCCCGCGGGCGCCCGCGCGCTGGTGATCCGCGGCGAGGGCAAGGCGTTCTGCTCGGGCGGCGACGTGGAGGACATCATCACCCGGCTGTTCAACCG
Source organism: Enhygromyxa salina (assembly GCF_000737335.2). Taxonomy (GTDB): domain Bacteria; phylum Myxococcota_A; class Polyangia; order Nannocystales; family Nannocystaceae; genus Plesiocystis; species Plesiocystis salina_C. The sequence continues at coordinate 27,576 of NZ_JMCC02000083.1, read as the reverse complement.
CGACATGGAGGGCCTGCTGCGCTTCACCCAGATGACCGGCGAGCTGATCCACGCGATTCGTCGGTGCAAGACCCCGGTCGTCGCCTCGATCAAGAAGGTCGCCGCGGGTGCGGGCGCCGTGATCTCGCTGGCGGCCGATCTGCGGGTCATGGGCAGCAAGAGCTTCTTCTCGTTCTTGTTTCCGCAGGTCGGGCTCTCGGGCGCGGACATGGGCGCGAGCTGGCTGCTGCCGCGGGTGGTCGGGTTTGGCCACGCGAGTGAGATCCTGCTGCTCGGTGACCGGGTCTACGCCGAGCGCTGCGCCCAGATCGGCCTGGCCAACCGCGTCGTCGAAGAGGGCGAGGATCCAGCTCAGAGCAAGGTCGACGAGGCCGCGTTCGAGCTGGCGCGGGCGATCGCGAACAAGCCCCACTTTGCCACGCGCATGACCAAGACCATGCTGCAGCAAGAGCAGGACATGAGCTTCACCGACGCGATCGAGGCCGAGGCCCAAGCCCAGGCGATCTGCATGCAACACCCGGACTTCAAAGAAGCGAACGACGCGTGGCTGGCCAAGCGGGATCCCCAGTGGAAGTGAGCCAATGACCGATCCCGCCCCGCTCACGGCCGCGCAGCTGGTCGAGCTACGCACCCAACTGCTGGCCCTGAACGAAGAGCTCGAGCAGTTGATCGCGCAGACCAGCGAAGGCGCCGCGCCCGTGGATCTCAACGAGCCGATCGGTCGCCTGTCACGCATGGAGGCCATGCAGCAACAGGCAATGACCGCCGCCAATCGGCGCGCCAGCCAGCAGCGCCTGAAGCTGACCCACTTGGCCCTGAACCGGCTCGAGCGTGGCGAGTACGGCGAGTGTCAGTCCTGCGAAGAGCCGATCGAGTTCCGCCGCCTCAAAGCCCGCCCCGAGTCGCCGCTGTGCCTCAACTGCCAGCGCGCCAGCGGTGGCTGAGTACGCGCACTCGAGTCACGCGCTGCGAGTCCGTACTGGGATCGATCGGTCGCGCAGCGGCGCCAGCACGTGGGTCTGCATCGCGGCGTGGGCCATCTCGAGATAGGTATCCGTTCGCATCCAACCAAGCGGATGTGCCTCGGAGTCGGGCTGTGGCGCCGCCCCCTGGGCAATCTCGCTCCACAGCTGCTCGATCGGCGCGATCGCTCGCTCGGCAGAGATCGCCAGCTCCGCCCGCTCGCCGGGGCCCATCAGCGGCAGCGCCCAATCGAGAAACCAAAATCCGAAGGTCCCGTGGGCCGCCTCGTCGCGCACGATGGTTCCCAGAATGGTCTTGGGCAGCGGGTGCTTGGCGGCGTGCCACGCCCCCCGCAGCAGTGGAATGCTGACAGCCTCGCCCACACAGTAGAGCCGCACGACGATGTCAGCGGCCCGCATCAGCGGCGACAGCGACGAGAGCGGATCGCGGATCAGCTCCTGCGGCTTGTGCAAGATATTGGTGCCCCCACCAAGCGCGCCGGCCATGCGAGCGCACAGCTCCACGTGGACCAGCTCGTCTTGGGGAAAGCGCGTGGCAAACCCAACGAGATCCAGCGGCGCTCGTGCCTCGACCATTGCCCGCAGCGAGACCAGGATCGCCGCCGCGGTGCGGTGCTCTTGAAACGCGGCGCGGGTCCAGGCAGCGCGGGCTGCCAAGCGCACGTCCTCGTCGTAGACCGACGCGTCGAAGTCGTCCCACGGCATGGCCTCGACCTCGGGGCGCATGCGTCGGTAGCGTCGCTCGGGGCCCTCTCCAAACAGCTCGAGCTCGAAGGCCTCGAGCTCGTCGGTTGGCCAATCGGGATCGGTCGGGCTCATTGGACTGACTCGAGCGGGACCGCGCCGCCCTCTGTCCCGCCAGTCTCCGTGTCGCCACCCGTGTCGCCGCCCGTGTCGCCGCCCGTGTCGCCGCCCGTGTCGGTCTCAGTGCCACCGCCCGTGCTGGTGTCCGTGCCCGTGTCTCCGGGGCCAGTGTCCGCGTCGGTGTTCGTGTCCGAGCCACTGCTGGTGGTCTCGTCGCGCGGTTCGTCAGATATCTGCAGGTTGCAGGCGGTCTCCGCGACGCCAACGCACACGAGCGTCGCCATCCGGGCGTTTGAACTCAACAACTTCCGTGCCCGCTTGCGCTGTGTCATTCGCCCACACTAGCCGAAAACGAGCGCCCAGTGGGACTCGAGCGATAGACTGCGCCGCATGGCCCCTCCCGCAGCGTTCGTCAGCAAGCGCATCCTCGAGCGAGACCTCGCCACGATCCACGGGCTCCCCAACTCCGCGCCAGCGTGGACCCAGCTCGAGGACCGGCTCGAGGCCTTCTGCGCCGAGCTGCGCCAGGCCAACATCGACGAGTCCAACGAGCACGCGGCGACCCGCGAGTACGTGCGCCGGCTCGCCGCCGCGGGCCTGACCAAGCTCGTGGTCCCGGCGGAATTTGGGGGCGAGCACGAGCAGGTGTCCGCGACCGCGATCTGCCTCGCTCGCCAGTGGCTGGCCCGCGAGAGCGGGGCGCTCGACACCGCGTTCGTGATGCAGGGCCTGGGCTCGTTCCCGGTCGTGCTCGCCGGTCAGCCCGAGCTGCAGCGCGCGCTGCTGCCCGAGGTCGCGGCCGGCACCAAGATCTGTGCGTTCGCGTTGACCGAGCCGGGCGCGGGCTCGGATGTCTCGGGCATGCAGACCCTCGCCGAGCCGCAACCCGACGGCGCCGTGCTGTTGCGCGGACACAAGACCTTCATCTCGAACGCCGGCGTCGCCAACAGCTACGTCGTGTTCGCCCGCGAAGCCGAGACCAACGCTGAAGGCAAGCCCCGCTTTGGTGCGTTTTGGCTGGCGGGCGACGCCCCGGGACTCAGCGTCGAGCCGATGAAAGTCACCGCGCCGCACCCGATCGGCACCGTGCGTTTTGACGGCGTCCGGGTCCCTCGTGAGCACAGGCTTGGCGAGCCCGGCGAGGGGCTGCGCATCGCGTTGGGCAACCTCGATCAGTTCCGAGCCACGGTGGGCGCGGCCGCGCTTGGCATCACGGATCGGGCGCTCGAGGCGTCCGTCGAACACTTGTGCACCCGCGTGCAATTCGGGCGTCCGCTGGCCAAGCAGCAGGGTCTGCGCTTCGCGATGGCCGACTTGGCGGCCGAGCACGTCGCCGCCCAGCTCATGGTCTATCGGGCGGCCGCGGCTCGGGATCGCGGCGACGCCACGCCCGACCAACCGGCAATGGGCAAGCTGCTGGCCACCGAATTGGCCCAGCGCGCCGTCGATCGATGTATCCAGAATTTCGGCGGGCGCGGCGTCGTGGTGGGTGAGGTCCCCGAGCGTCTGTATCGCGAAGTTCGAGCGCTGCGAATCTACGAGGGGACCTCGGAGATCCAGAAATTGGTCATCGCCCGCGCGATGCTCTGACCGCCCTCCCGGATCGCATGGCGGCGCGGTCACTTCCGTGCGGAAACCAGTGAATTGCCTGCGGCCACGCATGGCAAGCGCAGTTTTGTGACCCTGGCCTGAAGGTTGGCGAGGATCGCCGACGCCCGACCGGATGCGATCGGGTGCCATCAATTCCACACCCTTGGGCGGGCGGGCATTCGCAATTATTGGCAAGGGGCGCTTCGCTGGATTCGTGCTACATGCCCCCGACGATGATTGGGTTCGACGAGCAGCGCTTGCTGGGCGCCGCCGCGGCGCATCTGAGTGTGCCCGAGCCGCTCGAGGCCGCGTTCTTGCCGGCCTTCCGGGCGCTCATCGCTGGCATGCGCGATGAGGCGAAGCTCAGCCAGGTCGGGAGCTGGCGGGCCGGGGCGCGGATCATGACGACGCTCGGCCAACGGGCCGCGCTCGCCAACTTCGAGCGCGACACACCCGGGCTGGCGCAGATAGAGATCGACGCGCCGATCTTCATCACCGGCATGCCGCGAGCCAGCACCAACTTGCTGCACAACTTGCTCGCGCGCACGCCCGGGCTGTGGGCCCCGCGGCTGTGGGAGCTGCAGCGACCCGTCGCCCCGCCCCGCATCGACGAGCGCTGGATCGATCGACAGATCACCACGACCAACGCCCTGCTCGATCAACTCTACGAGGCCGCCCCCGAGCTTCGCCAGCTGCACCCGCTGTCGGCGACCTCCCCTGACGCCTGCAGTTGGCTGTTTCGCAACAATTTCAGCTCGCTGATCCACGCCTGCCACTGGTTCATGCCCAGCTACGTGGACTTCATGCTCCACGCGGATCTCGAGCCGGCCTACCGCGACCACAAGCGACACTTGCGGGCCCTCGCCCATCGCCACCGCCACGATGATCACGCCGGCCCACGCATGGTCCTCGAGGACATCTGGCACCTGTGGCAGCTCGAGCCCCTGCTCGCCGTGTACCCCAACGCGTGGGTGATCCAGATCCACTGCGAGCGCGACCACGCCTTGCAGACGCTGAGCCGCTCGTGCTGGACGCTGATGCAGGTCGACGCCAAGCACCCGCGCTCGGCGTCCGAGCTGCTCGACTACTGCGCGACGATCGTCGACGCGGGGCTGGCCGCTGGCGAGCGGGCCCGGGCAAGCTCGTCCAGCACCCGCTTCATCGACATCACCCACGCCCAGCTCTACGCCGATCCAATCGCGACTGTCCGCAGCCTCGGCGCGCGGATGCAGCTGGGTATCTCGGACAGCTCGCTGAGCGAAGCGGGGTGCTGGCTCGCGGGCCAACGCTCGCTCGCACCACGGCCCAAGCCGCGCGCCGACGCTCCGCTGCCGCGACCTGACAGGTTCAGCTCGGGCGAGAGCTCCCGCCCGAGCTGAACCCCTCCGCCAAGCTCAAACCTCAATGCGCTCGGTGCTGCTGCGGCTGATCGAGCGCGCGCTCGATCATCCCCAGCGCGGGTAGGAATTTGGTCGCGTCGGTCGACTGTCCACGGCAGCGCACGCCCGGCCGATCTGCTCGTGCAAGCGGCTTCGGTCCGACCGTCGTCGACTGTCTTCGATGGTCGGCAACGATCCCGACGATGCTGTCGACGGCCACTACGGTCGCGTTCGATGCCGTATCGATCCCTTGGGGGCCGGCACGGTTCTGGCAATCCCACGAGCTCGAACGTGGCCACGGTCTACACGCCGCTGCCGTCCCACCTATCGATCCGAACGGAACATCCAATGAACACCTCATCCCCCCATGTGTCCCGCGTCCTCGAGCTTCGTTGCCTCTGCCTGCCTGTGATCATGGCAACGTCCCTCGTCGGGCTCGGGGCCTGCGCCTCTGAAGTCGACATCGACGGCGCTGCGCTGCTAGACGAGGACGCGCCGGTCGTCGAGTTTCGCGCCATGCAGGGGCCCTACCCGGGCCGCGACCAGCGGGCGCTCAGCAAGCCCATTGACGAGGCGCTCGCCAACCTCGCTTGCCAGAACGGCGCGGACCTCAACACCGTCAAGGAGTACGACGCGGGGAACCACGTGCAGACGATGATCTACACCGGCCCGTTCTCCGACAACACGTCCCGCGTCTGGTACGCCCGCTCGGATGGCGACGGCGCCTATGAGGACCATGAGCTGCGCCGTAACAAGGTCAGCTCGTCGCAGCTGGAATGGAACGGCACCATCGAGGCCGACGGCGGCGACATCGCCCACGAGAAAAACAGCAACGTGAGCGGCGAAGACCACGTCGCGCAGCTCGAGTGGTTGCCCGACTACGGCAGCGACTCCAGCTACGAGGCGGGCTACCTGTTCGTGGCCGCCGAGGACTCCAAGGACGTGCGCGTCCTCTATCACCACAAGGACAACTCGGGCGATCCCTCCGAGGTCACCACCGGCAACACCCGCCTGCAGCGCAACGACGGCGGCAAGATCAACCAGGTCTACATTCTTCATCGCAATGGCTGGTACTGGTTGGCGATCGGCGAGTCGTCCAACTTCGAAGTCTGGGTCGCGGAGGAGAGCGAGCTGTTTCCCTCGGGCGCGGGCTCGCTGGATCCCACCGCGTTCTCGTACCATGCCGAGATGGACGACGTGGGTGGCGGCGGCGCCAACTGCTTCTTCGTCACCGACTCCGAGGACGACGTCTATCGCCTCTGCTACAAGAACAGCTCAGACAGCAACTGCTATACCAGCTCGGGCAACGACAACTATGTCCAGGCCACCGCGGTGACGGTCCCGAACAATCCAAACTCCGGTACGTTCAGCATCGCCGGCTCGACCACGCACTCGGTCAACCTCGGCTCGTGGGGCCAGTCGAGCGCCGAGTGTGTGACCGAGTGCCGAGGGATGCGCCAGCCCTCGTTCCGCTGGAGCGGCACGCACTACGTCGACGCAGACGGCAACCTGAACGTCTACTCGCTCGCCGCTGGTGGCGAGAGCGGTATGTGTGCCAGCTCGGGCAGCTCCGATGGCCGCGTCAAGTTCTGCGCCGAGGACATCTACCCGTACGCCCTTGCGCAGGCGACCGCGACGAACGTCGTCGAGCTGAGCCAGAGCACGAGCAACAGCCTGTCTTCGACCACGATGTCATCCTCCGCCGTGATCACTGGCAGGATAACTTGGACGGGGCCAGCGGACGGTGGCGCAAGGACGCTGGTCGAGATCGGCGGCAGCACCAACGGAATCAACCTGACCCTCATCAACGGAGAGCTCCTCATGCTTCACGGCGCCAGCGGGGGCATCCCCTACCTCTACGGTTCCGGGCCCGTGTCCATGTTGCCGGGCACGACGTACAGCTTCCTCATCGAGATCGACACGGTTGACGACAAAATCGCGCTCTACTGGCACCAGGATCATGCGTCGTTGATCAACGCGCGCACGGACGCCCTCTCGATTGGAACGCTGATGGACGACACGTGGGCCGGCCCCAACGCCATCGGCCTGGGCGAGATCAATGGCTCGGCCGCCGGGGATTCCGTGGGGAACTTCAACGGGGGCTATTTTTTCGGGCCCGTTCAAATCTTCGAGCAGGTCGATTTCTGATCTGAGCCGCGCTACCCAAGCCACGCCCCTTCCGCGCCTCTTCCGCGGAAGGGGCGACTCGCCGTCGATCGCCAGATCGACGGCGAATCGCATTGCGGCGCCCGAGGTCGCCCTCGGCTGCTCAGCGCGGTCGCGGCTTGCGGGTGCGACACTCCGGCTCGTCCGCGCCACACTTCATCCGCACGTGAATGTGCCCATCGTGCCCAGACGAGTGGCGAATGATCTTCTTGCCCTTCGCGCCCTGCCGCAGCGGCCAGGTGATGACCTCGTCCAGCTCCTCTGCGCTCACACCCATCGACATCGCCGCGTAGTACAGGTGCCGCTGCAGCTTGTGATCCAAGAAGATCATGGACACCTCGCCGGTCGCCAAGAACGCGTCGATCAGGCCCCAGGTTGCGCGCCAGTCAACCTGCTCTGGCGGCGGCCCCACCATGGTCTCGAACCACGGCAACAGCGGCAGGCGAATATCGACGTCGCGCCCGGATTGATGCGAGCGGTGCGGCGGAAACCGACGCCCGCGCGGGCGGCTGATCGACCCAACGAGGATCTCCCCTTTGTAGCCGCTGTCGTGCCTGAAGTTCGCAAACGCCGTGACGATCAGCTCAATCGCGTGGCTGCTGCCGTGGGCGATCCGATCAAAGCGGCGCGTGTAGAGCTCGGGAATGTCCGGTAGCTGACACGGCTCGCCTTTGATGCGCCCGCGGTTGGGGTGGCCCGAGCTGAGCGCGCCTTGGGGAATGTCGAGCCACGCGGGGTCGATCTCCAACCCGGGGAATCGGTTGACCGTCCACGGCAGCGCCGGATCAACCCACACCGTCAGCGCCCGCCCAGGCGCGAGCATGTCCAGGCTGTCTTCGCTGGCGGCGTCGTTATAGAACTTGAGGTCGTGAACGTCGACGCGATGGTCAACGGCCACGCTCTCCCAGGTGTCGCCGGTCTCCGCGACATACGCTATCGCCTCGCGCGGAGGTGGGAGCCGGATCGCCTTGAGCCGCAGCTCGACCCCCTCACGAATGAAGCGACCGCCCCGCGCGAGGGTCTTCTCGTTCCATCCCCGCAGCATGCTCGCGTCAAATCCGTAGCGGGCCGCGAGCCAGGCCTTGGTCTCGCGCGGGCCGGTTGTGTGGCGGATCCAGCGAGGGTGCTCGAGCAGCTGGGTCTGTTCGCCTCGCCAGTAGCGCTGCCACGCCGGGACCTCGATCGGCTTGGCCGCGATCGCCGGCAGCCAGGTCGCCTGCACGTACTCGTTGGGATCCGCGCCCTCGGGTAGTTGCAGCGTCGCGGGCGGCTCGACCCCCAGCACCCACGCAAACACGATCACAAACATCGACATGCTGAGCAGCCATCACGGTAGCAGCACAACCGCGATCAACCCAAGGCTGTTTGGCTTGGCAGATAGATCACAGCCGTCAGTGTGGGCGCGCTCGCTCGATTAACGCGTCGACGTCCACCCCGACCGGGAGCGTGCCATAGCAGCGCCCTTCGCTCGCCAAGCGCCCCGCACAGAACGCGTCTGCGACGAACGAGGGCGCATGACGGACCAACAGCGAGCCTTGCAGTGCCAACCCCAGCGATTCACACACCGCTCGCGCGTCGCGCTGCTCGATCGGCTTGGTCAGCCGATCTGCGATCCCCGCTACAAACTGATCCAAGCGCCGATCCCCGCCCGCGCCCGCGCGCAGCTCGTTCATCAGCGCTTCAACGCAGGCCGGCTCGCGGCCGATCGCGCGCAGCACATCCAGACAGATCACGTTGCCCGAGCCCTCCCAGATGCTGCTGAGCGGAGACTGACGGAACACCCGCGCCATCACCCCCTCCTCGATGAAGCCCGCGCCCCCGTGACACTCCATGGCCTCATAGACCAGCTCGGGGGTGCGCTTGTTGAGCCAGTACTTGGCAACCGGTGTCGCCAAGCGCGAGAACAGGCGGGCCGGCTCGGGGTCGTCGCCCGCGGCGTCGTCAAAGCTCCGAGCCACGCGCATTGCGAGCGCGGTCGCGGCCTCGCTCTCGAGCACCAAGTCGGCGAGCACCGCCCGCATCAGTGGTTGATCGATCAACAGCTTGCCAAACGCGCCCCGGTGCGCAGCGTGCCAGCACGCGTTGGCGACCGCCTGCCGCATCATCGCCGCTGGCGAGACCACGCAGTCCAGCCGCGTGTGCTGGACCATCTCGATGATCGTGGGGACGCCGCGGCCTTCCTCGCCCAGCATCTGCGCCCAGGTCCCCGCGTACTCGATCTCGCTCGACGCGTTGGCGTGATCGCCCAGCTTGTCCTTGAGCCGCTGAATGAAGAAGCGATTACGGGTCCCGTCGGGCCGCCAGCGCGGGACCAAGAAGCAGCTGAGCCCGCCGGGCGCCTGCGCCAAGGTCAAGAACGCGTCGGACATCGGCGCCGAGCAAAACCACTTGTGGCCAACGAGCTCGTACTCGGCTCCCGGCCCGCCGGCTGCAAGCGCGTGGGCCTTCGTGGTGTTGGCGCGCACGTCCGAGCCGCCCTGCTTCTCGGTCATCGCCATGCCCATCGTCACGCCCAGCTTGGTGTCGGCCGGACACGCCCGCGGATCGTAGTGTCGCGCGGTGAGCTTGGGCACCCACGCGTCGGCCAAGTCGCTCTGGTGGCGCAGCGCGGGCACCACCGCGTAGGTCATGGACAGCGGACAGCACACCCCCGGCTCGGCCTGGGTCATGAGGAACTCATAGGCCGCGTGCGCCACATGGCCGCCGCGCTCGCTCGTCCACGCGACGCTGTGGACGCCGGCCTCGATCGCGAGGGTCATCAACGCGTGGTAGCTGGGGTGGTAGCGGACCTCATCGATGCGCTGGCCATAACGATCGAAGGTCAGCAGCTCTGGCCGGTTGCGGTTGGCCTCGAAGCCCCACGCGATGACCTGTGCCGAGCCCACCCGCTCTCCGAACGCCTCGAGCTGCGCCTGCGCCCAGCCGCCTCCTTCGCGCACGGTCGCCTCGCGCAGCGCCGCGTCGCTCGACCACCAATTCACGCCCTCGAACGCGGGCGGCTGGTTGGAGACGCTGTGCGTGGGGAGCTCCGTCAACGGACGCAGGTGGGCCATTGGATCGCTATACCAAACAAACTTGAAGATCAGTTGGAGAAGGCCGATCGTGGGGCATGGATCGGAGTTCGCTCGTACTCATCGTCAGCTTGGCCGGTCTCGGGCTTGCCTGTGGCGCGACCGACCCAAGCCTGGGCGCGAGCGAGACCCGCGGTGGCTCGGAGTCGGAAGCCGGAACCACCGAGGCCGCCGAGACCGAGTCGGACTCGGGCAGCGCAGAGACCAGCGAGACCAGCGAGACCGGCGAGCCGCTCGCGTGTCACGAGCTGCCCGGCCCCTGGGATGCTGGCTACGCGATCCCCCGCCAGCCCAGCCTGCCCGGTGATCCGCAAGCCGGGTTGGATGTCCTGCTCGAGCAAGCCTACGTGTCGTGTGGCGTGCCGTGGGAGCTGTTCGGGTTTCTCTCGCCGTTCATGGGCTCGTTCACCAGCGGCCCAAAGCTGGCCTGGCGACCTGGCAAGAACGCCCAGGTCCCTGTCGGGTGGAACGTCGTCGAGCTAGGCGACGGCTCGGAGCTGGTCGTCCCCAACTGCTTTGGCTGCCACGCGAGCGAGTTTGACGGTGAGCTGATCTTGGGCCTTGGCCGCGCCGACGCCGACTTCACCACCGACCTCGGCACGCTGATGCAGCTCGCGCCCGTGCTCCCGCCGCTGAACGACGCGGGTGCGGCGTTCAACAAGTTCCTCGAGCGCTACCAAGTGGTGGGGCCGCCCTCGACGATGCTGAGCGTGGGGACCAACCCGGCGATCATGTACGCGGTCGTGTTGGTCTCGCATCGCAACCCGTTCACGCTGGCGTGGCAAGACGAGGCATCGATCGAGCTGCCGCCCAACTTCATGGTCCCGGCTGATCCACCGCCGTGGTGGCGGGCCAAGAAGAAAGCCTCGCACTTCGCCAACGGCATGTCGCGCGGCGACCACCGCGGAACCATGATGCTCGCGTCTTCGCTGTGCACCGACACCGCCGCCGAGGCTTCCGTGATCATGGAGCAGTTCATCGACGTGCAAGCCTGGCTCGAGACGGTCGAGCCACCCACCTACCCGCGGCCGGTCAACGCCGCGCTCGCGGCCGAGGGCGCCGAGCTGTTCGAGTGTCACTGCGCTGGCTGCCACGGGACCTACGCCCAGGATCCCGAGGCCGAGACCTATCCCAATTTGCTCGTGCCGCTGGAGTGGATTGGCACCGATCCCATCATGGCCACCTACGCGGCCAACCAGCTCAACTACCTCGAAGACTGGTTCGAGGACTCGTACTTCGGGACCGTGACGGAGCTCGAGACCAAGTCGCCCTTCGTTGGCTACGTCGCCCCGCCGCTCGACGGGATCTGGGCTTCGGCGCCGTTCTTCCACAACGGCTCGGTGCCAACGATCGAGCTGGTGCTCGACAGCGCCAAGCGCCCAACCTACTGGCGGCGCACCGACTACGACAGCGGCAACTTTGACTGGGACGCGCTTGGCTGGCCCTGGACGCCCAGCCAGACCTCGCAAGACGACGCGCCGATCAGCGAGCGCAAGTACATCTACGACACGACCAAGCCGGGCCATCGCAACACCGGCCACAGCTTTGGCGACGCGTTCAGCGACAGCGAACGCAGCGCGGTGCTCGAGTACCTCAAGACGATCTGAGCTCGGCGCGTCTGCCGAACGGCGCTCCCACGGACCTGAGCGGCCGCGCAGCTCTAAAGTTGCGCTCTCCGGCGTCCGCGGGCTCCTAGACCCAAATCAAGCGCTGAATTGGAAAAGGTGAATGATTTGGGGCTAGTACGAGCCGACAGGCGAGCGTTTGGGGTGAGCGAAGGGGGCTCCGCCGCCGAAGCGAGGGGCTTTCGAAAGCCCCCTTGAAGACATAGTAGGCCCGAGTCGAGCGCGCAGCGCTTGATTCGGGCCTAGAGCGCCAATCAGTTTGAATTCACGACGCCAGGCACATCTGGGGCCGCTCCTGCCGTTGTCGGTCGGCGCTCGCAGTATGCCGGATACAGCTTCGGCCTCCCTCCTAGGCAGGAACGGCCCCAGACGCACCTGACGACGCGACTCCAAACTGATCGGCGCTCTAGGTACTTGTGCCCGAGCCACGCGCCGGGTAACTCCGCCCCGGGGCCCCCGTAAGTCATCTGCGGAGCCCACGGAGCAAGTCATGAGCCTCATCGAGCTGACCAAGGAGAACTTTCAACAGACCATCGACGGCGACGGCATCGTGTTCGTCGATTTCTGGGCGAGCTGGTGTGGCCCGTGCCGACAGTTCGCGCCGACCTTCGAGGCGGCCGCGGCCAAGCACGAAGACATCACCTTCGGCAAGATCGACACCGAGTCCCAGCGCGAGCTCGCGTCGGCGTTTCAGATCCAGTCGATCCCCACGTTGATGGCGTTCCGCGACAACATCCTGGTGTTCAGCCAAGCTGGCGCCCTGCCGCCTCCAGCGTTCGAGCGGTTGATCGGTGAGATCCGCGGGCTCGACATGGACGACGTCCGCAAGCAGATCGCCGAGCACGAGGCCAGCCACGAGCACGGCCCCGACTGCAACCACGACCACTGATCGCTGATCGCTCGCCAGTCCCGAGCTTTAGATCGGTCAACCAACCCGCCCGCCCGCACGAGGGCGCTCGAGCCCAGCGAGTTTGCCATGAAGGCAGGCTCCTGGGCTCGAGCTGTTTTCAGCTCGGGCGACACCGCCGGTGTGATCCCACTGCACACACCCGCGACCATGGATGCGCGTGGATGCGCGCCACTCAGAACGGGTACGTGCATTGCACATCCAGCCTCGGTAGCTCGCCTTGGCGGTCTCCAACTTCCGAGATCTCAACATGGTTCCAGGCACTTACAAGCAAGCGCAAGCTCCGCGGGGCGACTCGGGCGGGCATCTGTCGTTGAAAGGTTTGCGTAGCTTACGCAAACCTTTCATAGCAGATGCCCGAAAACGTTGTAATCCCGGCCACCAAGCCGGTTTTACCCTGACCGAGCTGATGATCGTGCTCGCGGTGATCACGATCGTCGCAACCCTGGCCTTCGTCGGCCTGCGCAACAACCAATGGGAAGGCGCCTACCTGCGCTTCACCGATGACCTGGTCGGCACGATGATCCAAGCGCGCAACCGCGCGATCGACGACCAGACGATCGTCCGCGTGGAGGTGTCGCAAGATCGCCTCGAGGTGTTCTGGATCGACCCCGACGATCCCCCGCCCGACCCAACCGTCGCCGGCACGGGCACGCTGATGTGGGGCAACTATCGCGACCGCGTTGACGGCGGCCTGATCGCCGACCAAGCGTGCATCACCGGAATGGAGCCCGGCATCTCGGCGCCGAGCGAGGGCAACGCGGGCGTGCTCCCGGTCGCGTGCGGCACCGACCTGCCCAAGAGCATCCTGTTTCAGCCCGACGGCAGCTTCGCCCTCGAGAACGACCCGCTGCCCGACACGGGCATGACCTTGGTGGTCCAAGACGCGAGCTCTCCCCAGGTCTATTACTCCATCATCGAGATGTTCCCCGGCGGGCTGATCCGCAAGTTCGACGAGATTCCAGCGCCATGATGACTCATTGCAATCGCAATCGTAAGCGCCGCGATCGACAAGCCGGCTTCACCATGGCCGAGGTCATGGTCGCGCTGATCGTCTTCATTGTCGCCGTCGTTGGGCTCGTGGCCATGGAGAGCCGCGGGATCGAAGCCCAGCGCGCCTCGATGGAGACCCGCGAGGGTGAGCGCCTCGCCCAAGAGGTCATGGCCGAGCTGCTCGCAACCAGCTTCGACGAGCTAATCGAATACGACTTTGCGGGCGGGCAAAACCCCGCCCTCCCCTACGACGACGTCGACCTCGACACCTGGCAACTACGAGACTTTGGCGCGGTGCCCAACGCAACCGGTGAGCGTGGCCCCGGCGCCCGCACGGACTTCTATTGGGTTGGGCGCGCGATCAATCGCTGGCCCACGAATGGGGTCGGCAACCCCGACGCTGTTCAGCTCGAGGTCACGGTCTTGTGGATCGAATACACGAACCCCGCCTACCCGCCGCCCGCCAACATCGACGTTGATGATCTCATCCCCGACAACCTCGATCCTGCCTCGCCCAATTACCTACCCTGGGTCCGCGGCGTCCAGCTGCGAACGGTGCGTGTCAACGACGCCCGCAACCCTATCTGAGCTGTCTTCGAGGCCATCATGAGCGTGACAAAAACACTGCAAAACCGGGCTCTGTTCCCCACCCGTGGGCGCCAGGCCCAGCGCGGCTTCACCCTCATCGAGCTCATGGTTGCGATCTTGGTGTCGTCAATCGTGCTCATGGGTGTGTTCGCGTTTGCGAGCATCCAAAAGGACACCGCCAGCCTTCAGCGCCGGCAGATCGTGCTGCAGCAGGCGCTCGAAGGATCCATGTATTCGCTCGGCACCGACATTCGCATGGCGGGGCTCGGCTTTGGCCGCCAATGTAGCGAGGTCCGAATCTGGTCCCCGGTCCACAACAAGCTGATCAATCCCGGTGGCGCCTCGGGTGACAACATCGCCGATGTCTACACCGACGAGATCACGACCGAGCCCTATTGGGTCTTGCGAGACGGCGTGCAGGCCCACTGGCGCAGCGGCCCCGACGTTGGCGCCAACGACATGGCTGGCCTCGAGGTGACCTCGGCGTCGCCAAGCAGCGCGGCCGACAGCATCGACATCTTTCGCGGCGAGCTCAACCTCGCGGCTGGGTCGGGCCTGTTTCAAATTCAAGCATTGCCAGGCTCGACCGCCTCGGATGCGGTGCTCACCTTCGAGAGCAGCAACCTGCTCGACAACGGCGACGGCTTGCAATTGGCTGCGGTCCGCCAGATGTTCGCGCCAGGGTCGTTCGTGCTGGTTGTGCCCGTCAGCGGCACCCAGGCCTACGTCTCGGAGACTCAATCGCAGTGCGCGTTGGTCCAGATCACTGGCGAAGTCGAGGCCGGCGGCGCTGGGTCGACCAGCTGGGAGCTACCGATCTCGAGCGACTCGCCGTTCAACACCAACCTCGAGGTGCTGCTTGGGCTCGGCGGGTTGGCCACCCCCGACGACGCCGACCCAGGCTCGGTGGGCAACAAGAACGGCTCGCCGTTTGGCGCCGACTGGGATCCAGAGAACTTCGATCGCCTCGACCTGATCCCGCTTGGGCGCGCGCGCTGGTCTCGCTACGAGATCGACTACACCGTCGAGACGCGCCCCATGCTGGTCCGCTCGGACATCCTTGGCTGGCGCGAGGGCGACCCAACCGTTGGCGTGATCAACGACTATCCAGGCTGTACCGGCGGCGCGTGTCGGATGCCCCGGCTGTACCTCCCGTCCGACAACGTCCAGCCGCCTCGCGTCGCGATTGGGCCCATGATCGAGGACATGCAGGTCGCTGTGGGTTGCGACGGCTGGGCGCCAGACAGCCAGCCGGTCATCGCCAATTTGGTCCCCCCACCCGACGTCGGCTTCGAAGAACAGGGCCCGGCGTCGGGGCCGCTCGCTAATGCGGCGAATCGCAAGATCGACGATCGCGCAGAGGATGGAGATCGCGGCAACGACGAATGGCTCGGAAACGCGAGCGCCGAGGCGTGGGGGCCAGACTGCGTTTCCTGGGGCACTGCGGAGCGAAACGCCGCCGAATGGGCCGCTGGTGGCCCCGGCTTCGAGAGCCAGTCCGCCCCTGGGTTTCGCATGAGCCCTCAAGTTGTTCGGGTCACGCTGCTCGCTAAGCCTGATACAATGGCAGGTGGCGCAGACGCGGTCACGGACGCGTTCTACAACGAATTGGTCGCCATCGAAGACCGCCCAACCATGGACTCGGTGGTCGGCAGTCGCGAATACCGCACATTGACCGAGCGATTTCGCGTTCGCAACACGCATTGGCGCGATCCTGCGCTCAAGTAAGAGGCACTAAAATAAATATGCTGCACACCAGGGACTCCCAAAAGAGCCTCTCAGACCGGCTTTGCCATCAGCTTGGAGCGACCATGGTCAGCGTGATGCTGCTGACCGTGTCGCTGATGACGGTCGCTGTATTGGTTGTGCGCACATCCAACCGCGAGGTCTCGCAGGCCAACGCGGTCGTCGCCCGTGAGCGCGCGTTAATGGCCGCGCAAGCATCAATCGAGCTCGCCGCCGCCCAGCTTCGCCAAGAGATCAACAACGCCGGCAGCGCGCAGGTCGTCATCAACCAGGCGCTGACTGGCTACAACAACCCCGGCGACCAGTCGGTGTGCGCGTCACTCTACGAAGACTGCATACCCGGCGGCAACGGCAACAACCAGGTCCCCGGCACCGGGCAAAAGAACCGCTGGGTCACCGGCAAGTCCGACTGCGCCGGGCGTCCGTGCATGCGGCAAGGCGCGATCGCGTTCTTGCCCAACGCAGAGGGCGTGGCGATCAATTGGGTGCAGGTGCCGCTGCGTGACCTGCTCGAGGGCGCCGACTCCGAGGCCCGCGTGAGCGTTTGGATCCGCAACAACGCGGCGGACGCCATCGACACCGGCGCCGGGACCTGGACCAGCGACACCGATGGTCGCGTTGTCGTCACCGGTGTGGCCACCGTTCGCAACACCACAATCGCAATTGAGCAAGAGCTGGTGTTGGCTCCCGGCAATCAGCAGCAGGCCTGGTCCATGAGCTCTCCTGATGTTGGCTACGGCGGCGGGCACAACAACGACAACGTCATGGCGGACGTCTGCGTTGAGAACTTTCTGGGCTACGAGGAGAATTGACATGCGCAAGCAACACGACCAGCTATCACAGCGCAGTGCTCTACTCACTTGGGGTCTGAAGCTGGCCGGCGCGGCCTTGCTGCTGGTCGGCATGCTCAGCCACGCGCAGCAGGCCCAGGCGCGCCTCGATCCTTTTTATATTGTCACCGGCGCGAGCTACGGCACCGTCTCGCCCCGAATCCTGTTCGTGCTCGACAACTCGGGCTCGATGGCGATGGACGTGACCTACAATCCGCTGTCGATCTACCCCAACACCAAGTGCTGGTGGCACAACTGCGAAGACGACGACGCCGGCGTCTTGCAGAGTCGGGTCAACGCCGCGCGCGAGGTCATCACCAAGCTCGCGCAAGCCAACAAGAGCAAGGCAGAGTTCGGGCTCATGACCTTCGGCACCGCGCTGCCACCTGACGGCAGCAACAAGGCCCAGGTCCCCGACCCGTGCGTCGCGCGGGTGAACGCCGGGCCGCTGGTCAAGAACCAAGAGTACCGGTTCACGTGGGTCAAGAACGTCAACCAGCCCTACTCGAACCAATGGAAGCCCAACCGCAACGCGTTCGGCACCCAGGGCATCTGGCTGCTGTGCGGCGACAACCGGCCATTCCCCTACCTGCGCCACGACGAGCTTGGCGGGTTCGCTATGCCCAACAACAGCGTCGAGCCGCTGCCGGACATGCCGCTCTACCTCGCGCAGTCAAACGTCGCGGCCTACGAGAGCGCGGCCAACTACAGCCGCCGGGTCCAGTGGTTCCCGCGCTTCGTTGGCCGCCGCGCCAACCTCGATTGTAGCGACCCCATTAAAGAGGCGATCGTCCTCAACACCCACGGCGACTTTAGTGGCAACAACGCCGCGCAAAAGAAAGCCAACATCTGCGACAAGGACTTTTACTACTGGCCCTACGTTGACGGCAACCCTGGCTACTCGTTCTATGATGGCCTCAGCGAGGACAACATGGCGCACCAGGAGTGCACCGACAACGCCGTGTGCAAGACCGAGACCGATCAGGTCCACCGGCTTGGCATCGCCCGCCGGGATCAATGGGTCGGCGCCAGCCTCTACGCGCCGTTCTACTCCAAGGCCGTCATCGATGACCCCAACATCGCCTCGGAAGACAAGGGCCCGCGCTCGCTCGCCGACGCGTGGGTGATGTTCGATGGCATCACCGCCAAGAGCTACGCTGGCGGCGCAGACGTGACCGGCGGCACGCCCATGGCGGTGGCGATGGGCGTGATGGAGTACCTGGTCCACCTCGACCAGAACGACAACATCACAGGCCCCAAGCCCGCGCTGCCGATGACCAACAAGCCGTTTGGCCACGACACGATCGCCTCGTATCTGGCGTTCATGCGCGTATCTGAAGAAGACGCGATGTGTCGCCCGGTCACGATGATCATCGTGTCTGACGGCGTCCCGGATCCGTGGAACAAGCAGGGCGGCGCCAAGCTGTACGAGCGCCTTCGCAGCATTCGGCGGCTGTTGGGGGTCAAGACCTACATGGTCGCGTTCACCGAAGAGGTCTACTCCAACCCCATCAACCACGAGCGCGTGCACGAGATCGCGTGTGCGGCCGCGGGCGGCGACTCCATCCCCACGCCCTGCTCGGGCGGCAACGACTTCGCCCACTGGGACACCTGCGCCAACCCAGACGATCCGGCAAATGGCTGCGCGTGGCTGAGCGAGAACCAAGACGACCTCGAAGCCACGCTCACGCAGATCATCTCGAAGTCGCTGGAGATCGAGGTCCCTGGCGGCTCGCCCACGCTGGCCAACGACTTTCAGCTGGCCGATCCCAACAACCCCGAGTCGGCGCAAGCGGCGGTGCAGACCTCGATCAGCACCTGGACAGAGACGCCCGCGTGGGTTGGCCACGTCGCGCGTGGGGCCTGCAACGACGAAGACCCCAACAATCCAGGTCAGCTCGCGGACTACTGCGCGAACGCGGCGGACGTCCCCGTCGAGACCGCCGAGCTCGAGAGCTTTGGCCCGTGCCCGATCAGTCGGGTCTGGGACGCCGGTGAGTGTCTGCAGCAGACCAATTGGAACGATCGCCGGATCTACACCCACGACTTCAACAACAACGTCTTTCGGGTCGCCGATCCAGACGGCTCACCGTCGGGGCCGTTCGTCGCCTTGGTCGAGCAGCTGAACGCGCAAGGTCGCATCGATCCGCCGCTGTCCAACAACGGCGACGAGAAGACCGCGCAGATCGTCGCAATGACCGAGTGGCTGCTCGGTCGCAACATGCCCAACAACTGGAAGTTGTCGGGCTTGCCAAACTCGGCGCCCATCCTGATTCGCCGGATCCCGCAAGCCAACGCCGACTTCCGACCCAGCGTTGGAATTCGCGACCCGCACTGCGCCGGCCGCCGCAACGCAGTTGGTGACGACGTCCCCGCCACGCTCGAGGCATTCTCCGCGCAAGCGTGGGAGGTCACCTCGGGCGGCGGCCTTGACGATCACTACGACTACACCGAGGCGGTCCTCTTTGGTGACGACTTCGGCATCCTTCACGGTGTTCACTATGACAGCGGAAATGAGCTGTTTGGCTTCGTGCCGCTCGCGCTGATCAACAACGCGCGCAAGCTCTCGGTCGTCGGCCCGGCGAGCTACGGTCAATCAGAGCAGATCAGCGAGCATGTGTTCGGCGTGGCGTCGACCGTCAACAACGGTTGGGCGTGGGACGAGCAGGCCAGCAAGTGGCGGCACCTCGCGGTGTTTGGGCTTGGGCCCGGCGGCTCGAAGATCCTCACCCTCGACGTCTCGCACATGGGTCGGCTCGAGACCGATGACCCCATCGAGGTCGTGTGGACCACCAGCACAACCGACAACGCGGTCGACTTCGCCAACACCCTTGGCGAGACCTGGGCGCGACCGGCCCTGACCTACGCCTCGCCCAATCACGAGATGTCGGTCGAGCCCGTCGCCTACCTGGTGTTTGGCAGCGGCTACCGCGAGGGCCAAGGCGCCGCCGAGCGCGGGCGCACGGTCTGGGTGGTCGACGCCATCACAGGTGAGACCGTGACCAAGAAGGCATTCATGGGCGTCCCGGCCGCCAACACCACATACGACGTCGCCGACGACTACGCCGCGATCGCGGACATCGCCGTGGGCTCGCACTGCCTCTCGCGCTACTGGGGCGAGATGCAAGAGGCATATTGGGCGGATCCTGCTGGCCGCTTGTATCGCTGGGACCTCGCCACCGACGTCTCCAACGTGACGCAATTCGCCCACGCGGCCGACAGCGGCGGCGCGGTCTGGCCGCTCAACCCCCAGGGCTTCTCGCTCGCAACCGAAGGATTCCGGTTCCCCGCGTGCCAGGGCCTGGGCGAGTTCTCGTGCGCGATCAACCCGATCGGCGTTGGCGGCAGCAAGGGCGACGTGTTCACCTTCTCGCCAGCCGTCGTGGCCAACAACCGCATCGACGAGATCAACAACCCCGGCACGATCCTGCCGATCGGCGACCGCGATCAGTTCCTGCTCGCGCTCGTCAGCGGCAGCCCCAACGACAACAAGATCGACGGTGGCGATGACGCCAACGACTTCCACAGCAGCCTGTACTTGATCGCCGACGATCACCGCGTTGATCAACACGGTGGGTTTGACATCCCCGCGAACGCGCCAGCCACCGCGCCCGGGGCCCACGCCCACTTCATGCGGATGCCGCTCAACCAGATCGAGCGCACCCGAACAATCGTGTTCCCCAACGGCGACACGGAAGACGAGACGCGCAACTTCTCGAAGGCGGCTCGGCCAATTCGCGCGCCCATGGTGCGCGTGACCGGGCTCGCCAACGGCACGCAACAGCTCGACGCCGAGGTCTACTACATCAGCTACACGATCTACGAGCCGGGCTCGGGCAGCTGTGACTCGCGCTGGTTCGACGAAGAGGCTGGCGAGTGGGTCGCGGATCCCGGCGCCACCTACGAGATCAGCTTCCGCCTGGTCGTTGCCGGCGGCAGTCCGTTTGACTTCATGGGCGGCTACCAGCTGCCTGAGGACTTCAACGACGGGTTTGGGACCTCCGGCAACCTGACCGCGCCGATCGTCGAGCAGGCGATCTGCGAGGGTGACAACTGCGGCGCGGTGCTCAGGGCGCCCAAGACCTCGCCTTGCGATCCAAACGTTGACGCACCGCCGATCGGTGGCGCGATCTCGGTCCAGACCGGCTGGGCCGAGCTCGAGGGCTTCTCCCCCCTCGAAACCATTATTTAGCTAGCGAGAGACGAACACGCCGCGAAGGTCCTCGGTTCGCGACAGCGCGCTGGGGGCCGGGTTGCCGTCCTTCCACGAGGTCGCCACGAAGCGGTAGTACATTCCGGGGGTCAAGGCGGGGCCGCCGTAGTCGACGCTGACCGTCGAGCTGCCCGACACGCCGGGGACCTGATCGTCGCGCCAGATCTCGTTTCCGAGCGCGTCGTGAACGACGACTTCGTAGCGGTCTTCGCTGCTGTCATCGTCAAACACGAACACGGGCGTGCCGCTGACCTCTTCGGGTCCGTCGCGTCCGGGGCTGACCACCCCGAGCGCTTCGGTGACCTTGAAGCTGTCCTGCAACTCCAAGTCTTCGCCAGCGGCGACGGTGATCTGAAGGATCTCGGTGCCAGCGATGCTGGTGTCGGGATCGCGGACCAACAGATCGTTCTCGAGCGAGGCGATCACGTAGTAGCTGCCCTCGGGGACCTCGGCGATCGTCCACGCCGAGCTGACGTTGGGCGCGACGCCGGGCTCCGGCGCGCGCAGGCCGAAGGGGACCGGGCCAAACTCGAACACGGGGTTGAACAGCGCGGTGGGGATCAAGACCACAGAGGTCTCGCTGCCGCCCGGAGCATTGACGATGTTGACGCTCCCGCTCACGCTCGCGAGGGCGTCGCCAGCGAGCTCGAGCACGACACCCGAGACATCGGCGTTGACCTCGAGCGACTCGGGCACGAGCTGCAGCCCGCCACGATAGCCGCGGACAGTCGTGCTGCCGGCCTCCACGTTGAACAGGGTGAACGCGCCGCTGCGGTCCGCGACGGTGTAGACGTTGCGCCCGCCCTCGGCCACGACCAAGGTCCCGCCAGTGTCATCGCCTTCACCCGCCACGCGACCCATGACGGTGAACCCGCCCTGGTCGGCGTCGTCGAGCGGCAGCAGGCCCACGGTCGTGGATGCGTTCTCGATCACCTGTAGATGATCATCGGTGTCGTCGTCGGGGTCGTCCTCGACCGGCATGACGGCGGCGGTGCTCACGGGGAACGCGGGCTGCAGTCCGCTTGGATAGATCTTGTAGTCCTTTGCGCTGCCCGAGAGCGTGAGCGTGAGCGCGGTCGCAGGGTTGCCGTCGGCGTCGCGTGCGATCGAGATCGGCAGGGCGTAGTTGCCTGCTGCGTCGGAGATCGCCACGTCACTGATCGGCGCGCCGGTGTCGTCGAGGGCGAGGATCCGCGCGCCCGCGATCGGGGTCTCGTCGAGGGCGTCGATGACCATGCCCCGCAGCTCGACCGGTCCAGCGCAGACGAAGGGATCTTCGCCGCCGTTCCTGGGTTCGCACACCAAGCCCGCCGCGCACGGCTGCTCGTCGCTGGGCGTGCACGCGTCGCCAAGCTCGCCGCCAACCTCGAGGTCTCGCGTACAGCCGACAGTGACACACGCAGCCGCGAGCAGCCCGTGCAGGAGAACAGCGCTCATCGTTGACTTCACGGCGCTTCGACAGGGCCAAACCACGCAATTCCAAGGTGCCTGCCATAGCCCAGCGCGCTGCGATGTCTGGAGTTTTTTCGAGCGTCGTGGCACGACTGCCGAGCGTTGCTCGGGCCTCTGCTTCACTCGCTCGTGCTCACGGGAATGCTGGCGTTCGCGCCGGCTGACACCGCGGTCCACGAATTCGCCGCCGACGGGCTCGATCCGGTCGCGCTGCAGCTTGGTCTGCGTGCGCGGGTCGGCGATGCGCTCGATCAGTGGACGATCCAAGTGGATGCGGTCGAGCCAGTCGAGCCGGTCGAGCCCGGCGGCAGCAGGCGCTACGAGCTGACCTTGGTGTCCGCGGGCAGCCCCAAGCCGGACCACCGCACCGTCGAGCTGAGCGGACAGACGGACGCCGATCGCAGCCGCGAGCTCGCGTCGATCCTGACGCTGATCATCGAAGCGGCCGCCGACGACCCCGAGCCACGCGAAGCGGCCGAGCCACGCGAAGCGACCCAGCCGAGTGTTGCGACGGCGCCAGATCGCCAGCCACCCACACCTCGCTCTGGCTTCATCGCCCTCGAGGGACACGTCGGGCTGGGACCTCCGCGAGATCTGGCGCCCGAGCTCGGCGTCGGACTTGGCGCAGGTGCGTGGCTGCTCAACGAACATCTTCAACCCCGCCTGCGCGTGCGTTGGGCTCACGGCTGGGCGGGCGAGGTCCGCGTCCATCAGCTCGGCGCCGGGCTCGGTCTCGCTGCAGGGACGCCCGTCGGGGACGGGCGACTGTGGCTGGGCGGCCTGGCGATGCCGGCGGTCAAGTGGACCCACGCGAAACAAGTCCGAACGGCCACGGCGTGGGCGGGCGGCGGCGAGCTGTCCGTGCTCGCGCAGCTTCGCCTCGCGCATGTGATGGTGGGTGTCCGAACGGGAGTCGAGACTACATTCCCTGCACTGCGCGCGAGCGGCACCCAGGACGCGCTTCGCTGGGGGCACCTTCGTTGGCTGCTGGTCCTGGAGATCGGCCTCGTGATCCGCAAGAAGTCGGAATTACCTCGCTAGGTTCGGTCTGCAGTCTGTGCGCCGGTCTACACTGGTGGCCGTGGCCAACCCCCACGCCGCTGACGAACAACCCGCCGCCGCGACCGGAGCCGCGGCCGGAGCGACGGTTCATGCGCTGCCGCAGCGGGACATGCAGGGCTTGGTCGCCCGCGCGCGCCGGCACGACCCCGCCGCGCAACGTCAGCTATTCGAGCTGCACAAGACCCGGGTCTGCGCTCAGGTTCAGCGCATGACCGGGGATCCGGCGACGGTCGACGATCTCGTCCAAGAGGTCTTCATCGCCGCGTTCGCCAACCTCGACAAGTTCCGCGGCGACAGCCAGCTCCACACGTGGCTGTACCGGATCGTGGTCAACAAAGCTCGCAACTGGTGGGACAGCGAGCAACGCAGGCGCCGCCGCGAGCTCCGGGCCTCGCAGGTCCCTGCGCAGAGCCCCAACACGCCGCACGATCAGCTCGAGGCATGTGAGCATCGCGAGCAGCTCTACGCCGCGCTGGGCGAGCTCTCGCCCAAGCTGCGCGAGGCCTTCGTCGCCCGCGTCGTCGAAGGCATGTCGCTGCTCGAAGCCAGCGAGGCGCTCGAGGTCCCGGTCAGCACGGTCTCGTATCGGACCCGCCGCGCCGAAGAGCTGCTGTGTCAGGCGCTCGGCGTCGCCGGCTTCCCCACGCCAGGGCGCCGATCATGAACGAGACGCCACCCGAGCTGCAGCGCTTCGTCGAGGCCGCGCGCGAGCAGGTGATCGCGCCGACCCACGTGACCGCCGACGCGGTGTTGGCAGGCCTCGAGCGGCACCGCGATCGCACCCAAGCGCGGCGAACGATCACGCTGAGCGCCGCGATCGCGCTCGCGGCCTCACTGATCACCGTGAGCTTGTTGTGGCCCATGCTGTCCGCCCGCGACGCTTCGCCCCCGCGTGACCCGGCGGGTCATGCTGGTCATGCTGGACATGCCACCGGTCATGCGGCCGGTCAGGCCGGTGGGATCACCAACGTCGACGCGCCCGAACACCAGGCGGCTTCGCTCGACCTCGACAGCGCGGTTAGCTTGCGCACCAACACCCAAGTCGAGGTGCGCGGGCCGTGGTCGCTCGCGCTCGGCGAGGGCGTGCACGAGCTCGAGGTCCAAGCGACCCCCGGTCAGGCGCTGCGGGTCAGCCTACCGGGTCTCGAGCTCGAGCTCGCCGAGGGCAACGCCACGATCGAAGTGGTTCAGAGCAGCGCCGCGGTGAAGCTGCACAACGGCGTCGCCGCATGGATCGGCGAAGACGGCCAGCGAACCGTGCTGAACGTCGAACATGTCGATCTTCAGGCCCCCTCGGCGACCGAGCTCGCGCGCGAGGCCGAGCGGCTGCTCGCAGCGGGCAAACCCGACAAGGCAGTGGCGGTCCTGCGCAGGCTGGTGGCGGCCTACCCCAAGGCCAGCCAAACCCGGACCGGACTGTTGGACCTGGCGCGGCTCCTGCGAAATTCCACGCGCAAGGACGAGGCCCGGTGCGCGTATGAGCTGTACCTACAGCGCTGGCCCGGCTCGGCGGTCGACGGTGAGGTTCGCGCCGCGCTCGCGCGACTGGGTCCCGGCCGTGCGTGTCGGGGCCTCGATCCGCGCTGACCCCCTCATTGAAAAACAGACCTAGAATCTCGGTCCGCGGCGCTGTCCAACCCAGCAATGACCACGGCTCGATTTCCCCTCCTCCTGAGCGCTGGGCTCTTGCTGTCTCTCTCGGGCTGCGGTGGTGATCGGGGCGCGGGCGCGACGAGCGGAAGCGAGACCGGAACCGCGAGCGGCGACGGCGACGGCGACGGCGACGGCGACGGCGACGGCGGCAGCAACAGCAACTCGGGCGACGGTGACGGCGACTCGGGCGACGGCGACGGTGACGGCGAGCCGGGCGACGGCGACGGCGAGCCGGGCGATGGCGACGGCGACCCCTCGACCTGTGGCGACGGTGTGCTCGACGACGGCGAGGAGTGCGACGAAGGCCCCGAGAACGGCGACACCGGCGCCTGCTTGTCCGACTGCAAGATCAACATCTGCGGGGACGGCTTCGAGGGCCCCGAAGAGGGCTGCGACGACAACAACAACGTCGACGGTGACGGCTGCTCGGCCACCTGCATGCTCGAGAACCTGGACGCCGAGGTGATCATGTGCGGCAACAAGGTCTACGAGTGCGGCGACGCGATCGACAACGACGAAGACGGCAAGGTCGACCTCGCCGATCCAGAGTGCATCTCGCCCTGCGACGACGACGAGTCGACCTTCAAGACCAACCTCCCGGGCCAGAACAACGACTGCAAGGGTGACTGCTACTTCGACTCGAACTCGGGTGGCGGCGACGACCACTGCGAGTGGAACCTCAAGTGCGACCCAGAGAACCCCGGCGCGGACATTGGCTGTGAGTACGATCCCAATTTCGCAATGTGCGATCTGGAGATGCCGCAGAGCTGCCTGGATTTTTGCACGCCGCTGGTCCCCAACGGCTGTGACTGCTTCGGTTGCTGTGAGGTCGACGGCCAGTTCGTATACCTTGGCGGCGGCGAGTGCTCGCTCGACAACCTCGACGCGTGCGACTCGTGCACCTTCTTCGACAACTGCAACAACCCCTGCGAGCCCGAAGAGTGCGAGCTGTGCTTCGGCCAAGATCCCGACGATCTGCCCGAGGGCTGCGAGGAGCCCTCGTGCCCCGAAGGCGTCGCGCCCTGCCTCAACATCGATGACTGCCAAGAGGGCGAGTTTTGCCAGACCGGCTGCTGCGTCGGCATCGACCCTGCGTGACGCGGCGATCGCATGCCCACGCTCCGGTTGCGGGTGATTCGGGGCCTGGGTAGTGTCCGCGGCAATGAGCGCGCTCCCAGCCCACCTGCTCTCGGATAACGCCACGATCGCGCCAGACGGCCGCCTGCAGATCGCAGGTCTGGACGCGGTCGCGCTGGCCGAACGGTTTGGGACCCCGCTGTTCGTCTACGACGAGGACCACATCCGCGCCCGTTGCCGCGCGGCCCGTGCGGCGTTCCCCGATGGCGTCGCGTATGCCAGCAAGGCGTTCTTGTGCCGGGCGATCGCCAAGCTCGCCTACGAAGAAGGCATGCAGATCGACGTGGCCTCGGGCGGCGAGATGCACGTCGCGCTCGCGGCTGGGGTACCGGCCAAGACGCTGGTGTTTCATGGCAACAACAAGAGCGAGGCCGAGCTGCGCTACGCGATGCGCGAAGGCGTGCACCGGATCGTCGTCGACTCGTTCGACGAGCTCGATCGGATCGAGGCGCTGGTCGCCGAGGGCCTGCCGGCGCCCGCGATCTTGCTGCGCATCACCCCGGGGGTTGTCGCGCACACCCACGAATTCGTGCAGACCGGCCAGCATGACTCCAAATTTGGGTTTGGTGTTGGAGCGGGCGTCGCCAAAGCAGCGATCGAGCGGGCCACGGCCAGCTCCGCGATGCGCCTGCTCGGGCTCCACGCCCACGTTGGTAGCCAGGTGTTCGATGTGTCCTCGTTCGAGAAGGTGATCGAGGTGCTCGCGCCGATCTTCAACCCGCTGGGCCTCGAGGAGCTGTGCATCGGCGGTGGCCTTGGGGTCGCGTATGTCGAGGGTGAGTCGACGAGCGACATCCTGGAATGGGGCGCCGCGATCCGCCGGGCCTGCGCGGACCAGGGCATCACAGGAAGGATCACCGCCGAGCCCGGCCGGTCGATCGTCGCGGCCTCGGCCTTGACCCTGTACCGCGTGGGCACGATCAAGCCGATCCCCGGGGTCCGCACCTACGTGGCCGTTGACGGGGGTATGAGTGACAACCCGCGTCCGGTCCTCTACGGCAGCGGCTACGAGACCTTCTTGCCGCGCGCCGCCAGTGCGGATCGCCCAAGCACGATTCGCCTGGTTGGAAAACACTGCGAATCGGGTGATCTGTTGGTCCGCGACGGCCTGGTGCCCAGCGACCTCGCGGTCGGCGACATCATCGCGACCCCGGTCACTGGCGCCTACGGCTACTCGCTGGGGTCCAACTACAACAAGGTCCCGCGGCCCAGCGTGGTGTTCGTCAAAGCTGGCGAGGCCCGCGAGGTCATCCGTCGCGAGACCTGGGATGACCTGCTCCGACTCGACCTCTAGGTCTAGGTCTCTCATAGCGCGTCAAGAAGTTTGAAGTCACGACGCCAGGCACATCTGGGGCCGCTCCTGCCGTTGTCGGTCGG
>NZ_JMCC02000082.1 GCF_000737335.2 Enhygromyxa salina | reverse complement strand
TCCCCGCACCCGAGCCGGCAGCCGTCGAGCCCCCCGCACCCGCAGCCGTCGAGCCCCCCGCACCCGCAGCAGTCGAGCCCACCCCGCCGCCACCAGCCGTCGAGCAACCCAAGAGCGAGTGGGCCACCCGCGCCGCCAAGTGGCTCACGCCGATCCCCGGACCCAAGCCAGCCGGCGAGGACACGCGCTACGATCTCGAGCACTCAGCGGTCCGCGTCGAAGTAGAGAAGCTCGAGTCGGTGACCTCGGGTCCGCCCGATTGGATGCTGGTCAAGCGCAGCTGTGATCAGCTGCTGCGCGAGAAGACCAAGGACTTGACGCTTGCGTCGTACCTCGCGCGGGCGCTCTACGAGCTCGACGGCCTCGACGGTCTGGTCACCGGCTTCGCCTTGATCGCCGAGCTGTCCAACAGCTTCTGGGACGGGATGCATCCGCCCAAGAAAAAGGAGCGACGCCGGGCCAACGCGGTCACCTGGCTGTTCGAACCGGTCGAGCGCGCGCTCGCAGACATGCAGCCAACCGCGAAAGATGCCCGCGCGCTGTATGAGCTCGACAAGGTCGCCAAGCACCTGTTTGGGGTGATCGGCGACAAGTATCAAACCCACGCGCCGGCGACCCGGGGCATTCGCGACGCGCTGGCCCGCGCGAAGATGTCGGCACCCGAGCCGCCGCCGGAGCCCAAGCCCGAGCCCAAAGCGGAGCCCCAACCACAGCCGGCCGCGGGCGCTACGAGCACCAGCCAAGCGAGCGCGAGCCCAGCCCCGGCCCCACAACAACAACAAGCTGCTTCAGCGCCCGCCGAGCCCGAGCGACCCAGCTTCGACGCGGCCGCGCTCGCGGCCAAGTGGACCGCACCGATCCCCGGCAGCAACCCCGTTGGTGAAGACGCGCGCTACGAGCCTGCGCACGAGAGCGTCCGCACCGAAGTTGGCAAGCTCGAGTCGGTGACCGGCGGCGAGGTCGACTGGGACATGGTCAAGCGCGAGGCGACGACGATCCTGGTCGAGAAGAACAAGGACTTGCTGATCGCCTCGTACCTCGCTCGGGCGCTGCACGTGCAGGGCGGGTTCAAGGGGTTGGTTCAGGGCATGGCGCTGCTGTCCGAGACCTGTGAGCGCTACTGGGACGGCATGCAGCCGCCCAAGAAAAAGGAGAAGCGCCGGGCGAACGCGCTCAGCTGGCTGTTTGACCAGCTCGAGCGCGAGCTCGGCGACTACAAGCCCGAGGCCAAAGAGGCCGCCGACATCGAGCTGCTCGAGCTGGCCAACAAGCACCTGCTCGGGGTCATCGGGCAAAAATTCGAGACCCACTCACCCGGCACCCGAGGGCTGCGCGATGCGATCTCGCGCCTGAAGATGTCGGTGCCGAAGCCAGAGCCCAAGCCAGAGCCGAAGCCCGAACCCAAGCCCGAACCCAAGCCCGAGCCAGCTCAGACCCAAGCCGCCGCGCCGCCGCCCGCAGCTGCGCCCGCCCCCGCGGCTGCGCCCAGCTCTGGCGCCGCGATCAGTGCACCCGCGACCCAGGCCGCGCCGGCCAGCGCCGCGCAGATCGTCGACTATCTGCGCAAGGTTGGTGACGATTTCGTGTCAGCGGCGGCCAAGCTGCGCGAGGCCAACCTCGCCGATCCGCTGCCCTACAGGATCATGCGGATCGCGTTGTTCTTGCACATCAGCAACCCGCCGCCGTCCGGGCCCGATGGCAACCTCAAGCTGCCGCCGCCGCCGCCCGACGTGCTCAAGCGTCTGGATCTGATGCGCGCCAACGCCAAGTGGGCCGGGATCATCGAAGAGTGCGAGGGCTCGCTCAAGCGGTTCCGGTTCAGCATCGATCTGCATCAACGCTCGGCGCAGGCGCTCGCCGGTCTTGGTCACGCCGAGGCCCAAGAGGCGGTCGTGGATGGCGTGCGCTCGCTGCTCGGCCGAATGCCCACGCTGTTGGGCCTTGGCTTTCGCGACGGCACGCCCTTGTGCGGCCCGGAGGCGCGGGCGTGGATCAACGATGAGGTCCTAGCCGACAGCGGTGGGGGTGGCGGTGGGGGACCGGGCGGTCTGCCCGAGGCGATCCAAGAACGGATCGCCGAAGCCAAGAAGACCGCGGCAGGCGGCAAGTTTGCCGAGGCCGCCGCGGACATGCAAAAGGCGATCGACGAGGCCGGGACCGCACGCAATCGGTTCTTGGCGCGGATGGCCCTGGCCGAGATGGCCTCCGCTGGCGCGGGGCGGGTGGCCTTGGGGCTGTACTCCGGTCTCGCGCGCGAGGCAGAGGCGCTCGGGATCGACCAGTGGGAGCCCGAGCTCGCGGCGCGCTGCCTGCAAGGACTGTGTCGTGCCCAAGCCGACGCTGCCAAGGCGAAGCCGCCGGTGAGCATCAACCCCGCGTTCGAGCGCTTGTGTCGGATCGATCCCGCCACTGCAGCCAGCCTCAAGGAGTGACCCCGTGAAGGTGCTGTGACTGCGGTGGGTGGGTGATCGGCCCCATCTGCTCCAACAGGCCGCCGTGACCCCACACAAGCGGGTTTGTGGAGGGGGCAGCTTGGGCGAGGTGTGGGGCAGGGACTCGCTTCCTCATTTCGCGCAGCGCAGCCGAGGACATTTCCAAGTGGAGTGTTGACCGCTTTTTCGCTACGCTGCGAGCGGTGCCAACGACTGCGTTGCGGGTGGACTGAACCTTCGATCGATCTGTGATCGATCGAACTTCCGATTGCACTCCCAGATGGTTTGGGACTGCCCCTTCGCTTCGAACCCTCGCCCAATCTTCTCATGACCAGCTCTGACGCTCGCGAGTCATCCCATGTCCACTGGCTGCTGCTCGGGTCGTTGTCGACCGCTGGCGGTGGCGGTCCGAGCGGGCGTCGGTTCGCGCTCGACACGGACAGCTTCGCCGAGGCGTTCCGCGCCGCGCAGTTGAGCGCCAAGGTCGACATCGGTCCTGCGCTGGGTAGCGCGGGCGCCCACGAGGTCGAGCTCCGCTTCGAGCAACTCAAGCAGTACAGCATGAAGCACGTGCTCGCCTCGGTGCCCGTGCTCGAGCCGCTGCGCAAGCTCGCCGATGATCTTGGTGGCCCGTCGTCACGGCGTCCATCCAACGAGGCCGCGATCGCCAAGGTCGTCGAGCTCGTGGGTGACGGCCCGCTCGCCGCCGAGCTGCGCAAGGCCTTCGCTGGCGCGGCGTCCGAAGCCTCAGCGGCAACCGAGTCCGCGCCAGCGCCCGCACCAAGCAACCAGCAGGGCAACCAGAGCGAGGGCGCCAACGAAGCGCTGGTCGACGAGCTGCTCGAGCAGCACGAGACCAAGAAGGTCGACACCAAGCGCGCCGTGGATTCCTTCATCGCAGCGGTTCGCGGCAAGAAGCCCAGCACCGGCGGGACCCCGCAGCCCGCCAACCGTCGCGCGCGCGAGCTGGTCGAGACCGCGGTGTTCGGCGCGGTCTCGGCGATCCTCACCGACGACGCCGTGACCCAGCCCGAGGCCCTGTGGCGTGGGCTGCAGCTCGTGGTCAAGCAGGCGCCCAAGCGCGCGGCGATGCTCGTGGAGATCGTCGACGTTGGCCCCGACGGGATCGAGGCCGCGCTCCGCGAGTGCCTGGACGACGAGCCAATGAACCGGCCCGACGCCTTCTTCTGCTTCGACCGCATCGAAGATCCAGCGCGCCTGGCCGAGCTGGCCTCGGCCGCCGAAGACATGCACGCGCCGATCGTGGTCGGTGTTGGACCGGCGGTGTTCGGCGTCAAAGAGCCCGAGCAGGTCATGCAGGCGCTGCGCGACGCCAAGCCCGACGCGGCCGCGGCCATGGTCGAGGGCTGGGCCGAGCTACGTGCCGACGAGGTGTCACGCTGGCTGAGCGTCACCACGAACGACGTGGTGGTCGCCAGCGAGGGCGCAGGTGCGGCGCGGCGAACCGTGCTCGGCAGCTCCGTGTTCGCGGTCGCGGCGATGATCGCGGCCAGCTACCGTCATACTGGTGGGTTCGCTCGCATCACGGGCAAAGACGGGTCACTCAAATCGCCGGGTCTTCATGAGGTCGCATCCGGCCGCGAAGCCGGATCTGCGATTCCGACCGCCGCGTTCTTTTCGATCCGCGCTCAGGGCGAGCTCGCCGATGTGGGTGTGATTGGCCTCGGTAGTGGACGGAATACGGACATGATCGCGCTCTCGAACGTGCCAACGGTCCGAGGATCGAAAGATGCAGTGCCTTTGCCTGCACAGATCCTGACCGGGCGGCTGGTGCGCTTTGCCCGTTGGGTGTGCGATCAGGTCCCTGCGGGCCAAACCCGCGAAGAGGTCGTGAAGCTGTTCAAAGACGCTGCGACAGTGTTCTTGTTTCCAGGTCTGAGCGGGGCAGAAGGCGGGGGCGCGCAGCTTCACGCAGGCGTCGTCGATCAGGATGGAGACGCAGGTGGGACACCAGCCATCAGGTTGGTGGCGAACGTGCACCCACGCCTGGCCGGCATTCCCTTCGAGGTTGGCTTCGACCTCCCTCTTGGGGTGGCGCTCGCCGATTGAGCGACGTTGAGCTTGACATCATACGCATTGCAGACCTAACGTCTCCGCGCATCGGGAGACGACGACCGAAACCGGGAAGTAGCGAATAGGAACCGAAAAATGGCTGAGACAGTACACCTCTACCTGAAGTCAAACGGCAGCGATATCCAAGGACAGTCCACCCAGACGAGCCTCGGTCGTGCGGACTCGATCGAGTGCCTCTATTTCGAGGACTCCGTTCGGACGGCGCGCGAGAAGGGCTCCGGCCTGGCAACTGGGCGCCGGACCTACGAGCCGATCCGCATCCTCAAGCGGATCGACAAGTGCTCGCCTTTGCTGGCGAAGTCGTTGTGCAACAATGAGAAGGTCGACGGGATCTTCAAGTTCTTCCGGCCCAACGAAGACACCGGCGAGACCGAGCACTTCTTCACCGTGGAGTTCGAGAAGGGGCGGCTCGGCAGCATCAAGCGTGTCTCGCCGAACGTCATCGATCCCGCGGCCGGTGCAGATCCACCAACCGAAGAGGTCACCTTCGTGTTTCACACGATCACGTGGACCTTCGAGGATGGCGGCATCCAGCACAGGGATACCTGGTCACAAGGCGGCGACGGCTGAGCTCTACCGCTCAACTGCGAACACAAAGAGGTCACCTTCGGGTGGCCTCTTTCATTTAATTTGTCCGTCGCTGGGCCACTCACTCATCCTCGAATGGCCAGCCCATCGGATCCGTGACGAACAGCTGACCTGGGCGGCGACCGAACCACCACGCGCCGTAGAGCTCCCACGCCGCACCCAGCACGACCAGCAGCGGAAACCAGGGTCGCTTGGCCCCGCCGCCAAACACGATCGCCACCAGCACGAGCGGCAGCCAGTCGACGGCGAAGCGATACGAGAACTGCAGCTGCCCGCTATTTTGGTAGAGCAGCGAGGGCAGGGCGACCGCGAGCGCGCTGAGCAGCAGCCCCCAGCGCTGTGGGCAGCGCTCGCGCGCCATCCCCAGCGCGACCACCCACGGCGCGCCCAGCAGCAGGTTCGAGCCGTGTATCGACACCCGCGGGCCAAGCCCGTCCCACGGTCCGTCGCGCCACACCGGCATCAGCGAGAACAGGCAGCGGAGGTTGCGGCCGAAGTACTCGGTCGAGAACATCCCGACCTCTTGCATGCGCTGCTGCCAGCGGATGTCGAGGAAGCGGTGACCGAACTCCATTGGATCTTCGAAGCGCGCGTAGTTGTGGGCCATGAGCGCCGCGCCGATCACCACGAGCGGCGCGGCGAAGCGCAGGGCCGCCACACCGCGCGCGCGACCGCTGGTCTCGCGCCACCACTCGCCCACGAACAACGGCAAGGCGAACGCCAGGTGTGGACGGCACGACACCGCCAGCGCCAGGAACAGCCCAGCCAGCGCGGGCCGCCGACAATTCCAGCTCATCGAGATGTACAGACACAGACACAGCGCCCCGCAGATCTGCGCGGTGAACCATACCCGCCCGTGCGCGCCCACGAAGGCCGCCGGGCTAGCGAAGGTCCACGCCGCGATCGCCCACAGGTGCTCGCGCCCGGGCCCGCGGCCCCAGCCGTTCGCGGTGCCGCGCTCGCGGTCGAACAACCGCAACAACACCACGGGGATCAACGCCGCGAAGATGCAGGTCAACAGCACGTCGCGGGTTGCGAGCCCGCGCAGCGCGACGACGGGCAGCATCGCCAGCGCCGGCCCCGGCGGGAAGCTGACGTACCAGGTCTCGTCGCGCGAGACGATGTCGCGGCGGTTCACTTCGCGCAGCTCGTGGTCGACACCCAGCAGCAACCACGCCTCTGTTCCGGTGCGCGCGAGTGCCTGGCAGTCGCGGGTCTTGCAGGGGAACCCGCGCAGCTGGGTGCCGTCGCGCAGCTCGAGGGTCCACACCCGCGCCCAGTCGTCGTAGCTGTGGTGCTTGCACTTCTTGGCGCGGCGCAGCTCTGGCGTGCAGTAGCCGGCTGGCTTGCCTTCGTGGCTGAGCTGGCCGTCTAGCCACGAGCTGGCCAGGTGCACGTAGTGGTTGTCGTGGCTGGGCTTGGCGAGGCGCTCGGGCCCGGCCAGGAAGCACAAGCCCACCAGCGCGATCAAGAATGCAGCGAGCGGGCCGAGATATTTGCGGTCGAGCAGCTTGGTTACGAGCTGCGTGCTCGCGCCGAGCCCTCCGGTAGGCGGCTTGGTCTTGGGTTGCCCGCCCGCAGGCAACTCGGGTCGCTCGCGCACCGCGGTGGTTTTAGCTGGTTGTGTGGCGCTCTGGTAGCTTGGCGATCGTGCTCGCGGCCGCCTCGCCTCTGCTCCTCGCGCTCGCGGCGGGGTTTGTGTTCGGGCTGACAAAGCTGTTCGAGCGGCCCGAGCACGCGATCGCGGCGCTCAATCGCTTCTGTCTGTACCTGGCGTTCCCGGCCCTGATCTTCGCCAACGTGTACACCGCCGAGTTTGCGATGCGCGAGCTGGCCGGCTTCACGGCGGCGACGATCGTGCCAACGCTGGTCTTGCTGCTGCTGCTCGGCGCGAGCACCCGGCGGCTCGAGCCCCACGCGCGCGGGGCGATGGGGCTGGGCGCGGGCCTGGGCAACATCGCGTACTTGGGCATCCCCTCGTGCGCCGCTGTGCTCGGACCGCAGGTGGTCGGGCTGGCGTCGCTGTCGGCTGCGCTGCACATCGTGGTGACGATCCCGCTGGGGACCTGGCTGCTGCTGCGCTGGGGTCCGCGGGCGAGCACCCAGACGCGGGCGCGGCCGCTGTCCGGGCCGCTGGCGCGGGCGCTTCGACAGCCGCTGGTGTGGGCGCCGATCCTCGCGCTGCTCGCTCGCGCTGCGCCCGAGGCATGGCTCGTGCCGGTCATTGGGCCCATGCAGTGGATCGGAGGCGCCGCCAGCCCGGTCGCGCTGTTCATGATCGGCCTGTACTTGCACGCGCAGCGCCGCGAGCTGCTGCGCCTGCGCTGGACCGACGCGATGATGATCGCCGCGAAGCTCTTCGTGTTGCCAGCGCTGGCGCTCGCGTGTGTGCTCGCGTGTCTGGAGCTCGACGCGATCAGCCTCGAGGCGGGGAAGGTCGTGCTGATTCAGGCCAGCATGCCCACGGCGATCACCACCTTTGCGCTGGCCGAGGAGTATGGGATCGGACGCGAGACGATCGTGCGGGGGATAGTCGGGAGCACGATCGTGTTCATGCTGAGCTTTCCGTTGCTGGCGCCGCTGTTGCTGGCGCGGCTGTGACCACGCGTGATCCAAACGTGGGCCGGAATATGCTGTACACGCCAAACAGAACGTGGCATGAGGTGGGTGCGCCGTGAGCTACGATCCAAATCCGTACGCCTTCACTGACATGCTGGCGCAGCGCTGGACCGACATTCGGGACGAGTACCTGGGCTTGGATCAGCAGCTGCTTGGCCAGCAAAACCTGGCCTCTGTCAAAGGCTGGCGGGGGGTGGCGCTGTACTTCCTCGGGGGCAAGAAGCTCCAGAATTGTCTGCATGCGCCGCTGACCACGAAGATCGCCGAGGAGGTCCCGTTCATGACCTCGGCTGGTTTCGCGGTGCTCGACGACGGAGCTCACTATGCGCCCCATATCGACAAATATCCGCCGCACTTCGAGGCGCTCCTCGACGCGCGCTGGGGCGCCTCGCTCACGGAGCTTCGCCGGGTTCATCTGCCCCTCATCGCCGCGCCGGGCAGCCGCATGCGAGTGGGCGAGGAAACCCGGGAGTTCGTGCCAGGCGAGGTGTTGATATTCCAGAATAGCGCCATGACGCACGAGGTCTTCAACGACAGCGGAAAGCCGCGCGTGATCATGCTGATAGACTTTCTCACCCGCGCCCCCCATCGCGCGGGCTGACTCTGGACCCTCGACGAGCGCTCGTGATAGTAGATGACGGTGGACACGGTGGACGACTCGCGGCTTGGAGCTCTGCTCGCCATCGCGCTCGGGCCCCTGCGCGAGGCGGGGCTAATTGACGAAGCGCAGCGCGCAAACCTCGTCACCCACGCGAAGGGCTTCCCGCCGGCGTCCCGTCACAAGCTGTTCTTCGAATTCGAGCTGGTCGATGGGGCGCTCGAGCTGGCCGGTTATGGACACGGCTTCCGGCCCCAGGCGCTGGCCCAGCTGCTCGCCGACGGGTCCAGCTTTGCAACCAGCAAGCTCGGTCGAGACGTGCTCGCTACATTGTGCACGGATCCCTTCGACCCGACAGGGCAGCGTTCGCGACGCTCGCAAGATGGCGAGATCGAGTGGTTCGAGTACGATGTCGATGGGGCTACCATCGCTGAGCGGCCTGGCTTGTTCTTCGCGCTGCCGCCCCACTTGCGCCGGCTCTACAATTCGGGCCAGCTGCGCGAGCTGCTCGACGAGCTCGCCGCCCGCGTGCCGTCACTGCACAACCGCGGCGAGCTCGACGACCCCCGCAGCTTCGAGGGCTTCCTCGATCAGCTCGGCGCGCGCGAGTTTGCCGTCGACAACCCGTTGCGGACCTATCGGATCGGTCTGAGCGAGAACCGTGCGCCGGGTTGGCTGCGGCTGGTGATCGGCGGGCTCCGAGTGGAGAGCCTCGACGAGCTAGCTGCCCGCGCCCTCGAAGGCCCCTACCTCGGCGAAGTTCCCCGACGCACCGCGGCGCTGTTTACTGGCGACGAGCGCAGCAAGCTCTCGGGCTCGGTCGACGTGGTCCACGGGCGGCTGAGGGCCATCGATCTCGAGGGCCCCTACCTGTTTCATATTCGCGATACAGCCAGGCGGATCGAGCTTGGTCGGCGGTTCTGCGCGCGCCTGCGTGATGACGGGGTGCTCGCGCCGGATATCGCTGAGGTGATCAGCGAGCTGCTCGTGCGCGAGATCCCTGTGGGTCGGACTGCCGGCGATGCCCCACGTGATCCGGCGCGCTTGCTGCTCAATCACTTCAAGTTTGGTGTGGCCGGGCGTCACCGCGGTCGAGTGAAGCTCTACTTCGAGCTCCTGGTGTAGGGCCTCAGGACCAGGCCCACAACAGCGACCGAACGGGGGCCCGGTCTGGCGGTCGCAGCCAGTCGGCGTAGCCGAAGCACGCGTCGATCTCCCGCGCACCCACGAACGCGCGGCGACCATGCAAGACAGACCAATTGTCGGCGATCAGGACGTCGCCCGGGCGCCAGCGGTGCGCCACCGCGAGGCGCTCGCCGTGATCGCGCAGCACCGCGTGGCGCAGGCTGTCGTCAACGACCGAGCCATCGGCGAAGCGCAGCCACGTGTGCTTGCCCGGCCGGGTCCGGTCGGGGGTCGGGGGAAAGCCCACGCTGGTCGCGAACGCCCGGCCCCGAGCCCGCGGGACGATCGCCGGGCCTTGGTAGCGAAACCACAAGGTCGCGTCGCGGCCGATGCGATAGCGCAGCTGCTCGCGGCCGCCCCGAGCCGCGAACAGCTCGATCATCGCGTCGAGCTTGGCGGCGAGCTGGCTTGGGTCCTCGATGCCGAACATCCGTTGCCAGCCGATCGCAGGCACCTCGTTGTCGTGGGTCAGGTCCTGAGCTTCGAAGTCCGCCCGGGCTTGGGGCGCGAGCGCGTCGAGCAGCGCGACGCCGTCAACGAGCGTCGTCTCGCCGGCGCGCGTCGGAGCCTCGGTACAGTGAAACGCGGCGAGGTCGGGGCGGAAGGGGGTATAGGCATACTCGCAGTGCGGTGCGATCTCTCGCTCGCCTGGGTCGACGGTCTGGACGGCGTCGCTGATCCCGGTTCGCGGCCGGCGACCCCCGTGGATCATCGGCGCGTCGAACAGGCCGCGACACAGGGCCTCAAACCCCACGCGGTCGGCCGCGGGGGCACGAACGAGCACCCACCCCTTCGCCTCGATGGCTGCGCGCAGGCGCCCACAGTCGAGGCTGTCGAGCGCCAAGCTGGCGACCTCGAACACGCGATCCTCGAGCCGTTGTTCTAGTGTTGCCATGCCAGGGTCTTCACGCGCTCGGTCACGACGCGATGCGCTCGGTCTCCGCGGCCGCCTGCCGAGCGACGAGCTTGGCGTAGGTGCCCCCGAGCTCCATGAGCGCGTCGTGCTTGCCCTGCTCCACGACCCGACCGTGGTCGAGCACGACGATGCGATCGGCCTCGCGGATCGTGCTGAGCCGATGGGCGATGACGATGGTGGTGCGACCCCGCTGCAGCTGCTCGAGCGCGGCCTGAACCGCGTACTCACTCTCGCTGTCGAGGGCTGAGGTCGCCTCGTCGAGCAGCAGGACCCTTGGATCGCGGAGGATCGCGCGGGCGATCGCCACGCGCTGACGCTGACCGCCGCTGAGCTTGACCCCGCGCTCGCCCACGACCGTGGCGTAGCCCTCGGGGAACTCGCAGATGAAGTCGTGAGCGTTGGCCGCGTGGGCGGCTGCCTCGACCTCGTCGTCGGCGGCGTCGAGCCGACCGTAGCGAATGTTCTCGCGGATCGAGCCGGTGAACAGCACCGGGTCCTGCGAGACCTCGGCCATGGCCCCGCGCAGCGACGCCAAGCTGAGCTCGCGCAGATCGAGACCGTCGAAGTAGATCTGGCCCGCCTGCGGATCCCAGAACCGAAGCAGCAAGCGGCCGATCGTGGTCTTGCCAGACCCGCTCGAACCAACCAGCGCGCAGACCTCTCCGGGAGCGATCTTCAGGTCGAAGTCGCTGATGACCTCTGTGTCGCGGTCGTCATAGCTGAAGCTCACTTGCGAAAAATGGAGAGCCCCGTGGGGTTGGGCCAGCTCGACCGCGTCTGGACGATCCGCGACGCTGGGCTGAAGGTCGAGGATCTCGAACAGCCGCGACGTCGCGCCAACCGCTTGATTGTAGCTAGCGATGACGCCGGTCAAATTGCCGACGGCGCCCGCGACCGTGAGCGTGAACATGAAGAACTTTCCGAGCTGGGGGGGCGTGAGCGTGGCCTCGATGACCATATGGCCGCCAAGCCAGAAGATCCCCGCGACCGTGCCGAAGGCCATGACGCTGGACACCGACAAGAACCAGCTGCGCACCCAGGTCTTCTTGACGTAGAGGCCGAACGCCCGCTCGAGTTGCTCCGCGTAGCGGCTGGCCTCGTGGCGCTCGCGGGTGAAGGCTTGGACCGTACCGATCGCGCCCAGGCCCTCTTGCAGACGCCCCGAGGCGCTCGCTAGCTCGTCCTGGGCGGCCTGCGCGAGGCGGCGAATGACCCGGCTCCACAGCCGCGCGACGATGACCATGGGTGGAATGATCAGCAGCACGGTCCCCGTCAGCACCGGGCTGACCACCAGCAACATGATCACGCCGCCGACCAAGGTCAGCAAGTTGCGCAGCGCGACGTTGAGATCCGCACCGATCAGGCTCTGCAGCCGCGAGGCGTCGTCGGACAGGCGCGAGAGCAGCTCGCCCGTGCGGCGCTCGTGAAAGTAGGCCTGGGGCATGGCCAGCAGGTGGCGATGGAGCTCCAGGCGGAGGTCCGTGACGACGCGCTCGCCCACCCAGCTCATCAAGTAGTGGCGGATGAACAAGAACACCGCTTGGATCAAGAATGCGGCGACGAGGATCGCTGTGTTGCGATCGAGCGCGGCCGCGTCCTGCTGGGCGAAGGCATCACCAAGCAGCTCGCCAAAGAACCAGGGGACCACCAGCCCCGCGAGCACGGTGATGACCAGCGCGATGGCGGCGACGAGCAGGCGCGCTCGGTAGCGCCGCGCATAGCCGAACAGTCGTCGGAACTGACGCAGGGGAGCCCTGCGCTTGATCTGCCCGCGCTCGCTGGAGTTGGCCATGGGCAGGGGAGCCTATCAGCTGGCCCGACGATCAGCGACTGGACCAATGGCCGGCGGGTGGTCCGATGGCCAATGTTCCCACTGTTGGGATTGCATACATAAACGGCCTCATTCTCTGTTCTGCTTGGAAGAGCGTGGGCGAAAGGCCATGTGCGACGAGGTAGGCACACCGTGGGGATTGCGTCTGGTACGCCTCGCGGAGTGGAAATATTTGTACATCTTGAAACCAAACAGTCGTTGACCCAAAGTCGGCATTGATGATAGCTATGGATGGCCGTCGGAGGTGGTTTCCGACTGCTAGTTAGGAACCAACAGAATGAACAGCAACATCGACTCCTCCACGCTCTACGACTCGCTGCGCGCCCTCGGTCCGATCGAGGCCGAAGAAGTGCCCGATAGCCTCGCGCGTCAGGTCTCTGACAAGAGCGTCAATGTCACGAAAGTCAAACAGGCCATCGCGGTCTATGCGAAGCTCGCCAACGAGGGGACCCTCGAACAATTCAACGCCGCCGTCGAGAAGGGTGGCATGGCGTACGCGCTGAGTGTGGCGTCTTCCACCCAAGAGGTGAAGGCACCCAAGAGCTGCTGTGGCCACACCTGGGAAGGCACCTGTACACCCGCCTCACCCTCCGCCTAGTTCGTCGCGAACTTTGGGCCGACTTTCTTCGGGGGCCGGCCCAACGTAGTTGATCATATAGATGACTCGGCACCGATGAGTCCCCGCATTGCCTTGACCTACCGCACGCATCTCCAGCGCGTGATAGAGCTTGGCGCGCGCGAGGGGCTTGTCGACGCAATCGAGATTGTGCCCAGCGGCTACATGCTCGCGGGCAACTACCGTCTGCTACGCGAGCGGCTGGCCGAGATCGGGCTCCCGTACAGCTTTCACTTCGTCGAGGGATCGCTCGCCAGCGCGGACTTCATCGACAACAACCCGTGCGCGGCCATGGCTGCGCTGCTTGAGGAATTCGAGCCGATCCACGTCTCAGATCACCTGACCTGCGCGCGGATCGGTAGTGACGATCTCGAGATGAACCTGCCGATCTTGATGACGGACGCCAGCATGGCGGTCTGTGTCGAGAACTTGGCGCACTTTCGCAAGGCGCTGGCCTGCGAATGCCCGGTGCTGATCGAGCATGTTCCGTGCTACTTCCGCTTCAAGGCGTCGACCTGGCGACCGGAGCGGTTCTTCGCCGCGGTCGTGGAGCAAAGCGGCTGTGGTGTGCTGCTCGATCTTCACAACCTTTATTGTGATGAGCTCAACCAGGCCGACGATTGCGCCAGCGGCGAGGCGTTCATCGACGCGCTACCCGAGGGCTGCGTGACCGAGATCCACCTCGCTGGCGGTCGGCGCTTGCCGGGCGCCGACTATGTCGACGCCCACGACAGCGAGGTCCCACCGCGGGTGTTCGAGCTGCTCGAGTACGCCTTGCGGCACAGCGCGCCCAAGCTGCTCGTGCTCGAGCGTGAGCATCGGTTTGACGCGCCTGAGCGAGTGGTCGCGGATCTGCGTCGCATTCGGGAGTTGATCCAGTAGTCATGCGCGAGCCTCCGCCACATCTTCGCGCCGACCGCGAGGCGCTGGCCGGCTTCCAGCGTGAGCTGCTGCTGCGTCTACGTTGCTCGAGCCCGAACGACCCGTGGTGGCGCGAGCAGCTGATCGACCCCGTCTCTCCGCAGCTGCTCGGGTACCTGCAGTCGGCCATGACGAGCACGTTCATGGAGCGGCTTGGCACCTACTTTCCTCGCTTCGTCCGCCACGCTGATCTCGACGCGGCCCAGGTCGAGCAGCTCCACGCTCAGATCCGCGTCGCCGTGGCCTGCGGCTCGCCACAGCACGCGCTCGAGCGCTTCTTTGCGGGCGTGCTCGAGCTCATCGCCAGCTTCGCGGCGCCCGACGCTTGGGCGGACTTGCTGCGACTCGAGCGCGCGGAGTATCTGTGGCGTGTGGAGCGATCGCTGACCCCGCCCGAGCTGGTCGCGGCGCTGCGGGCCGCCGCGCCGCCGCGCTTCGATGCCCGGGGCGTCGACGATCGCGAAGGCTTTGGCTTCATCCGCCTCGACACGACCATGATCGACCTGTGGTCTGGGCCCGCACACGGCCCCAGCGAGGCCGTGCGTTGGGGACCGCCCCGCACCGCGCTGAGCTATTGGTCGCACCTCTACAAGACCGTACGTGTGGTTCCGTTTCAGACCACCCGCGAGCTCGCGATCCGTCTCGCGTTCGAGAGCTAGTCATGTTCGAGGCGTCGCGAGCAGGATCAGTCATCGACGCGCCGGGCCTGGACGCGGCGGGGCTGCGTCACTACCTCGAGGCCAGCCAGCCCGTGCGGATCCCTGGGGTCGCGGCGGGCTGGCCAGCGCTCCAGCGCTGGAGCCCCGAGCATCTGCTGGGGCTCGCGCTTCGCAGTCCCAGCGCCAACGTGCCGGTGCGGCGAACCCCGCGAGACCGGCTCGAGCTCGACATCAAAGACGTACACGCGGGCCACATGGAGCTCGCCCGCTTCATGACCGAGGTGCTCTTGACCCCCGACGAAGACGAGCTCTACATGGCCGGCGTGACGGTCAGTGGGTTCGCGCCATTCGCCGCCGAGTTCGAGCGTCCGTCAGTCCTCGCCGGGTTCCCCTGCGTCGGTCCTTCGCTGTTTGCGGGTCGAAACACCCGCTGCCTCGGCCACTACCACGCGCGCACGCAGGCCGTGCTCGTCCAGGTCCAGGGCCGCAAGCAGGTCTTGCTGTACTCCCCGGATCAGTGCTCGGAGCTTGGCCTGATCTCCGCTCACCAGCAGGGCTTCACGCGCAGTCGAATCAACTTTCACGCCGACCCCACTCTGGACGAGGCGCTGGTGCGACGGTTTCCAGGTCTGCGCCGCGCGCGGGTGTTGGCCGTGTGGCTCGAACCCGGCGACGCGCTGTTCATCCCGCTCCACTGGCTTCACGTCCCGTGGGGTCCCGACTGGAGCGTGTCGCTGACCTGGTGGTGGCGGGCCGCGCTGCAGCACTGGAGCTTGCCCAAGCTAGGCGCGCGCACGGCCGTCGGGGTCGCGACCGAGTATGCGCGTCGCAAGCTCAGGCGCGTCGTTGCACCGGGGGCCCACGAATGAGCGTCGATGAGCGGCCCTGCCTGATCCACGTTGGCTTCCCCCGGGCCGGGAGCACGGCGCTGCAACAAAATTTGTGGCTGCGCGTCCCCGACACGGTCTACCTGGGCAAGCCGCTGCCGAGCTTCAGCCTGCCGATGCGCCGCCTGTTTTACTGCTTGCTCAACCTCGAGCGCTGGGAGTGGCAGCAGCAGCGCCCGCAGATCGTCGCCGATCTACTCGAGCCGTTGCTGCGACGGCCGGGCGCGCGGCTGCTG
The DNA here is from genome assembly GCF_000737335.2 of Enhygromyxa salina. Taxonomy (GTDB): domain Bacteria; phylum Myxococcota_A; class Polyangia; order Nannocystales; family Nannocystaceae; genus Plesiocystis; species Plesiocystis salina_C. The sequence goes on along the minus strand of NZ_JMCC02000082.1, from coordinate 26,385 downwards.
CTCTCCGACGAGGAGCTGTGCACCGGTCCGCTCAACGGCCGGGTCGATCGCTACGAGGTCGCCCGCCGGCTCGCTGAGCTGTTCCCCCACGCCCAGATCCTGCTGATCGTTCGCAACCAGCTCGACCTGGTGCCGTCGTGCTACAGCCAGCTCGCCGCGATCGGCCAGGTCGACGGGCGCCACTACCGAGCCTGGCTCGACGAGCAGCTCGCGCGACCGCACCGCTTTCTACACCTGTTTCGGATCCACGCCGCGGTCCGCCTGTGGTCCGAGCACTTTGGCGCCGCGCGGGTGCATGTGCGCACCCACGAGCAGCTGCGAGCCAACCCCCGGGCGTTCGTCGAGTCTCTCGCGCCGCTGCTGGGCGTCGAGCCGGGCGCGCTGCAGTCGGTCGAGGTCACGCAGCGGCGCAACGCTTCGGTGCGTCGGCGGTGGTTGCTGGTCCAGCAGGCCCTCGCCCAGGCCCCGTGGCTGCCCGATCCCCGCGAGAGTGAGATCACCTTCATTCGTGAGACCGTGCGCAGCTTCATCGCTGGCGGCCCCGGTCTCGATACCGAAGCGAGCACCGAGCAGCGGCGGCAGCTCGTCGAATACTATGGTCAAGACAACACCCGGGCAGCCCTGACTCAGGATCTGCCCCTGCGACGGCTGGATTACCCATTTGTCCACGATGCCGCGCCAGCCCAGGCATCGGACTCAGACCCGGGCTCAGACTTCGCCCGGCCCTAGAGGAGGCTCCAACATGATTCTCGTGACCGCAGCGCTCAGCATCATTGGACGTGAAACCATCTTCGAACTCAATCGTCGCGGCGAGCGTTGTCGCGTGCTGATTCCCCGAGTCGAGAAGCAAGAAGAGCTCGAGACTTTTTTTGCCCACAAGCAGATGGACCGGGGCCTGATCGAGTTTGCGATCGGCGACTTGGGCGTGGCCCAGAGCTTGCCGGCGGCCGTCGATGGCGTCGACGCCATCGCGCTGATCTATCCAGCCCTGGACTTCGAGGTCTCCCAGCTCGAGGGCCTGGCCGCGGCCGTGGCCTCGACCTGCGCTGATCAGCCGTTGCGTCACATCGTGCACTTGTCTGCGATCGGCGCCGACGTTGACGCGCCGACCCGACTCGGCCGGCTGATGGGCCGCGCCGAGCACTGCGTCGCCGGCATCGGGATGCCCTTCACTCACGTCCGGCCTCACATGTTCCTGCTCATGCAGAACGTTCGGTCGTTCGCCGCCGAGATCCAGCGCGACCGCGTCTTGCGTCTGCCCCTCGGTCACGCGCGAACCAGCTGGATCGACGCGCGAGACATCGCGCGGGTCATCGCCGCGCTCATCGTCAAGCCCGGCAACAACGATGGGGTCACGCTGACCGGACCCGAGGCCCTCACCGGTCAAGACATCGCCGACATGATCGGCTTGGCTGCTGGCTACAGCGTGACCTTCGAGGACCTGCCTCCCGAGAAGGCCCACGGGCGACTGCTCTCCAACGGGATGCAGTCGTGGCTGGTCGCCGACAGCCTGACCATGTTCGAGGCCTTCCGGGCCGGCGTCGCCGCTGGGGTGAGCCCAATGGTCGAACAACTCACGGGCAGCCGGGGCACGCGCTTCAACGACTTCGCGTTCGAGTACGCCTGGGCGTTTCGCCAGGGTGAGGATGCAGGTCAGCTCTCGGGCTGGCTCAACTGAGGCGCCCCGCTCCCCATGCCATCGGTCATTCGTGACGAGCACACCGTGCTCAGGGACTACAGCGACTTTCACCAAAGCGCGGAGGTCTTTCGTTCGACCACGCCAGCCTCGGACGCTGAGCTGGCGGAGGTCTTGCGCTTCGCAGCGGACCACGAGCTCGACGTCCGCGTGCAGGGTCGTCATCACTCGATGAACGGGTCGTCGCTGCCAAGGTCGGGCGAGCTGCTCATCTACACCTCGGGGTTGAACCACTATCGCTGCGAGCGTGTCGACACGATCACCGTGGGCGCTGGCGCGGTCGTCTTCGATGTCGACCAAATGCTGCGGAGCTGGGGCTTTGCCCTGAGGTTGGTCAATGATGGCGGGCGCCCGACGGCGACCGCGGCCGGGTTTGTGTCCGCGGGCGGGATCGGCAACGAGACCTGGATATACGGCGGGTTCTGGGAGACCGTGAAGCAGGTCAAGGTCTACACCGTGGCAGGTGAGCTGCTCACGCTGGCCCCCGGCGACCCGCTGTTTCGCTGGCTGTTCGGCTCGATGGGTCAGCTGGGTGTCATCGCGGAGGTCACCTTGCGCGTCGAGCCTCTCGAGGAGGGCGACAAGCCCGAGTACCCGCTGGGGCCCGAGTACCCGCTGGGGCCCAAGTACCCGCTGGGGCCCGAGTACCCGCTGGGCCGGGCCGGCGTGGTGGCCCACGAGCCCCACGAGTGGGAGAAAAACTTTTGGCTGACGCTGTTCGTGCCCGATGACGACGCGCCCGAGGCCCGCGCGCTGCTAGATGGGCTCGCCGCGGCGTACCCCACCGCTTGGAAGCGTCGAAACAATTACCTGTACCCGATTCAATTCCACACCTTCAATCCTCCGCTGATCTACCCCAAGGACGAGAGCTTTAGCGCGGTGGGCGTGTGGGGGCAGTCTCCCGACGGCAAGACCTTCGACTTCGCCAAGCTCGCAGAGATGGAGCGAAGGTTCGATATGGTCGTGCGCAAGAAGCCCGACTGGCGGCGGTACATCCAGTCCGAGATGACCTTTGGCGAGCGCGACTGGCCGAGTACGTTTGGCGACCAAGTCTACGCCGACTTCGCCGCGCGCAAGCATGAGCTCGATCCGCAGCACAGGTTGAACCCCGGCGTGGTGTTCCCGCGTCGGTGAGGTCTTGCGGCTCCTCGGCTCGAGCGCAGCCGGGCTGGGTGGCGAGGCCATCCAGCCCGGCTTGTCGAGCGCTTGTCGGGCTACGAGCGGTGTTGGTCGAGCCCGTTGAACATCATGGTGACCTCGGCACAGATCACCAAGTTGCTGCCGATCGCCACGATCGCGCCCTGCAGCCGGGGTTTCGCCAGCCCAAAGCCCTCACCCAGGGCGCTTCCAACGGCGCCCGAGACCGCGCCCCAGGCACCATTCCCAATTAGTCCCAGCACAGTCGGCTTGTCGGGACCGAACCCGCTGGTGATCAGGTAGTTGATGTCCGAGCTGCCCACGCCGACCAAGCCCTTGCCGGCGACGACCGCGAGCGACTGCTTGATCAGTGAGTCACCAACGACCTTGCGAATCAGGCCCTTGCTCAGCGGCATGTCGACCAACGACGCCATGCCGCCCGTGATCGCCCCACCGAGCCCGCCAACGACCATCGCCCGGATCAGGTCCTTGCGGGAGCCGCTGTCGGACCAATCGAAGTTGTTGCGGGGGTTGATCATCTGCAGGGCGCCGCTCTCACCCGCACCCATGAACACGCCGCCGCCAGCCCGCGCGCCGATGTGCGTGACGGTCCGGGTGACGGTCTCGGCCCTGCCCATCGCGGCTGCCGGAGCGCCAACGGGCTCGGGGATGCTGTCTAGGGAGGAGGTCGATGTGTTGCTGTTGGTGCCGTAGTCGGGCTGTGTGGCCTCGGTGCGCTCTGGCGTTGCCTGCGGCGACTCTTCCTTGGGGATGAGCTGGGCGAGCTCGTCGACTTCGCTCTCGATCTCGCCCTCGCCGAGGATCGCGTCGGTGAACACCACGGCCTCGTCGACCTCTTCGACGCCCTCGGCGCAGGCCATGATGCTCTCGACCGCACCCGCCGCGAGGTCGCTGAGCCCAGCGGTGGCGACCGAGAGCCCGAAGCCAACCGCGAACACCACGCTCATCGCCATCAGTCCAAACCACGCGGCCTCACCGGTCGGGTCCGTGTTGCTGATCGGCTGGTTGCCAACGAACACATAGGGGCTCGGGAACTGATGCTGAGGATCGACGCCGTGGAACTGGCGCAGCACCGGGTCGTAGAGCCGAGCCGGGAACGCGTAGTAGCCGGTCTCGGGGTCGAGCTCTTGGCCCATGAAGCGGGGCAACAAGACGCCGGTGTCCCCGGACGAGGCGACCAGGCTGCCAAACGCCGAGTAGGCGAAGCTGGCGATCGGGGCGCCCTGATCGTCGATCAGGTGGCGAACGCTCTGAAGCGCGTCCTTGATCGGGTAGCAGACGCGCTCACCGATCGTGGCGAGCAGACCGGTAGCCCCGTGGACCGCCGCGCTCCAGCGACCATCCTCCCAGACCGCGAGCGGCCGGGTCGAGAGCCCACCAAAGTACAGCCGGGTCGACGCGTCAGCGCCGAGGGTCTGCTTGATCAACCGCTGACTGGCCGCGCCGTAGCCGATCAGCGCGGCGCCGCCGGGCCCGGAGAAGCCCGAGGCCTGGAGGAGGACCGGGTCGTAGTCGGTGATCGTCGCGCCGAACGAGGTCAGGTTGCCGAAGCGGTCGTGGCCGATCGCCGTTGCTGGTTGACTCCCGATCTGCACGCTCTGGATCTGATCCGAGTCGGGCGCCCGGGTGGCCTGCATGGTCACGCCATCGAGCTCGGCCCCAAGGATGTTGCCGTTGAGATCGGTGCTCGACAGCGACTCGGACCACGCGAGCGCCCCGCTGGCGGTCGCGCTCTCGAGCTGCTTGCGGGGGTCGTAGGTGAAGGCGAGGCTGGTGACCCCGGCGCTCAGCGGCGCGGCGCTGGTGTCGGTCCGGGCGTGGACCGTGCTGTCGGGGTTGTAGACGTAGGCCTGCTCCCAGCACGGGGCCCCGCCGTTGATCCCGACCGTGGTCGTGGCCAGCCACCCTTGCGAGCTGTAGCTGTTGGCCACGTCCAGGACCCCGTCACCGATCCGCTCGCTGATCAGATCACCGTTGGGGGCGTAGCCGTAGCTGGCCAGATCCGCGGCGCCGGCCGTGCGACCGACGCAGCGCAGGCGGCCGTTGTCGTCGTAGCGGTAGTGAACCTCGGTGATCGGCGAGCCCTCGGGGTAGCCGACGCAGACGACCTCGTCGGTGTTGTTGTAGGCGTAGCGGAAGCTGGCGCTCGGCAGGCTGGCCTGGTCGTCGATGGTCTGGGTCATCAACGTGGTCCGCCCCCGACCGTCGTAGGTGTAGGACTCGGTCACGCTGATCGGTGACGCCAATGGGTCGATGGTGGTCGCGGCCGCGGTCACGGTCGTGACGGCTTGGCACTGCCCGAGCATCCACGTGTCGTTGCCGTCGCCGTCGTAGGTGAAGCTACGGGTGACCACCCGGTTCGGGTCAGCGAGCGGCCAGCTTGGATCGTCGATCACCCCGGGGAGCGCGTCGCGGGTGGCGTCGATCCGGCCGCACTCGAGCGCGCGCCCGAGCCCGTCGTAGACGACATAGGCGACGGTGTTCGCGTCGCCGAGCCCGGCGACGCGAACCCGACCCGAGGGATCGCGGAGCGTCCAGCCGGCGGCGATGCCCGGCGCCTGCGAGGCCACCTGTTCGCCCAAGGTGTTGCTGAACACGGTGTTGTCGAATTGATTGGGTGTCGACGCGCGAGTCTTGCCGACCACGTGTCCTTGCTGTTCCAGCCACTCTTGCTGGGACATCGTCTGGGTCAGGATCTCGGCGGAGGCGCCAGCGAGCTCGGCGGCGACCTGGCGGCGATCAAAGGCCCGCCAGCGCTTGGTCGCGTTGCCGAGCGGCCCCGTCGAGAGCTCCTCGTAGTAGCTCCCGGCGGCGAGCTCGACCCCACCGAGGTTGATCGCTGGGTTGCAGCCGTACTGGTTCCAGGTGGTCTGCCGGGTCGACGGCGGCTGATCGACAGCGTGGATCGCCGTGCTGGCCCCGGGTTGACCGGTCTCGAGCTTGCGCCCCTTCGGCGCGAGCTCGTAGCGGTTCCCGGTGTAGGGGTAGCCGCCGTCGTCAGACGGGGTGTAGCCATTGATCGGCTGGCCCCGGTAGTAGTTGGCGACGGTCCCGGTCAGCACCCAGCTGTCGGCCATCGCAGCCAAGAACGCCTGGCGATCCACGAAGCCGTCGAGGTAGGCGAGGATCGGCAGGTCGGCCGGCTTCTCGAAGCTCGCAGGCGCGAACTTGGTCGACGCGACGGTCCGGCCAAGGGCATCGGTGATGCTGGCGGCGACCGAGGCGTCGTCGCCATGCAGGGTCTGCGATTGCAGCGTGACCCCGTTGCCGTCGCTGTAGTCGAGGCTGACCCGCGGACCCCCGCCGACCCCGAGGTAGCGCAGCGCGAGCGGACCCGAGGCGACCAAGGTGATGTCCGCGGGAACCCCCGAGCTCCACGGGCTGCTGTAGATCAGCTGGTTGCCAGCGAAGAACAACAGCTGCCCGTCGCTGAAGACCAGCATCCAGTCGCTCGCCAGGGTCGCGGGGTGGGCGACGGGCTGCGGACTCCAGCCGGGCCCCGCGGCGGTCCAGCCGATCCCGGGATCCCAGCCGATCGAGTAGTCGGCGGCGAAGCTGAGCGACACCGACTTGCTCTGAGCCTCGCTGCGGGGCTGGATCCCGACCACCACCGCGGCGCTGGTGAGGCTGGGATCGCCGACGAAGCGCAGCAACCCGCCGCTGTCGGTCGTCAGCAGGCCTGGCTGCTGAACCCAGGCGCCCGGATCATTGGGCGTCCAACGAGCCTGCCACTCGGCGCCGCGACAGAAGTCGTCGCAGGTCCCATAGTCGGCGAACACGACCTTCAGATCGGCATTGGGGGCGCGGGTCGAGAATTGGCCGTCGCTAGAATTGGTCCGGGACAGCGCCTTGCCGCCGGCCCTGCGCAGCAAGCCGCGCTCGTCGATCGAGCCGGTGACCTGGCGGAACTCGTCGTAGAGCGAGCGGTTCGTGAAGCCGGTCATCGTCATCCCGCTGACGGTCTGGTTGTAGCGCGGCTCGTAGGCCTGGGCCGAGAAGCTCGAGCCCAGCGGGATCAGGTAGACGCTGTCGATCAGGATCTCGGCGTCGTTGGCGTTGCTCGCGGTGACCGTGATCGACGTTGGGCGATCATCGGCGGCGAAGCGCAGGCCGATCGTACGGAACGCCCAGGTCCCGTCGGTCGCGCTGATCGGGACGGGGTCGGGGGCCACGCCGCCGCCGGTGTAGCGGATCGTCCAGGTGGTGTCGGCGCTGGGCGTAAAGCTGGCCGGCGTCTTGACGGCGAAGCCAAGCACGTAGGCGCTGGCGCTCGGCAGGACCGCGACCTCGGTGGTCACGCTGGCGGCTGCGGGCAGCCCCAGCGACTGGCTGCCGAAGTAGGCGTCCCCGCTGACCTCGCGGGTCCCGGCCAGGGTCCAGCCGGTCGTGACCTCGTAGGCCTCGAACCCGAGGTAGGCCCATTGCTTGGCGGCCAGCGAGCCGTTGTCGAGGCCGGCGACGGGTAGGGAGCCGGTTTGGTCGTAGAGCACCGACTGCGCCACGTTCATGGCGTCGAGGCTCTCGGTGCTCGAGCCCCGATCGTTGCGCACGGTCACGCACTCGGTCCGGCGCCAGCCTTCGATCGAGCTGTTCGGCTGGTAGCTGGGGAACGGGAACTGGACCCGGGCAGGATCGCCGAGCCAGGAAAAGCTGGCCTGCTTGGCCGGCACCACCACGCTCGCGCCCAGCTGCGAGGCCCAGAGCTTCCAGGTCGACGCGCTCGCGGCGGTGACCAGGCTGGCCTGACCGGCCCGCTGCCACGCGGTCGTAGTTTGGATCGGCTGCGCGCGCAGGTTGAGGGTCCGAAACACGCCCTGGCTGACCGCGTCGTCGAGCTGGATCGCCAGGTAGCTGCGGGTGGTCTGGGTCTCGAGGACCCCGGACGAGCCCACGCCCGACGTGGACGTGCTCAGCGGCGTGGTCGAGAACGGGGCGTCGAAGCCGTCGGTGCAAAAGCTGTTGGTCCGCGCCGAGCTGACGCCGTCTTTGACCAAGCTGCCGCCGGCCTGGACCGCGAAGCCACCCCGCAGTGGGCGCGAGGGGATCGCGGCGTTGCTCGGATCCGGCGCGATCGCCTGGTACACGTCCCAATCGAGCTCGACGGCCGACAGCTGCCGGCCCTGATCGTCGTGGGCCTCGAGCGCCAGCATCATCCCGTCGAGGGCCGACGCGCCGAGGGTCTCGCCGACGACTTGCTCGACCCCATTGAGGTAGCGGACGGTGACGAATCCGTAGGGCGCATCGCCGCTGGCTGGGAGCTCGGTCGCTGGATCGAGCTCGACCGTTGCGACCCCTGGGGCGACGACCGAGCGGTAGTACTTGATCCACTGGCCGCTGGGATCACACGCCGCGGTCTCGGGGTCGACGCGGATCGCAGTGGCGAGCGGGTCGCCAAATCCGTTGTCGGTCTCGAAGGTCGAGACTTGGTAGTGGCGGATCTTGCCGTCGAGCTGGTTGCCGACGTAGCGGTACAGCGTGTAGCTCGACGCCTGCGTGAAGGAGACCGCGCTGTCGGGGATCAGCAGCAAGGTCGCGGGGCCGGCTGGGGTGACCCCGGGTTGGCCGTGGTCGGGGTCGGTGCCGGTGATCATTCGCATCCCCGCGCCGATGTCGGTCTCGGCGAGCGCCTGACCGTTACCGAGCACGAACGCCGCCGTTGGAGCTCGGGCTCCGGTCGCGGTGTTCGTGGCGTTGAACGCGATGAACGCCGGGCCCTGATTGACGGTCGCGTTGGTGTCTAGCGCCACGCCGCTGCCGATCAGGTCGCCCAGGTTCTCGCTCGGGCCAGCCTGGATCACGGCGCTCCAGTCGGCCGCGTCGTCGCGGTAGTAGAGGTACTCACCGATCGTCAGGTAGTCGCTGGTCCCGGCCGAGGGCCACGCGTCGGTGCTGCCGAACGACGCGCTGCTGGGGATCGCCCGGGCTCCAAGCCACGAGCCGACCTCGCCCGCGTCGTAGCCGACGACGCGAGCCCCGTCGGGCGCGACGTGTTCACTGGCGTCGACGTAGACCTGGATTGCGTAGTCGGGCCCGTAGGCGAAGCGCTGGTTCCAGCCCGAGGCCGGCGCGGCGATGACCAGGGCCTCGTTGAGGAACCAATTGAGCCCGTCGAAGCGCCACATCCTGCCGCCGACGGCGACCATGGTGTCGTCGATCAGCTGCGGGATCCAGTTGATCTGAACCGAGTCCGTGGCGCTGAAGCTGCTGACTTGTATCTGGTAGTTGGCGTCCCACTGCAACATCGACACGCCATAGCTGAGGCTGGTCGATCCGGAGCTGACGAGCTGGCCGACCACGACCACCGAGCTGCCGGGGATCAGCACCGCCTTGCTGGGATCGTTGAGGTTGCTGAGGCTCCCGCTGCCGCCGGATCGCCAGTTCAGCTGCGCGTCGAGGTAGGTGAGCGCGTAGCGACCTTGGGCGTCGAGGGTCAGGTAGTACTCGGCCTGGGCCACGAGCTGGGCGCCGTCGCCGATCGTGCTCGTGAAGATCGACCACTCGCGGGTCGACCAGCGCCACGTCACGCGATCGTAGGCGTAGCTCTGCAGCGCCGGGGCGTAGTGAACCATCAAGAAGGTCGCGCCCGCGGACAGGGTCGCCGGTCCGTAGCTGGTCGAGTAGCTCAGACACGGGGTGCTGGGTCCGGTCTCGACCCCGGAGATCTCGGCGGGCGTCCAGTTGCCGGTCGTGCGCGGATCTTTGTTGAACACATAGACCTTGCGCTGGCCCGCGCTGACGTAGGAGATCGCGACAAAGTCGGACCCGGTCACGACCTCGAGCGAGTCGAGGTCAAAGCCTGAGGACTCGGTTGCGAGGATCGGACCCCACGCGGGCGTCCACGCGTCCCAGCGGCCCTGCCAGGTGTGGATCGCCAGCGAGGCGCGGTTGCCCAGCAGGTCGAACCACATGCTCACGGCGTAGTCATCACCAAACCAGGTCCGCGGGGTGACGGCGGTGCCGAACTCGGCGGGAGGCACGACCTCGAGCGCCCGGTCGCACAGATCCAGCTGCTGCTCGGTGTAGCGCCAGCGCGCCGTCCCGCCGGTCGTCGAGGTCGCCGAGGCCAGGGCGCCGGGGCTGTACCCGGGCTCGTCGGTGGCGTCGAGGTAGTAGTTGAAGCAAACCGGCGGCTGCGCGACGCCAAGCTCGTTGGTCAGGGTCACCGCGGTCAGGTAGCGCTTGTAGAAGTCACCCGGATCGCCGTCGGTTGGGTTGGGGTTGACGTTGGCGACCGCGCTGGCCGAGCCGTTGCCAGGTCGGGGCGCGTAGCTGAGCGCGACCGCATACAGCGGCGCGCCCTCGGGGTCCGCGACCTCGATCGACGCCAGGTACTGGGTCTCGTAGCGATCCTGCCAGCCGTTGGCGGCGTTGCCGGGGGTCGGCCTGTGGGGATCCGCGTATTCGCGGGGGGCACCCACGCCGCTGGCCCAGAGCTTGTCGTTGTACACGAACACCGCCCGCCGCCCGAACACGTCGGTGATGCTGGTCAGGTAGCAGGCCTTGGTGTAGGGCTGGCCGCCGCTACAGACCAGCTGTTCGACGACAGGTCGGACGCCGCTGCTTGGGTCGACCGGCCACTGCTCGTTGTAGGCATATTGGATCCGATCGCCCCACAGGTTGGTCTTGCTGGCCAGGTTCCAGGCGCGGGCGCGCTGCTGCTGGCCGACCGGCTGCGACGAGGCGCCCGACCACTGGGCCACGCCCGACTCCGAAGTCCAGACCACCGCCCACTCGATGCTGTTGCCGACCGAGCTCGCGAAGCCCCCAACCCCTGGCCCCGTGAGCCCGCCGTAGGACGAGCTCTGGCCCGAGTCGTCGATCACCACCCAGCGCTCCCAGGTTGGGTAGTAGAGCACCTTGCTGAACTGAAATTGAACCAGCTGGTAGGCCTCGCCTCCGTCGAACGCGGTCCAGCCGGTCGCCGTTGGCTGAAGCAGGAACTCGCGCTGCTCGACCTCGTCGAGGATCCGCAGCCAGCCCTCGGGCTCGGTCGCGGCGGCCACGGTCGCGCTTGGATCCACGGCCAGCCCGTGCTGGCCAAAGGCCGCGACCACAGACTGCGGGACCACCTGCCCGGGCGCGAGGCCGCCGGCCTCGGCGGCGCTCAGCTCGAACAGCAAGGGTTGCTCGGGCTCGCGGATCAGCGGGTTGCTGCCGCCGTTGCGGACCAGCGCGTAGTGGCGATTGCCGTTGGCCTCGGCCGGGCTGCCCTGGAGCTCGATCGAGTCGCCGGGGCAGCTCCAACCCAGCCCCACGACGCTGGTCGGCGCGCCCCGGTTGAAGGTCATCGCGTCGTGATGGACGTTGCTCTGGTACAGCAGCGAGACCTTGACGTCGGTGGTCTCGGTCCGACCCGGCATGGTGAACAGGGGCTGCTCGAGGTTCACGTCGCCGCGAAACAGGTTGACGCTGTCCTTGACGCCGCCCGCGGTGGTGGCGTTGAACTGGAACGAGCGGATGGAGGGAACCGAGGGGGACGAGGCTTGCTTTGACATTGGAGCACCGAGCGCGAGATGAACGGAGGAAGCCCGCGAGCTCGCGGCGCGACAATTCGCGCCACGAACTCACGCGACGAAGAACAGACAGTCGAGTTCGAATGTGATGATTGGAGCGCCGACCAGATTATACGTAGATTCCGATCACGGTCATGTCGATACCGCTGATTGCGTCGTCCTGGTCGTGGTTTGGCGTGCCCTTGTCGGTCATGAGGGCCATCGGGCCGGGCACGATCACGTCGGTCCCCGACACGTAAGGATGGCCGTTGCCGCCCTGCTGCCCGATCTGGATGGTGGCGATGTCGTGGGCCTTGCCGCTGGAGTAGCCGACCGTGAAGCCGTTCAAGATCGCGGCGCAGTCGATCAGCCTCGTGCCCGAGGGGAGCGCGTCGGCGAAGGCAACAGCTACGTTCGCGCTGGTTTGCTTGTTGCTGATGGTCTTGATCGCAAACCCCGGCGCGCTGACGCCCGACAGCAACGCGCCGCCGGCCAGCTGCACGTTGGCCACGTGATGGCGCTTGTTGTCGACCATCTCACCGCTGAGCGCGACGTTGGTCCCGCTCAGGGCCGCCGACATGCTGATCTGCATCACCTGGTTGTCACTCTCGCTGTAGTTGGCCTCGAAGCCGCCAAGCACGGGCGCCGAGGCGTAGACGGTCGGGGGGATCGAGCTTGGCTGGTACGAGCTTCCGCTGGCCTCCAGCACGCCGGTGCCAAGGCTGACGAGCCCCGAGTTCGAGCCGGTCCAGCCGAGCACGGTATAGTCGAGGTACGAGGTCTCGGGGTCGGCTTGGTTGCCGCCGTTGTCGTACATCTTGCCGGTCAACGCGAGCGGGACCACACCCGCCGAGCCGGTCCCAAGGGTGGCCGAGACCTGCATCCAGGCCACGTTGTGACCCTTGCCTTTGGTGAACGAGAGCGAGTAGCCGCACAGGCCAAACATCACCGGTGTGACCGGCTCGCCAAAGTCGAAATTGACCGTCGAGTTGGAGGTGAGGTCCGAGAGTTTAATGCGTTTCCAGTATGCTTTGAGTGCCATGATTTGTATTCCTGAGGTTCGGGATTGAGGCAGACCTGCGGTTCGGAATGAACACGACTGGGTCATGCGCACTTCGACGTAGTGCAGCGCTCGTGCCAGCCCCGGCCGGGCTCAAAGCGGCCGATGACGCCGCTGATCCGCGATCGAGAGGGGTGCGTGCACGTTGGTCGCACGTGCACCGCACGTGCACCGCACGTCGACAGTCGGGCCCTCGCCGTGTAGCGTTGAGCTTCGGTGGAGACCGTCACTGTCAGCACGGATCGACACGCGACTCAGACGATCGCGCGGGTGCGCGAATTTCCGGCCCTGGTGGTGGTCTGGAGCCGGGATGAGCCCGAGCGGATCGGCGAGGTGCTGCTCCCGGATCCCCAGCTCGAGCCCAAGTCTGGCTGGGTGTTTGGCCGGGGGCCGGGCGGCGACGAGCGCCTGGCGTTGATCCGCCAGCGGCCCGGCAACAATCTGGTTGGGGGGCCGCTGACCAGCTCGCGGATCTCGCGGGTGCAGCTGCGGATCCGCGCGGGCGCGGCTGACTCGCTGACGATCGAGAACCTTGGCCGCCGCACGCTGGAGATCGACGGACGCGTCGCCAAGCGGCCAACGCCGGTCCGCGCGGGGGCCGTCGTCGAGCTCCGGGGCGAGCTATTGTTGCTGGTCGCGCAGCGCCCCGCCGAGCTCGCTGCGATCGATCTGCCAAGCGAGCTGCTGCCCAGCTTCGGCCGCGCCGACGCGTTCGGCATGGTCGGCGAGAGTCCGCCAGCGTGGAACTTGCGCGGGCAGATCTGGTTTGCGGCCCAGCGCGACGTCCACGTGCTGGTTGGGGGCCCGAGCGGGGTCGGCAAGGAGCTGGTCGCCCAGGCCGTTCACGCGCTGTCCGAGCGGCGTGGCCACGCCTTGGTCTCTCGCAACGCCGCGACCTTTCCAGACGGACTGATCGACGCCGAGCTGTTCGGCAACATCCGCGACTACCCCAACCCGGGGATGCCCGCGCGCGCGGGCTTGATCGGCGCCGCCGACAACAGCTCGCTGTTCCTCGACGAGATCGGCGAGCTCAGCCACGAGCTCCAGGCCCACCTTCTGCGGGTGCTCGACAGCGGCGAGTACCAACGGCTAGGCGACGCCCGAGCCCAGCGCGCCGACCTGCGCCTGATCGCCGCGACCAACCGCCGCTTCGAGCAGCTCAAGCACGACCTCGCGGCTCGCTTTCGGCTGCAGATCGAGGTCCCGGGCCTGCCCGAGCGGCGCGAGGACATTGCCCTGCTGGTCGTCGAGCTGCTGCGGCGCGTCGCCAGCAATGATCCCAGCGCCGCGCAAAAGTTGTTTGACCAGGGCGACCCCGCCCACGCCTGGCCGGCGATCGAGGCGGCCACGATCCGCGAGCTGCTTGGGCGCAGCTATCACACCCACGTCCGCGAGCTCGACGGCCTGCTGTGGACCGCGCTGATGCGCAGCGTCGTCGAGGGTCGCAGCGCGCTGCAGCTGGATCCGCGGGCGGATGCCGAGCCCGCGCCACGCCCCGAGGTCGAGCCCGCGAGCCTGACCACCGAGCAAATCTCGGCCGCGCTCGAGCAGGCCGGCGGGGTGCAAGACCGAGCGTGGCGGCTTCTGGGCCTGCGCAACCGGTTTCAGTTGATGCGGCTGCTCAAGAAGCACCAGCTCGACAAGCGGGTCCCGCCGTGATCGGTGGGGGCGCCCGCAGTCGTCGACGAGGGCGAGATCGATGCGATGTCGGCAATCATCTTTTCAGCAGCGATCTCATATCCTGATGTCTGTTGGGCTGGGGCCGCGATGAACATAATACAGGACGCGACTCGGGCCTCAGCCCGGATCTAGCTCGACGAGCTCGACGTCGTAGATGGTCGCGCGGATGCTGGTCCCGCTCACGTAGTAGACGAACATCACACGCCCGTCGTCGAGCTCGAGGATCGAGGGATAGCCGACATCGCTGAATTGTGGCGGAACAATCGAGATCATCTCACTCCAGCTCTGCCCCTCGTCCATCGAGTACATGAAGTTCACCGCGGTCTGGGTCATCGTGTCGTCGACCCAGCGAAACGCGGACACGAGCAACCCGCTGTCGAGCCGGGCCAGATCCGGGGCCTGGCCGATGAAGTCAAAAGGCACATACTCGGACCAGCTCAGGCCACCGTCCTCGCTAACGGCTTGGCGCATGTCTGCGGCGTTGTCGGGACTGTCGCCCTCGGCCACGCGCACGTGCATGAGCAAGCGCTGGTCGTCGAGGGCCAAGATCGAGGGCTCTTGCAGCCACGCATCCGCGGCCGGGTCGAGCGACAGGGCTGCCTCGGACCAGCTCTGACCGTGGGTCTCGCTCGTGGCCAGGATGACTTGCGAGCGCGGTGAGTCCGGGTTGCCCGGCACCCACGGCGGTCCGCCATAGAGCGGCGCGACGACCCGGCCGTCGAGCTCGACGACCGGGCTCGAGCAGGCTCGGACAGTGATCGGCACGCCACCAGCGTCTTCCCACACCCCCTCCGACCCGATACCAGCGTCGGGATAGTCCATCTGGCCTGCGATGATCGAGGGCGGGCCGAAGCTCGCGCCGTCATCGTGGGATTCGCCATAGAACACTTGGTAGACCGATAGGGGACCGTTGAGCGTGGGCTGAAACTGGTAGCGAAAGTAGTTGAGCGAGACCGTGCCGTCGGCCAGGGTGGTGATCGAGGGATCCCGATCGTCGATGTCCGGCTCGTCCCACAACAGCTCGGGCTCGGACCAGCCGTGGCCATCGGGCTGGCCAAACTGCTTGACCAGCTGGCCGCTCGTGTCGACGGCGTGCATGCCCGCTTCACGGTAGACCAGCAACAATCGGCCGTCGGCGAGGCGGGTGATATCGGGGAACGCAAGGTGTTCACCAGCGATGGTCTCACGGATAGCGAAGGGACCCTCGGACACGGTGAACACCGCGTCGAGCTCGCTCAGCTGCGGGGCTACGTCCGGTGGCAGGCCGAGGATCTCAACCGCTTCGGTACCTCTGTCCGCGGCGATCTCAGGCTCAGCTGGCTCGGCGCAGGCGCAGGTACAAGTACAAGATAGGATCCAGTGGAGGGGGCGAGGCCGCGAGCGCATGGACAACCTTGGTCAGTGCGCGGGTAAAAGCCCAACAATGGCAACGTTCCGCTGCATGAGCTGGCTGGTATGTACTGTTTCACCTGGGCTGACCGATGGCGTGGCACATGTGGCGTATGTGGCGCATGGGTCACGGTGGGTAATCGGTGCCGCTGTCGCGGGCCATCGAGTCGCGATCGTGAGCGGACTTCAGCGCCGCCTGCTCGCTGTGGCACTCGACGATAAAGCGCAACTCTAGCGGGCGGGCTCGTGCTCCGGCCGACCCATAGTGCACGCATGCAACCAGCGAAGTTGGCATCAGCCCCGAGCGGCGCCTTGGCCACGCGTGCGCTCGAGCCTTTGCCCCGGCTCGAGCGTCTGCGTGAGGCGATCTTGGCGGCGCAGTACGGTCTGTGCACGCAGAAGGCCGAGTTGATGACCGAGGCGATGCAGGTTGAAGCGCCCATGTCACGCCTCGCCAAGCACCTCGCGCCGCTGCACTTCGCCGCCCTGCGCAAGGCCCTCGAGGACAACCTCGCAGCCGGCGCCCCCGTCGAGCGTTGGCGGCTGATCATGTCCAAGCGCCTGCAGGAGCTGTGGCTGCGCCTCGACCGACGTGCGCAGACTCAACCGGTGATCGTGAGCTTCGCCAAGGCGCTCGCCCACACGCTGGCCCACGCCGAGCTCGAGATCCACGCCAACGAGCTGCTCGTCGGCAACCCCACCCGCCACCGGGTCGGCGCGGCGCTGCATCCAGACTACGGCGGCATGCTGCTGTTGCCGGAGCTCGACCAGCTCGACGTGCGACCGATCAATCCGCTGCGCACGACCCCCCGGCAGCGCTGGTGCCTCGAGCATGAGATCTTTCCGTTTTGGTTCTCGCGCTCGGTGATGGCTCGGGGGCCGCTGTTCGCCAAGGACATCGAGCTGCAGAACAAGCTGACCGAGGGGCGGCGCTTCGTGTTGACGCAATTCGCCGGCATCTCGCACGTGACCCCGGACTTTCCCCGGGTGCTCGAGCTCGGCTTCGTCGGGATCCGCGGACAGCTGCGCGAGGCTCGTCGGGGCGCGGGCGCGGACGTGCAGGCCGGGTTCTACGAAGCCGGTGAGATCGTCGCCAGCGCGGTCATCGAGTTCGGCGCGCGCTGGGCCAGGCACTGCGCCGACGAGGCGCGCCGACTCGAGCGCTCGGATCCTGTGCGCGCGGCCGAGCTGCGCGAGCTCGCCAAGATCCTCGCCCGCGTCCCCGCGTATCCGGCTCGCAACTTCCACGAGGCACTGCAGAGCGTGATCATGACTTGGGTTGCGATCCACCAAGAGAGCTTCCAGCACGGCGTGTCATTCGGGCGGGTCGACCAGTACCTGTGGCCCTTCTACGATCGGGACCTGGCGATCGGCCGGATCGATCGAGCCCGCGCCGTCGAGCTGCTTGGCTGCGTGCTCGCCAAGGCCTCGGAGCAGCTGCCGCTGTTCAACGCGATGGCCACGGAGTTCTTCTCGGGCTTGTCCTCGGCCTCGGGCCTGACCCTTGGTGGCACCAAGGCCGACGGGGCCGACGCGAGCAACGAGCTGACCGAGCTGTGGCTCCTGGCCTACGACCGCGTACGCCTGCGCCAGCCAAACATTCACCTGCGACTGCACGAGCGCAGCCCCAAGCCATTGCGCGAGCTCGCCTGCGAGATCATCGGCAAAGGCGGCGGCCAGCCGGCGCTGTTCAACGAGGCCCAGATCATCCCGGCGCTGCGTGATCTTGGGGTCTCCGAGGCCGACGCGCGCAATTTTTCGATCGTCGGATGCGTCGAGTGGGGGGTGCCCTACTCGTCGTTCCCCGCCGCCGGAGCCGGCTTCATCTCGCTGCCCGCGGTGCTCGACGAGGTCCTCCGCGAGCCCGCGCTGCGCCAGCATGCTTCGCGCGCGGACCTGATGGCCAAGATCTGGTCGGCGTTCCGCCAGCGCCTGGCCGCGACCGTGGGCGAGGCCGTGGCCGGAAACGACGCGATCGAGCGCGCCCACGCCCAGTGCCGACCGACGCCGCTGCTCTCGATCCTCGTCGATGGCTGCATCGAGGCCGGCCGCGACGTGACCGAAGGCGGGGCGCGCTACGACTCCACGGGCATGCAGGGGGTCGGCCTCGCCGACGTCGCCGACTCGCTGACCGCGATCGAGGAGCTGGTCGTCGAGCAAGGTCGGCTGAGCCTGGCCGAGTTGATGCGCGCGGTCGATCTCGACTTTCGCGATCACGAGCAGCTTCGCAGCCGCCTGCTCGACAAGGTGTCCAAGTACGGCCAGGACCACGGACGACCAGAGCGCTGGGCCGGCGAGGTCGCGCGCGCCTACGCCAAGGAGGTCCGGCGTCATCACAACCCTCGCGGTGGACCCTACGCGCCGGGCTTTTGGTCGATGACCACCCACGTTGGCTTTGGCGCTCGGCTCGGCGCCCTGCCCAGCGGTCGCGCGGCCGGGCGGCCCCTGGCCAACGGCGTCTCCCCGGCCAACGGCGCCGACTCGCTGGGCCCGACCGCCTCGCTGCTCGCGGTCACTGGGGTCGGGGGCGTCCATGTTGGCAACGGCCTCGCGCTCAACGAGAGCCTGGATCCGCAGCTCGCGGGCGGGCCCTCGGGCGCGACGATCGTCGACGCGCTCACCTGCGGCTACTTCGCGGCCGGGGGCATGCAGATCCAATACAACGTGATCGACGTCGACGAGCTGATCGACGCCAAGCTCTACCCCGACCGCCACCGCGGCCTCGTCGTGCGGATCTCGGGCTACAGCGCCTACTTCAACGACCTCACACCCACGATGAAGGACGAGA
This sequence comes from Enhygromyxa salina, assembly GCF_000737335.2. GTDB lineage: Bacteria > Myxococcota_A > Polyangia > Nannocystales > Nannocystaceae > Plesiocystis > Plesiocystis salina_C. Next base: position 8,122 of record NZ_JMCC02000082.1, on the reverse strand, counting down.
TCATCGCCCGCGCCTCTCACGGCCGCCCGGGGGTCTCGTGAGCAGCGAAGACGAAGCGGTCGTGTTCGACGTGCAGCGCTTCTCGGTCCACGACGGGCCGGGGATCCGTACGGTCGTGTTCTTCAAGGGTTGCGCGCTCGCGTGTCGGTGGTGTCAAAACCCCGAGAGCCGCCGCCCCCAGCCGGAGCTCTCGTACCACGTCGACCGGTGTCTACCGGGCTGTCGGCTGTGCGTGAGCCTGTGCCCCGAGGACGCGATCCTCGACCGCATGATCGATCGCGTGCGATGGGACGCCTGCACCCACTGCAGCGCGTGCGTGGACGTGTGCCCGAGCAACGCGCTGGTCATGGTCGGCGAGCGATGGACGGTCGAACGGCTGCTCGACGCGGTGATCGCTGATCGGCACTTCTACGCGACGAGCGGCGGCGGCGTGACCCTGTCGGGCGGCGAGCCGGTCCTGGCCTCGGAATTTCTGCGCGGGTTCTTGCCACGCGCCAAGCAGGCCGGGCTCCACCTCGCGCTCGAGACCAGCGGCCACTATCCGTTTGCTCTGCTCGAGCCACTGTTGCCCGACCTCGACTTGATCTTGTTCGACATCAAGGCCGGCGGTCGCCAGCGACACCTCGAGCTGGTCGGTCACGACAGCGTCCAGATCCTCGCCAACCTCGAGCGCTTGCTGACGCGCGACGGTGGCCCCGAGCTCGAGATCCGCATGGCCGTGGTCCCCGGCCTCAACGACGGCGACGCGTCCCTCGATCGGATCTGCGCGACGCTCCGCGAGCTCGGGGTCGAGCAGCTCACGCTGCTGCCCTACAATCACCTGTGGGAGGCCAAGCTGCCCCGGCTCGACACCGAGCAGGTCGCGCTTGGCATCGCGCCGCCCAGTGAGGGCTACTACAGGGCGCTCGAGCAGCGCTTCGCCGACCGCGGCGTGACGGGGTTGGTCGGCGAAGCGCTGCCATGAGCGCTTGCAGGCGTGCCATCGATTCTCGTGATCGGACGGCGCGATGGTGACTGTGAAGACCTGACCAGCCTGGTCTCGAGGCGAGACCGCTGGCCTGATCCAGCACTGTCACGCACGCTTCACAGCGGCAACTTCAAAGCGGTGCTGACGGCGTCCCATTCGTCCTGGGCCAGCGCCACCACCACGCCCGTGGGGCTTTGACTCGAGGCCGGCACCTGTGGCTTGGACCAGCTCCAGTGCTGGCCGTCGGACGACGAGAAATAGCCCAGCAACCCGTTGCCGCCTTGCCATGTGTAGGTGGCGTCGGAGGCCTGATAGAACACGTGGATCTTGCCGTTGTACACGACCGCTCCGGGCGAGCCGTTGGAGGCCAGTTGAGCTGCGTAGGGATTGTTGTTGGGCAGGCAGTTTGGAAAGAGGGTTTCAGACCAGGACGAGTTTCCGTCGAAGGTCTTGTAGAACAGGGCTCCCGGGTCACTGCTCTGGTAGAACACGTAGATCTTGCCGTTGAACACGACCGCCGACGGTGACTCCTGCATGTACACGCCGGGCACCGTGACGTTCTTGGTCCAATTCTTTCCGTCGAAGGTTGACCAATACATATCAGTCGATCCTGCGCTGTTGGAATTGTGAAACAGATAGATCTTGTTGTTGAACACGACCGAGGACGGGGCAGTGCTCAGAGACTGGCCGGTCCCGCCCAGCGACTGGGACCACGAGCTTCCATCATAGCGGCTGTACCACAGCCCGTTGCTGCCACCTCGGTAGAAGACATAGAGGTTGCCCTGGTACGCGATCGCGTTCGGCGTGTCACGCAGGCCTGCGTCGGGCACCTGGATGCTGCCCGACCACTCGACCCCGTCCGATGATTCGCTGTAGTAGAGACTTTCGTTGTCCGCGCCCTTGTAGAAGGCATACAGGCGGCCGTTGTACACGACGGGCCCCGGCGAGCGCGACATGACCGAAGAATGTGCCGCGGGCGCCATCGAGGTCCACTGGCTGCCATTGTACGTGTTGCACCACAGGACCCCGGACTCCGCGACCCCCTGGGCCAAGTAGTAGATCTGGCTCTTGCCGCCGGGTGGAGTGAACACGATTGGCGCGGGCGAGTCGGTCAGCTGCAAGGGCGCCGCCTGGATGCCGCTCAGCCAGCTGCTTCCATTGCTGGACTTGGTGTACCACAGCGTTCCGTCGAGCAGCATGTACAGGAGATAGACGCTGTCGTTGTAGCAGACCGCCGAGGGGGTCCCCACGATACCTGGCTGGCCAGACACCTGGGTGTCCGAGCTTCCCCAATTGCTCCCATCAGTTGACTTGACGTAGTAGATCTTGCCGTTGGGTGCCGAGCCCGAGCAGCCCTGATAGAACACACGCAGATTGGATTCGAACACGGTCGCCGACGGCGAGCACGACAGAGCGATCGTGCCGAGGATAATCGCGCTGATGCCCGACCAGCTGTCGCCGTCGGTAGACGAGCACTGGTGGAGGTCCTTGCCTTGCCGGTAGAACACGTGAAGGCTGCCGTTGAGAACCGCCGCCGATGGCGAGTCGTTCAAGCTGGCGCCGGGCACCTGCCTAGCGGCGCTCCAGCTGCTGCCATCAGTGGACGTAATGTACCAGAGGGTCCCGTTGTTTTCCGCGCCCTGAAAAAACACGTAGATCGTGTTGTTGAACACGACGGCGCCGGGGCCCGCTGACATCGTCACGTCGGGTATCACATTACCATCGGTCCAGGTGCTCCCGTCCCATCGGCCGTACATGAGCTGGCCGGTGCTTCCGTTTTGATAGAAGACAAAGAAGTTTCCGGTCGTGGGCAACTGTACCGCGGACGGGGGATTGGCATATTTTTGATTGGCCCGAATCACGTCGACGAGCCGGGAAAACACGGCACCCACGACGTCTTTGACGAGGCTGAATACGAGGGCCACGGGATCGAAGCTGTCCACGGCGATGGTGAACATCTTGACCTCGAGGTTGGCGGCGGCTTCGGGGATCTTGGTCGGGTCTGTCATCAGGGGTGCCCTTATACACGAAGCGCGGAGGGCTCGTCATGAGAATGTGTAATCGTTAGATTCGCGCTCGAGGGCCGACGAGCGAGACGGGGATCGTGCCAACCTGCGACACTCGATGGTTACTGAAACGTTTGGACGGATTGCTGATCATGTTGGGCTGCGCGATACATTCGTGTCACTCGCACGGAAAGACTTGCATTGTAGACACGGCGGAAGGTGCGCAAGTGTGCATGTATTCACCGTGAGCTCACCCTTCGTCAAGACCACGAAGTCCGCGACCCGGACCTGGTCCGTAGCAAGCTCCCAAGCTTGGCCAGTGAGCTGGGTAAACTCGCTCGGGTCGACGCACACGACGATCGCCGACAGCTCGACGAAGTCGCGCAGCCGTGGGTGCAAGCAAGCGCGCGCGACCGGGGCGGGATCGGACACCCCGCTGGTCTCGATGAGGATGTGGCGAGGTCGCGAGGGCCGCCGAATCATCGTGAGCAGCGCGTCCAGCAGGTCCCCCTGGATTGAACAGCAGATACAGCCGCCCTGCAGGGCGACCTCTCCCTCGCCAGCGTCGGGGCCCCCCACGAGCTGGGCGTCGACGTTGACGGCCCCGTAGTCGTTCACGATCACGTCGAGGGGCTCGGGCGTGGCTCGCAGCAGCGCGTTGAGCAGCGTGGTCTTGCCCGACCCAAGGAAGCCGCTGAGGATCGTGATCTTGGTGCGCTCTGGCGTCATGCCTGGCGGTCTGGATTACACAGCCGTGCGGCGCGGATGTTCGACAGGTGGCCGACGACGAGGGTGGATCCGGCGACGATGGCGAGCGTGGTGCCGAGGCCGAGCGCGCCCGTCTCCTCGACGTAGCGGGCAAGCAGTAGGCCGCAGATGCCAAGGCCGAAGGCGAGCGCGACCGCGAACGACCGATGCCGCCGCCAGCCGATCACCAAGGCCACGCCCGCGAACAGCAAGGCCACGCCCGTCAAGGTCCACTCCGCTTCGTGGCTCAGCATCCCACCCAGACCCAGGGCGATGAAGAGCCCGGGTAGCAAGCTCGAGACCGCACAGTGGATCGCACAGGTCGCGCTTGCGACCGCCCCCAGGCGATCGACTCCTCCCCCATGGGTTGGGCTAGGCGAGGCCCCACTCACGACCAGGCCTCCCCGCTCGTCTGGATGATCATGCACATGCAATGTGATTGCATTTTCACGGGATGCCTACCATCGCTCGGAGCCTGCGTCCATGAAAAATCGAGGGGCGGACACGACACGGCCCAGACCAGGCCGTGAGGGTCGAACCGTCGCTTGGGCTCAGGGGAGGCGCCTGCGGTGCGCCGCTTGGCCGGTGCGCCGCCACAGATCCATCGCAACGTGCGAGAGCGTGGAGAGGCGATCACGCATGCTCGGCCGCGTGGTGTACTGGAAAGCCCGGCCACGACGCCTGGCCGGAGCTCGTCGCCGAGCGGCCGGGCGCCCAGGCGTTTCGGCTGCTCGGTGGTCTTGTCGCGCTGGTGGATCAGCTCGACACCGCCGCCGCGTTGGCGCGGGTCGAGCAGCACTGTGAGACCAGCAAAGACCCGCAGCTGTGCGCCCGCCGGGACACGCTTCGCTCGCTGCCCCGGTCGCCCCCATGATCACGACTGCGCTCGACGGCGCGCGGCTCCGCGTCACGCGTGGTCGCGAGCGGCTCCCGACCGTGCTTCGTGGGTCCCAAGCGGGAGCAGCAGCATGGCGAGGGCTGGCAAGTCGATGATCCCGCGGACTCGATCGCCCTGGACGATGACGTTGTCGAAGTAGAGATCGGCGTGAACGACCCCGCGCTCGAGCGGCGGCTCTCGACCCTCCGCGTCGGTGAAGCGGACGTGGGACGCGGCCCAGATCCGCTCGAGGCGGGCGGCCGTGGCCGGACCGTCAGTGTGCGCGGGCAAGGCTGCGATTCGGGCGAGGGTGTTCGCGCCGAGCTCGCGCACGAACTCGAGGTCCGCCCGAGGCTTTTGGCCCTGGGGAACGAAGCCGCTGAGCGTGCGCTGCATGCTGGCGAACAAGCGACCGATCTGCTCGACGATGTTGGTGTCGATGGCCTCGCGGGCCAGGGTCTGCCCGGGGATGAACTCGAGCACGGCGTAGTGGCGGGCGTGGGCCTCTGACCAGCCGATCGCCTCACCAGCGCGGTCGCGGATCACCCGCGGGCACGGAAACGCGGCCTCGCCGAGGCGCTCGAGGGTGGAGAACTCGAAGCGCAGGGCGTCGGCGCTGCGCTGCGGCGGGTAGAGACGGAGCAAGCACTCGCCGGTGCTCGTGCGCACGACGTAGTTGGTGTTGATGATCCCCGCGACGAGGGGCTCGACGGCCGTGATCTCGCCGAGGTCGTATCCGGAGGTCAAAGCGGCGATCGCCAGGCGATCGAGCTCGATGAAGGCGTGCAGTCGGGACATGGTCAGTTCTCGAAGGGAGTGGGGAGGCGGAGGAAGGTGTGCAGCTCGGCGCCCCAGCGGCGCTTGTGATCGGTGAGGGAGCGCTGGTGAGAGAAGCCAAGGTCGACGCGCTCGACCCCGCGAAGGGTCAGGAGGTGCAAGGCGGCGTCGAGCATGGGGTAGTTGGGACCGAGCTCGCGGGCAGGCGCGCTCCAGCCGTTGAGATAGTAGGCAGCTTGGCGGCCGTTGATGACGAACAGTCCGACACTGAGGAGCTCAGGGCCAAGCCAGGTGCCGACGGCCAAAAAATTGGGGTTGGGCTTGGCGGGGATCATGCCCTCGATGAGCGCCGGGGGGCTCAGGTACGGGGCCTCGACGCGGGTCTGCGTGGCGTGTACGAGTTCGATGGCGGCGCCTCGCTCTTGCGGCCCGAGCAGACCCACGCGCAGCCCAGGACGACGCAGGGCCTTGCGCAGGGCCGTACGCACGGCGCCGTCGTAGCTCGAGCGGAGGTCGGGACAGGCCTTGCCCAGCAGCTTGATCGCGGTCTGGCTGCGGTGTTCGGCCCAGCTCGGACAGACGGCCTCGGCGGGACTGATCGGCGGCGTGACGAGGCGCAAGCAGGGCTCGTCGAGGGTGTCGCTGAGTCGCGCGAGGGCGGCGAGCTGGCGGCGGACCGGGGCGGGTTGGCCGGACTTGGCTTCGTAGACTCCGCCGTAGCCGATGTGCCCGCAGCAAAAGCCTTCGCGGGCGAGGGGGCCCCCGCGCAGGATCGGCGCCCACAGCTGCGCGCGGCCGTCGAGGGTGACCGCGTGGTGTTCGAAGCGGCCCCCGAACACGGCAGCCACGTGATCGCCCCAAGCCTGACTGGCGTAGGGGGACCAGCGCAGGTCGACGGACGCGCTCATGGTTGAGCCTCTCGGGTCGCAGGACCGGGGATCGAGAGTGAGGCGAGCGCTCCGACCACGCGGCGGCGCTGGCTTGGGGTCAGCCACCCGCGCGTGGGCAAGAGCAGGAGCTTGGGCCACAGGGCGTCGGCCTCGGGCACAGGTCCGCGGGCGTAGGGGCGGTAGCGCGAGCTGTGGTGCAGGGGCAGGTACAGCCAGCTGCTCTCGACCCCAGCCGCGGCGAGCTGGGTGGCGAGCGCGTGGCGGTGCGCGGGCTCGACCTCGACGGCGAAGTAGAGCTGGGGGAGGGCCGGGTCGTGGGGGCGGGGGCGCGCACAAGCTGGCAGGGCGTCGGCGAGCTCGGCGGACACGCGCCGGGCGGCGTCGAGCTCGTGCCCTTCACCGAGGCGGGCGAGCACCCGCGTGGCCGTTGTCGGGTCCATGTCGGCGCGGGCGGGCGCCGCGGGAGGGTGCTCCAGAGCCTCGCGCACGTCGGTGAACCATGGCCGGCGGCGAGCGTCCCCGGCCAGCGAAGTCTGGCGCCAGCGAGCGTCGAGCTCCGCGCGGGCGCGCTCGACCAGCGGAGCCAAGCTCGCGTCGTGGATCACCAAGGCTCCCCCAGCGCCGGCGCAGATCGGCTTGTGACGGCCAAAGCTGAGCACGCCCAGGCTCCCTCGGCTGGCCGCAGGTCCGCGCGGGTCATCCGTGGATCCGCGCCCGTCAAATGCCTGGGCGGCGTCATCGATCACGCAGATACCCCGGGCCCGGGCCCAGGCGTCGAGGGCCTCGAGCTCGATCTTGGCTCTGAGCACGGAGGCCGCGACGATCGCCAAGCTGCGCTCGCCGGTCGCGGCCGCGAACGCTGGCAGGTCGGGGACGGGGCGGTCCGGGGCGAGGTCGCACAGCACCGGTCGCAGGCCCGCGTCGAGCACGGCCTCGATGACCTGCGGGCAGGCGAAGCTGGGGACGACGACCTCGTCGCGGCCGTCTGTGTCGGCGAGGGCGAGGGCGCGCAGGCCCACGGCCAGCGCAGCGCGGCCGCACGCGGTCGGGACGATCGACTCCGGAGGGCGAGCGAGGATCCGCCCGAGCTCACCGCACAGGGCCGCGATCGGCCCGCGGATCTCCGGGGCCCCAGGCGCCAGGTCGAGGGCGAGCGCGGGGGGCTGGCAAAGGGGCACCAGGAGCTCCCGCGGGTGGGGGTTGTAGCGCGTATCCACGAAGGGTCGCCACGGATCCGGCCAACGGACACCTCTACTACGATCATGGCGCCACCATCACCCGGTCGGACGCCGACGGGGCCAACCCGGTCGACATCGTCGTGGGTGACAACGTCTACGGCCTGGCCGTGGACTCGAGCGCCGGCTACGTGTTCTGGTCGGAGTTCTTCCTCGACCAGGTCATGCGCGCCGATCTCGACGGCAACAACGTGGTGGAGGTCGGCGTGGCCGGCAGCCCCTCGGGGTTGGCCGCCGACCCGGTCAACCAGAAGCTGTACTTCATCACCTACAACAACACCCAGCTGTATCGGGTCAACTACGACGGCAGCGACCAAGAGGTCATCGTTCCGAACCTGGGCGGACAAGGGGTCGCGGTCGCGGTCGATCCCGCGGGCGGCCTGGTGTACTACTCGAACCGGGCCGACAACCTCTTCGTCGCCGAGCTCGATGGGGCCAACCCCAGCGTGCTGCTCAACGGGCAATCGGTCATCCAGGGCCTCGACATCGACACGGAGGCGGGGCTGATCTACTGGGTTGCACGGTCCGCGGGCATGATCCGCAGCGCCAACCTCGCTGACGGTAGCAACGTCCAGGACGTCACCATGAGCAACGGCAACGGCTGGGGGTTGGCCTTCATGTAG
>NZ_JMCC02000081.1 GCF_000737335.2 Enhygromyxa salina | reverse complement strand
AATGTGGCGAGTCGCTGGCCGTGGCGTTCTCGTGCAAGAAGCGAGGATTCTGCCCATCTTGCGCGGGCCGGCGCATGGCTGATGTCGCGGCCCACCTCGTCGACGAGGTGTTCCCGGAGGTCCCGGTTCGGCAGTGGGTGTGCTCGCTGCCGTGGCGGCTGCGCTACGCGATGGGCTAGGACCGAAAGCTGTGTGCCGACGTACTCGACGCGTTCATCGTGTCGTTGCGCCGCTCGCTTCGGCGGCGCGCGAAGGCACGGCTCGGCCTGGACTCGGTCGAGGATGCGCTGTTCGGTGCCGTCACCTTCATCCAGCGCGGCGACTCCTCGCTGCGACTCAACGTGCACTTTCATTGCCTCGTGCTCGATGGCGTGTACGTGAGGGACGACGAGGGCGAGCTGCGCTTCCACTCGCTCGGCGCCCCCACCAGCGAAGAGGTCACCGAAGTTGCGAGGTGGACCCACGAGCGACTCGGCCGTGTGCTCGAACGTCACGGCCGCTCACTCGACGAGCTCGGTTGCGAGGACGCGCCCGAGCTCCTCGCGCAGGAGCAGCCGGCCCTGGCGTCATGCTACGGAGCCTCGGTCGCGGACCGGCAGCTGTTGGGAGATGCACCGGGGCAGCGGACCCGCAAGCTCGTGCATCGCGTGCGGGAGGTCGCCAAACCCAACGAGGCGCTCGCCGAAGTTGACCACCTGCCACGCTGTGCCGATGTCACGACGGCACAGGCCTGCTCTGTGACCCATCGCTAGGCGCGGGCCCCGCCGTCATCCACCAGGTCTGAGACCGCGCCGACAGCTCTCGCCGGTCTCTCCCGTACGACCTCGTCCAGGCCACTGGCCAACCCAAATTCTCGAAGCCCCCCTTGACTTGCTAGACGACTGGTCTAATCTCCGCTCGGAAAGTAACCAAATGAGTGAGCCAGCCACCAAAGAACGCATCCTTGATGCTGCGGAACAGATCATGCTGGAGCGAAGCTTCGGCTCGGTCGGGCTGAATCAGATTCTGACTGCGGTGAAGGTGCCGAAGGGGTCGTTTTACCATTACTTTGACTCGAAGGAGCAGTTTGGGGTCGAGATGTTGAAACACTACTCGAAGACCTCCAACGCCCAACGCCGCAAGATATTATTAGAATCAGAGGTGGAACTCGCTGCAACAGACCGCCTGATTGCCATGTTCACTTCAGTGATGGAGGAGATTGAAAAATCAGGCTGCAAATGCCCCTGTTTGATGCAAAAACTCGCCGCCGAGGTCTCCAGCCTCAGTGACGCCATGCGCGAAGCTCTCTCGAAAGGGTTCAAGGACACGATTTTCATTTTCCAACAAACTCTAGATCTCGCCGTCAGCCAGGGAGATCTGCCCGCCGGCTTCGATACCGCCTCGGAAGCCGATTTCATCATGGACCTCTGGTCCGGATCACAACAGCGCACCGTGTTGAATCGTGATGTCGCTCCCATGCGCCGCGCCATCGAGATCATCCGCCAGCGTTTAAGCACCGCCTCCTGAGCCGCCCCCCTTTTTACCGATGAATAGACGACCGGTCTACTTGTGTCCGTTCTCCATATGAAACACACGCAAAACACCAGAAAGTGACGAGCTGCCCACTACACTCGAGAACAAGCCAGGCGACATTCTGAGATCAACCAGCACACAAGCCCGACAAAAACATGAGTATTGAAATCAAAAACAAAGTGGCCCTCGTCACCGGTGCCAATCGCGGCATCGGAAAAGCCATCGTGAAATCATTCCTCAACCACGGCGCCAAGAAAGTGTACCTCGCGGTGAGGAATCCGGAATCGACCGCTGAGTTGGAGAAGCAATACGGAGATCAAGTGGTCACCCTCGAGGCCGATCTGGCGGATGCTGCGTCGATCAAACGGCTCGCGGAGCAAGCTCAAGACGTCGATGTGGTGGTGAACAACGCTGGTGTCCTGGCCGTTTCTTCTCCGCTTGATGAAAAGGCTGAGGCGTCGCTTGCCTATGAATTTGATATCAACGTCTATGGCCTGCTCCGTGTCGCCCAATCATTCGCCGGTATCCTCGAGGGAAATCAAGGAGCCCTGGTGCAGCTGAACTCGGTGGCATCGATCAAGAACTTCGCCGATCTCTCCACCTACTCTGCCTCCAAGGCGGCGTCCTATTCCCTGACCCAGGGGCTGAGGGAAAAGCTGGGCAAAAAAGGCGTGGCCGTCGTCAGCGTGCACCCGGGACCGATTGATACCGAAATGGCTGCTGGCGCCGGATTTGAACAGACCGATGCTCCCTCGAGTGTCTCCGAGGCCATCGTCACCGCACTGGAAGCAGAGGAGTTCCACGTGTTTCCTGACGTCATGGCCAAGCAGTTTGAATCTGCCTACCAAAGCTTCGCCGAGAACATCGTGCTCGCCGATTTCTCCGAATGAACACACTCTCTCTACTATGAAGCACAAATCAAAACTACGCAGCGTTCTGCTGCTCATCACGGCCGTCGCCGTCGTCCTGCTCACCGTTACGAACGCTCGAGGAGCTCCGCAGAGTCAACCTCACAAAACCATGTCCAAACCCAAAGTCCTGATCTTCGACGTCAACGAAACCCTGCTGGATCTCGCCCCGTTGAAAAAATCAGTCGGCAAGGCACTTGGCGGTCGTGAGGACCTGCTGCCGCTGTGGTTCTCGACCATGCTGCACTACTCATTGGTGGAGACCGCGAGTGGCAGCTACCACAGCTTCGGCGAAATCGGCACCGCCGCGCTGATGATGGTGGCGGATACCCAGGGCATCAAGCTGACCTACGAAGAGGCCAAAAAATCCATCGTCACCCCACTGCGCTCCCTGCCACCACACGCTGATGTGGTCGAGGGCCTCAAGGCTCTGAAGAAACAGGGGTACACGATTGTCAGTCTCACCAACTCCTCGCCAACGGGTGTCGCCACCCAGTTCAAAAATGCCGGCCTGACCGACCTGTTTGAGAAGAGCTACACCGTCGAGTCGACCAAAACATACAAACCGCATCCGGAGCCCTACAAGATGGTGTTAGCCGATCTCGGCATCGATGCCAAAGACGCCATGATGATCGCCGCCCACGGCTGGGACATCGCCGGAGCCGATAACGTTGGCCTGCAAACCGCTTTCGTCACCCGACCCGGAAAGTCGCTCTACCCCCTCGCAAACAAGCCGGATTATATCGTGAAAGACCTTCATGAACTGGTCAAGGTCCTGAGCGAGACCGGTAAGTAAAAACGCCTCATTCCCACAGGGCGAATGACGCCAAATTCTAAAGCCCGCATCGGTCCACTCGCTGCGGGCTTTTTATACGATCCTGCAAGCGGCAGTGCCCACGGAACCGATCGATGATTTCATTGATCGCGAGATGCCGGGCTCCGGGGTGCCGGGCCTGGCCTACGCCGTCGTGGCGAATGGTGAGGTCGAGACCGTTGGTGCGTACGGTGTCGTGAAGCCGGCGCGAGACCGCGCCGAACGGGGTGAAGTTGGGGGCCTGTTCGCCAACCGACCCCACCCGAGCCCACTTCGCCTGCCGATCAACACGGCGAAATGAGCGGCGCGAGGTTCACCCCACCCCCGACCCCCTATCGGATGTCCTTTCCGCCGAGACCTTGCCCTTGTTGTTCGCGCGCCCCGATGACGTGGTCCTGGTCCGGCGGCGGCCGCGGGAGGCGTTCTTGACCGCGCTGCGCCGGGCCGGGGTGACGCTGCCGGAGATCGTCGTCGCCGACCTCGACGCGCCAACGATCGACGCGCCGGGCCTCGGGGCCCTGGCGCGGGTCCAGCCGTGGGGGTGGACGCCCCGGCTCGCGCGGCGGCTGGCGCCGCTGCGGGCCCGCGCATGCAGCGAGCTCGTTGTTGGTGTGGCCGCGAGCTCAGTCAGGCGGCAGGATCTGGCCGCGGAGGTCGCCGTAGAAGGTCTGCCCCGTGGTGTGGAGATTGAAGTAGAGCTCGCCCTCGGCCGCGATCGCGGCCATGCCGGCCACCGTCGAGACCTTGGTCGGCTTGTCGACCTCGAGCGAGGCGCTGCCAACGAGGCACCCAGCAGTGAACGCGGCGAGCGCTCCGTGGCCGTGCTCCGCCGTCGCGGTGATGACCTCGTTGGTGACCTCGACCGAGAACACCCCGTCATCGACGAAGTTCGCCTGGATGCTCTCGCTCAGCAGGGAGAAGTCGACGAGGATCGGACCGAGGACCCCAGGCTTGCCGCAGTGGATGTGGAACATGTTGATGGTGTCGACGGCGACGCCCTCGATCTTGACGTCGACCCAGGCGCGGCTGAGATCTTTGCTGAACCGGACCTTGCCGTGACCGCGGTGGCCGTCGGCGACGCGCTGAGCTCGGGTTTTCGACGGCGTGCTCGAGCGAAACATCGCTGGGGCGGCCTTGGGGGCATCGGACTCCTCGGCCGGCTCCTGCATCGGGTTGAGGTAGGCCTCATAGACTGGGCCGGGCTCGCCGCCGACGCTGGGATCGAGCTCGACGCTTGGCGGTGGTGCCGCGTTCGCTGTCGAGATCAGCTCGACTGATCCGTCCTGGGCCGGCTTGGAGTCGCGGTTACAGCCAGCGAGCATGAGGAGCACATGGATGGGGAGCAATACGGAGACGAGACGTTTCATGCGTGCACAGGCTCTCACCCGCGTGGGTCCCGAGCTGGCCGGATACGATCACCTCCTGGCCGCCGAACGACCAACCGTGCGATCCTTCGCCCTATGGATCTCGAAGAGCTGCGCGCTTTCCTGGCTGTGGTCGAGACCGGGTCGTTCCTCGGGGCCTCGACGCAGCTCGGCGTCCCGCGCGGTACGCTGAGGCGCCGCGTCGACACCCTCGAGGCGCGCGTGGGCGTGGCGCTCGTCGAGCGAGGCGCCCGCGGAGTGACGCTGACTCCGGCGGGCCGGATCTTGACCGAGCGCGGGCGTACGCTGCTGGCCGAGGGCGCGGCGCTCATGGCCGCGGCGCGAGACATCGGTCGAGGTTCCAGTGAGCCGCTGCGGATCGTGTTGCCGCCGGGCCTGCCGCCCGCGGCCCTGACCATGGTGCTGCTGCTGCACGAATCGGCGGCACCCGAGCTCGCCCTCGAGCTCAGCGTGCGCGCCAACCCCCATGACCTCACCCTCGACGACGCAGACTTCGTGGTTCACTTTGGGGCGTGGCGCGAGGATCCTGCTTGGGTCAGTCACGAGCTCGTGTCCGTGCCGCTCGTGATCCTCGCGTCCCGCGGGTACCTCGATCGCCGCAGCGCCCCGCGGACCGCGGCCGAGCTCGCCGAGCATCCCCTGGCCGCCTGGACGGGGCCAGGGGTCGACGGTCGGTCCTGGCCGCTGCGCGACGGTGGCCACCTCGACCTACGTCCCCGCCTGGTGACCAACGACGCCCACCACTTGCGCGCCCAGGTCATCGCCCATCGCTGGCTCGCGCTGCTGCCCGACGCAGATCTCGATCCCTTTGGACTGGCTGATGACGGGCTCGTGCGCGTGCTCGAGGCCGACATCGGCGGGGAGGTCTCGCTCTGCGCGACGGTGCGGCGGACGCTGGCCGAGCGACCAGGCACCGCGAAGCTCATGCACGTGCTGCGCGGCACGGTCGCTACAACTTCTCCGACGTCTTGCTAGGCTCCTAGTACCTCGCCGCAGTGAGCACGGCAGCGGTCACCCGGTCGCGCAGTCGCTGCGCCGCTGGGCGTCGGCCCAGGCTGAGCTGGGCGTCGAGATCGGCGCTGCCACGATCGAGGTCCGCGTCGGCCGGGGTCGCGTCGCGACATTCGAGCCGCAGGCCGGCACGGCCTTCACGGGGCGTCACCTGCGGATCGGCAGCCTGAGCTGGATCGACCACCAAGACCGATTTGGCGCCGCGCTCAACCAGGCGTTCGAGCGCGGCGACACCCCGGTGCTGGTCGAGATCGATCACCGGCCGGTCGCGCTGCTGGCCCTCGCCGACACGATCCGCCCCGACGCCCACGCGGCGATCGAGCGCCTGCGCGCGCTCGGCCTGCGGGTTGCGATTCGCAGCGGCGATCACCCGGCAGCGGTCGCGGCCGTCGCCCGCGAGCTCGGTATTCAGGACTTCGCCGGCGCGATGACCCCCGAACAAAAAGCCCGGTCGCTCGAGCGCCTGCGCCAGGTCAGCGTGCCCGACGAGGACCCGCTGTTTGGGGTGAACGTGCAGGCGCTGAGCGGCTCGCGGATCAGCGCGGACCGGCCCGTCGCCGTGTTCGGCGGCCACACCTGCGCCAACGTGCCCGACGAGGACCTCAACACCTGCGACCACATCGAAGAACAGATCATTAGTAATTGCGACACTTCTGCTGCAACTTTGCGTGGTTTAAGGTACACATGGAACGATGCACAAATACGCGCTCACCCTCGTGGCTCCATTCACATTCCTGCTAGCCTGCTCGCCGGAGTTTAGCGGAGAGGCCGAGTTCCTCCTCCATGACGAGCCAGTGGATCCGGTGGATCACGGTGACATCAACGCGCCCGCGCCGGGTGTCAGCCCGGAGGCCGTCCCTGTCCCCGAGCTGTCGCTGTCGTGTGGCGACTGGCTGTATCACCCGGCGGAGCTCTCCTATCATCTGACGCAGGGGGAGTGCACCGAGGACTCGTGCACCTTCGACTACGACCCCGACGGCATCCTGATGACCCGGATCATCGGGAGCTACGATCGGGACAGCGGCGACTTCGAGTGGACGGTCAGCTACCACCCCGATCACTGGCGAGTCACGACGACCGTGAGCGGCAACGCGGTGCTCACGGACACCGGGGGCGAGAACTCCACCTTCACCCGCACGACCACGGATGTGCTCGCGGTCGAGACCGTGGAGAGCGTGTCGCTCGTTCGCGACGGCTGCACGCTGGATACTGTCACCACGCGCGACGGCGTCGACTACAGCCTCAGCGGGACGTTCGACGACGAGACCTTCGGCTTCACCAAGGATTACTTGCGCATGTGGGGCGGTGAGCTCGCGACGAGCACGGGCTCGCTCCCAACGCTCGCCCCCTCCGCCGAGGACTACTCCATCGACATCGCCCCCTCGCCCGACTTCGCCCCCTTTCGGTGGGGCTACGATGAATCTGGCTGGGAGGTGGCAGGCGTCCACGAGGGCCGCTTCCAGCGCCAGAGCCCGCTCCTGGACGAGTCCCTCAACGGAGAGTGGAACCTGAAGCTCAACGGCAGCCTGTACCGCGAGTTCCAGGTCAACGACGGGAACGGGGGCTGGGCCGTCTACGCGTGGCAGATCGACTACGCCGGCGACGGCAAGGGCGTCTACGAGCGGGAGATCGAGGTCATCGACGAGAACAACAACAGCAGCTGGGAAGGCGAGTGGTGCGAGATCGAGTTCGTCGACGGCGCGTGCTCGGTGGGGGACTGCGATGTGGGCCCCGGCGGCGGCGACTGCCCGGACGTATTCTTGCAAGCGTTCGTGTACGGGCTCCAAGGCTGAGTTCGCTCCAGTCACAACGATTATTCATGAGCAATGCACACACGCTGTGGCTGGCGTGTGTGCCCCCCAAATCGGCGCGGCGCGGGTGACCATCGGCGTCATGCTCCCCGGCGCCGCGTCGTCGCTGTTTGGCCTGGGCCTGGGCCTCCCGCACCACGTGATTGTTAGAACGAAGCGCGCCAGCTCAGTGCTGCGGCGCGCAGACGAGCTTCGCGCTCGTGCCCGAGCCCACATTGCACACGCGCGAGCCGGCGCCAGCGCAAGCTCGACGCGCTGGGCATGCTCGAGATCGCTCGAGCGGTCAATGGCGCGATTGCCGATACCCCCAAAACAACTCACAATACGCTCGGTACATTGTCCCGCGGGCAGTTTGCATTCGGGGAGATCACACCTGTGGGCACCAATGCTCACCTGCGCTCGACACTCCCACGTTCCCCGGGTGCGCACAATCGCACGCCACCATTAAATGGGGGCAGTGCAGGTTGGAATACGTTGAGTAGCGATGACGCCGAGAGTAAAGTCGTGTCCGTGAACAACCAGACTTTGCTACGTACCACTGTATTGACTTCGCTTGTGGGCCTCGCAGCCGTGGGGTGCAACGACGACGCAACCACCACGTCGGCGTCGGGCATGACCGGGTCCGAGACCGGTGATGGCGATGGCGATGGCGATGGCGATGGCGACGGCGACCCCGGCGACGGCGACGGTGACGGCGATGGTGACGGCGATGGCGATGGCGATGGCGATGGCGATGGCGACGGTGATCCTGGGTTCTGCGGCGACGGCAACGTCGACCCCGGTGAGGCGTGCGACGACGGCAACGGCGACAACACCGACGCCTGCCTCGACACCTGCGTCAGCGCCAGCTGTGGCGACGGCTACCTGCAAGAGGGCGTCGAGGGCTGCGACGACGGCAACATGGTCGACGACGACGCGTGCAACAAACAGCTGCGTGATGGCGAGCTGTGGCGACGGCGTCGTGCAGGTCGGCGAGGCCTGCGACGACGCAAACGCCGACAACACCGACGACTGCCTCGACACCTGCCTCGCGGCTTCGTGTGGCGACGGGTTTGTGCAGCTCGACGTCGAGATGTGCGACGACGGCAACGACATCGACACCGACGACTGTCCAGCCTCGTGTGCGCCCGCGGTGTGCGGTGACGGCTTCGTGTGGGAGGGCAACGAGGAGGCGACGACGCAAACATGGACGACACCGACGACCGGCGTCTCGCCACCCGACCCCACCCGAGCCCACTTCGCCTGCCGATCCACACGCCGAGAATGAGCGGCGCGACGTTCACCCCACCCCCGACCCCCTATCGGATGTCCTTTCCGCCGGCTTGGGGGCTCGCGTCAATGCTCTTCCGTCCACCCTCGGGCGAGCAAGCGCTCGACGGAGTGGACCACCTGGGCATGTCCCCGCGCACTCGGCTGACTCCACAGCGACCAGTGTATGGACATGGTCAGCGTCAGCTCACCGAGGTCGTTGAGAACCATCAGGTCGATCGGTGCGACCAACGTGCTGGTTCCGAGCGGACCGTAGACCCAGCCCTCACCGTTGCGCCGCTCGACCGGATGCGTGACTGTCCCCGCGCCATGCGTGACCGCGATCGTCTCTCCGACGATGTCGAGAGGTAGTTTCGCGCAGCTGGTGAGCAGCGTCATCGTCTGCCAGGTCACCATAAGCCCAGGCTCGTCGACCTGCTGGGCGACCGCGGCCGCCACGAACTCGTTCGTGGCGGAAGCCGTGAGAGCCTCGCACGTGACCGTGACGAAGCGGGCTGGGTTGTCGACGGTGTCAACGTTGGCCGGCAGTCGCTCGCGGACCAACAGCCAACGCCCCGACAGGCCCTGGTGTTTACGTACAACGAAGGTCTCGCGCTCACAGACCGCGAGTTCGAGCTCGAGTGCGACCGGCTCGAACAGCCCCTGGGCCAGGGCAAAAATGCCCTCGGTGGCGGCCTCGGCGATGTCAATCTCGCTCGCGTCCTCGGGCGGGACAAACAAAAACTGTCGTTGGATGCCTGGGAACTCATGGATGTAGGTGTCGCTCATGGCTCACTTCGTGCGGGTCCAGGTCGTTCCGTCTCGATCGTAGACCGCCAACCCTTCGCCGGTGTTTTGATCAACCAAGGTGACGCGGTCGAGCACGTTGCTTTCTTCGGGCCTGCCGTTGAGATCATCGGTAAACTTGTCGTAGATGTTGGTGTTCTCGAGCTCCCGAGGGGGCGTCTCGCGGGTGGCCCGCATGTATGTACCATCCGCCTTCAGCTCTTCAATTCCCTTTTCCTTCTCAGTTCGGAACGGCTTCAGCTCCATTCGGATGATCGCGTCGCGCTTGCCGGGGATCGGCTCACCCGCCGCATCTCGCTTCTTGACCTTCTTGGCGGCGTGAGCCACGCCAGGGCGAAGTTGTGAGATGTGCTTGACCGGCTTGTCCGCGTGCGTGACGTCGACGCTGCGCAGGATTTTACCATCTGGAGATTTGATCCCGATGTCAAAGCTCGCGAGCGTCTCCGCCTGGTTGTCGGGGTTCGGAGGCGCTCGCTTGTCCCCACCAACGCTGATTGTGTCCCCCGGGTACTCACCGAGCAGACGCTCGGCCTCGCGTAGTTCGGCGACCGTCCGGGTGACGTCTGCGTCACTGTCTTTCTTGGCCATGAACGACATCCACTCTCCCAGCCCCTCGACCCGACCCGTCGAGCTCAGGGCTGAGAGCCGCTCGACGCTTGGCAATACCCTCTCGTTGGCCAAGCGCGCGAGCCATTTGTCGTCGATATCATTGAAGATCGCCGGGTCGATGTTTGACTCGTAAAGAACGAGTGCGAGTCGCTCGGTCGATGGTGCGGTGACGCCCGTTGCCTCCATGCGCCGCTGCAGAGCCTTGACTGCGGCCGGGTTCACGCAGATCGACTCCTGTGAGTGCCTGCACCACGTCCCTGGCTTGGTCGAATGTGGACGATAGGAGTGCGTCGATCCCGGATAGACGCGAATCGTCTGCTTCGTGTTGGGGTGCTCGCTGAGGAACCGGCTCAGCTGCGTAATCTCGGCATCAATCTCGGCGATCAGCCCTCAGGGCGACGACCCCGGCGAGATGCCGCCGTCGATCGCGGCCCTGCCCGGCCCCGCAGTCGATCTCGTCTCGGGCGACTACCACAACGTCGCCGTGTTCGAGGACGGTACCTTGCGCTGCTGGGGTCGCAACAACGCCGGCCAGTGCGGCTACGGCCACACCAACAACATCTCCCCGTGGCTGGGTGAACCGCCCCCCATCGACCTCTACTGAGCGTGCAACTCGTCATCGCCCGCGAGCTCGCCGACAAGCGGGACGATCACCCGTTTGAACTACCTAGCCGCCCGCGCTCGCAGGCACTCAGGCCGTGTTACTTTGTCCACGACATCACGCTCGAGCGCGTCGACGTCATCGAGACCGAGAGCGCCGCGCCCTCGCCATGGTCCAGTGTCCCACAACCGCCCCCCTCAGTGCGGCCCTCCTTGTCGGTCTGCTCGGGCTCGGATGCACCACCAACGCCGAAGGAGGGGTTCCACAGGCCGCTCGGATTCTCACCGAGCCCGAGCCCGAACCGGCGCCCGCGCCTATCCGTGGCGTCGAGACCCTCGCCATGGGTGACGTGGACGCATGTTGGGCGCGCGATGATGGGCGGCTGGTGTGCTGGGGCGTCGAGCGCGACGGCAGCCTCGGCGGTATGGTCCCCGGGGTCCTGGCCAGGGTTCCCCGTGCGGTCCTCGGACTCACGGATATCGTACAGCTCGAAGGCTACGGCCACCGTCGGTGCGCGTTGACGGGCGCAGGTGAGGTCCATTGCTTTGGCCACATGCAGCTGCGCGAGACCACGTTCTGGTACCACTCGCCGCCGCCGTACGCCCGCACGGTCTACACGAGCCTGGACCATACAGCGCAGTACGTCGTTGACGAGGCCGGGCGGCTCGCGTGGTTTCCCCCCAGGGACGCCGAGCTGCCTGAGGAGTGGACGGTCGTCGACGGCGTTGGCGACATCGTGGAGCTCGCTGTCAGCAATCGCATGGGCTGCGTACGGACCGGGGCCCAGAAGCTCTACTGCTTCGAGCGTGACGTCCCACCCAGGCCCGAGCGCATCGACGCCATCGAGTTCGCGGTCGAGCTGAGCGGAGCTCCCCAATTCCAGTTCCTCGTCCTCGATGAAGCTGGTGTCGTGCACTCGGTACGTCGACAAGCCGGGACGTGGGTGGTCAAAGCAACGGGGATCACGAACGCAGTCGATCTCCAGGGCAGCTGCGCAATATTGGCCACGGGCAGCGTCGAGTGTGAGATCAGCGGCAAGATCCGCAAGCTCGCGGGCGCGGGGCCGGCTCACAGGGTCGAGACCTTTTACGGTGGCGCCTGCGTGCTCGCAGCGCTCGACGGGACGGTGTCGTGCATGAACTGGGAAGACGATCGCGTGCGTCGCGTCCCCTATCTCAGCCCGGCGAGGGCGATCTCCCGGTACGAAGACGGGCTCTGCGTCATCCACGAGGGCGGTGAGCTGCGCTGCGTCAACAAGCGCCGGGCCAAGATCGAGGTCAGTGAGCTGCGCGGGGAGGACCTCATCGCCAACGCCCACACGATCTGCGTGATGTCTCTGGGGCAAGTGACCTGCTCGGACTCGGTCACGCCCAACGTCTACCAACCGCCTGTCGACGACGCCGTTGGCTTCGAACGATTCGGCAATGAGCTGTGCGTGCGGCGAGCAGACGATAGCTTGATGTGCGTGAGGCGATCGAGCTACCGGGAGCTGCGCGCAGGCCCGGTTCGCGGCCTCGGCGATGTCGTCGAGCTCGGCCTCGGCCATGGCTTCGCGTGCGCACGGGGGCGTGCCGGTCAGGTCCACTGCTGGGGTGTTCATGGTCAGGACGGGCAGCTCGGTGACGGTCGCGCCCGCGCCACACTCACGCCGACCCGAGTCCAAGGAATCGACGACGCGACCGATCTCGCCGCCGGCAAGAGCACCGCCTGCGTGGTTCACTCGAATGGGGAGGTCGCGTGCTGGGGTGAGACCCCGAACCTCGACGGTGACGAGGCCGCTTCATGGCCCACGCCGGAGCCCCTATCGGGGTTTGACGACGTCATCGAGGTTGCGGTCGAGCTCGCGCCTTCGCCTGCCGTGTGCGCGCGTCACCGTGACGGCAGCATCTCGTGTACCGGCGACTCGCTTCGCTGTGATGTCCCTGAGAAGCAGCCTCGCGGTGACATCATCAAGATCCCTGGGATCGCCGACGCGGTCGAGCTCGAGGCGGGCGAGGGGTTCTTCTGCGCGATCGAAGATCGCGGTGCCGCGCGCGAGCTCGTGTGCTGGGGCCCGCGCACGGAGCACTACGACCAGACGCGAGAGTGCGACGACCCCCCCTGGCGCGTTGGGCTTCCAGGCCTGCGTGGGCTGCAGCTCGGTCGCCAATGGTTGTGCGCCGACGTCTCCGACGAGCGAGGACCAACCTGCTGGGGACAAATGCACCCCGCAGGGGGCCCTGGCTCGATAGGGGTATGGGAGTTCGAGGCGCCAGGCATCTCGTTCCCCTTCATCACAACGCAGGAGTCAAACTATAGGTAATGCCCGCGCCTACGCATCCGCAGCTTGAACGCCTTCTCGTTGCCTTTTAGCCCGTCGTAGGGGTCGATGACCTTCCCCTTGACTTCGGCCTTCAGCTGCTTGGCTTCATCCTCTCCGAGGACCTCGACGAGAGCCTGGTTGAAGCCACTCGCGGCCGGGGTCGACCCCAACAAGACCTTCTGGCCCCCCTCGGTCTCCGCCATGACCTCCAGGATTCGCTGAAGTTGGCCTGGGTGCTCGTCCCGCCGGTACTCCATATCCTGCTTGACCATCGCAACGTAGTCTCCTTGGACTCGGAGAATGTCGCGCTCTTCATGTTCGCCACCGATTGGGGCGATACGCCAGTGGTGGCCTGACTTGAGTTTCTTGGCGCCCTCCCTCCCGTAGCTCCTGACATCCTCGATCGCGTCAACCATGACGCTTGTGCAGTATTAGCTCACAGCCAATCAATGAACTCGATCAGCGCGTCGCCCTGCGCGTTCACGAGCCCCGCCATGTGCGGCCCGATCGAGTTGGTCTCTTCGTAGTGGTCGCCCTCGGCCTCGGTCAGGTACGGCAGATCGCCAAGCTGGAAGTCGTACTCCGGCAGGATGTAGCCGAGCTCGTCGTTGCCAAGGCCGATCAGCCAGGTGTAGCTCGAGGCCATGCGCTGCTTGAGGTAGGGGCCCTCGGGGGCGGCGTCGAGGTCCGGCGGGTTGGTGTTCATCGGGTCGATCAGCTCGACCTCGGTCGTGAACATCTGCGAGCCGTCGTAGCCGCCGACCGCGAGCTCGGGCAGCAGCTCGCCGGGCAGGGTCAGCATGCGGACCGGGCCCAGCTCGATCACGCCCATCTGCGTGCGCACGTGGAGCTTGTCGTTCTGCTCGATGACCTCGCGGTCGAAGATGCCCTGCATGAACAGCAGCTTGAAGCCGTCGTTGATGACCTCGACCAGGAAGGTCTGGCTGGCAAACTCGAGCCGAGGGTTCTCGATCACTTCGCCGTCTGCGATCGCGTTGATTGCGATCTCGCCGATCAGCTGCCCGATCGCGTCGGCCTTCTCGTAGTCGCCGGTGTCCCAGGTGTCGCCGTCGGGCGTGGTCGTGGAGATTCGCAGCGGGGTCATCATGCCGCCCAGAGCACCGCTGATGAAGATCGCGTCGCCGCCAAGGCCCGCTTGGTCCGGCGCGGTGTTCCACTGTGAGCCCTGCTCGATGGTCTTGCGCACGGCGTGGACGTAGTCGGCCGTGAGCAGCGAGTTCTCGTCGGCGAGCGACTCGGGGTGGCTGGCGAAGTTGACCAGGGTGACGATCGACTCGCCTTGCGCGTTCTTGAAGTTGAGCACGTCGACGGCCTCGTCGACCACGAAGGGATCACGGGTGTCGTTGCTGACGTTGCGGATGCCCTTGCCAGGGTCGCCCTGGTGCGCGGTCGAGGCGTCACCGCGACCCACGGTCAGCGTGGCGACGTCTTCGAGATCCGCGACCGCGTCGGTGACCGCGGCGGCGACGGTCGTGCGTAGCTGCGCGCGGTAGTCGGGATCGAAGCCGCCGGTGAACGGCCCTTCGCCCCACAGCCCCATCGTGTCCGGGCCCTCGTGGTTGTGGATCGAGTGGACCACCAGCCAGTCGATCTGCTGGGCAGCCAAGGTCTCGCGGATCGCCACGACCTCGTCGTAGAAGTAGCCGATCGTGTCGAGCGTGACGATGGCGACCCGGGTGTTGCCCTGCTCGAGCACGACCGCGCGGCACCAGATCCCGTCGCCTTCGCCGACCAGGCCCAGCTCGGCGCCCCGGATCCCGCTGGCCGGCCGGTTGTTCTGGAAGCCGGCCATGTAGATGGCCTGAAACACACCGTCGTTCTCGCCCTCGTCGGGGCCGACGTAGCCCGGATCCATCGGGCACAGGCGATCGCAGCCGCAGTCGAGGAAGTCGTCCTCGCCCTCGTCGAAGTCGCCGTTTTGTGCGACGTCGGTCCAGCTCTCGAAGCAGGCAGGGACCGCGTCGAGCACCGCGGAGCCGACCCGCAAGGGGGCGCCATCAACCTCGTCGCACGCACCGGAGGGGCCCCCAGGACAGAAGTCTTCGGGGGGCGTGCCGGGAAAGTCGCCATCGCCGTCGCCCGGGTCGCCGTCGCCGTCGCCCGGATCTCCGTCGCCGTCGCCGTCGCCCGGATCGCCGTCGCCGTCGCCGGTCTCGCTGGTGCTGTCTTGTGGCGCGGTCGTGTCACCGCAGCCGAGGCCGGCCAGCGCGAGCGCCAGGGTCAGCGTGATTGTCGAACATGATCCCGTGGGACGACCAGCCAAGCAGCGCATTGGCGGAGTCTCGCATAGCTCGCGGGCGATCGGAGCCGTAGGTCATGTGTGAAACGGCTCAATAGCCGTAGGCGCTCAGATCGAGCCCAATCCGGCGCCCAAGCGCTTCGTTGTTCGCGCGATGCAGCTCGAGCAGCGCAGCCCCGAGCGCGGGCGTCAACGCGCGGGTGCGACCCGCCAGCAGCGAAGCTGGCAGCGTGCGCGCGAGCACGGCCGAGGGATGCCACTCGCTCCCCAAGCGATCACGGATCGCCCGCTTGACCGGCATCGGCACCTTGTTGACGAGCTTCGCAACCCCGGCCGTGAGCGGGGACCAGCGCTCGTTGACGCGCTCGCGGGTGTCTGGGAACACGCTGCGATCCGCGTCGATGCCGGCAAACGCGTAGAACCGGCGCAGGAACGCGGCGCTGTCTTGGGTGAACAGCTCGAAGGGCGAGGTCAGCACCGCGTCGGGGCCGAAGCGCTCGCGGTAGTGGCGATCGAAGGCGTCCCAGTTCAGGTCGCGCGCGTCGACGTTTGGACCGTTGTAGAGGCCCACATTGTAGCGATCGAAGCGGCCGTCTCGGTAATTCAAGTAGCGCTCGATCGAGGTCGAGAACCCGGCCTTGAGCAGCTGCGCATACGCAGACTCGACCCAGCGATCCTGGCGGCGCACGACCAGCCAGATCTTGGCGGTGGGAAACACCCGCGCGAGGTACTCTGCGTTGATCGACAGGTTGCTGTGGTTCTCGATCGGCCAGCCAACGATCGCTTCGGAGCTGATCAACACGGTCCGCTCGTGCAGCTGCGCGAGCCAGGCGTTGATCCGCTCGCGGTGGCGCGCGACGTCGATGCACGCGGCGTTGCGGAACATCAGCTCGAGCAAGAACCGCTCGATCGGGCCGTCGCTGGGCTGGGCGTAGTGCAGCGGGTGGACGAAGCGGACGTCCGGCAGCGCCGGGAACACGCGCTCTTGCAAGAAGGTGGTGCCGGTCTTGTGCAAGCCGACGTGGATGATGATCTGCTGTTCGCCGGTCATCCTTGCCGGGATGATGGCATGGAATCGGGGCTCGAGCGGCGCGCGTGCCGGGCTTTGATCCGGGCCTCGACGTGGGCGTGGGCGCGCTCGAGCGGGAGGAAGCTCGCGAACGCGACGCCGGAGATCGGGTAGGGGAAGGCGATGCCCATGGCGGCGAAGATGCCCAGGTGCATGAGCCACGCGGCGAGGATCCAAGCGACGCGGAGCTTGCGGTCAGCCAAGGCCACGAACGCGCCAAGCTCGATCGCCAAGGTCCCCGCCGCGAAGCCGCCGAACAGCCATGGCTGGCGGAGCAGGGCAGGGGACAGCGGTGAAGGCCAGGCGCCAAGCCGGAGCTTGCGGAGCGTGTCGTTGGCGATCTGGTTGCGGATCGCGTCGCCGCTGGCCCACGCCCAGCCGCCGTTGCTGAGCTTGGCGTAGCCAGCGAGCATGTAGCTGATCGCAACGGTCAGCATCAGCAGCCGCAGCGGCCAGCCGTAGCAGCTGGGGTCGCGCGCGTGGGTTCGGCCGGCGCGGGCGTCCAGCGAGAGCGCGTCGGCGGCCGGGACCACGCTCAGCACCAGCACGTGGATGACCGCGAGGTGCTCCGCGTGCGACATGTGGCCCCACGAATTGCGGTAGCTCGTGACCCACAACAGCGCGAGCGCGAACACGGGGGCGGTGACGCGGTAGCGCCACCCACAAGCGAAGGCCACGGCGCTGACCTGCGCGAGCGCGAGCACGGCAAAGCTCGCCGCGAGCGGAAGCGGGGCGTCGAGCAGCGAGACCACGCCAACGCCCTGGAACCGGGCTGGATCGAAGCGCGCGAGGCGGGTGAACGAGGGGATCCGGGCCACCAGCAAGACCAGGCAGTACAGGCCCACGATCACACGGACCCACGCGAGCCGCAGCGCGGGGGCGGGCGCACGCCACCAGGCGTCCACCCCGGCGGCCCAGCGCGTCAGCGCGGCGGGACCGGGCATGTCGCGTGGACTTTGGTGGATTGTGGGGAGGTCTCGCCGAAGAAGTAGGCGGGCGCGTCGTAGGTCTCGGTCACGAACACGATCTGCTCGAGCGCGTCCGCGCGGGAGTCGTCGGCGGCGACCCGCGCGGCGACGGCCTCGCACAGCTCGCGGCGCCGCTTGGGTCCGCCGCGCTTGGCGGCGAGCACGGTCTCGAGCGCGAGGATCGCCCACGGATCTCCGCTGATCAGCGTGGGGCTCAGGACCTCGCGTTCACCCGAGGCCGTCACGCCAAGCAAGGTGTGAATCTGCGAGATCGGCGGGCGAGCCGTCGAGAACATCGGGTAGGTCGAGAGCGGGAAGCTGTCGACGGGCGGGCGGCGCAGCACCGGCGAGACCATCGCCAAGGCGACGGCGACGCTGAATCCGTAGACGCCAAGGCGCTGCACGCGGCCAAGCTATCACTGCGCCAGGGACCCTGCACACTACAAAGCGACGACCGAACGCAGCGTGCGTCGGCCGTCGTCAGCGGTAGCAGCTCACCAAGCGCTACTTGATGTTGATGGTCTTGGCGCCTGGGCCCCGTTTGGTCGGCAGCCGCAGGGTCAGCACGCCATCCTTCATCGTCGCTTCGGCGTGGTCGCTGTCGACCTCGCTCGGCAGCAACACGCTGCGCGAGAAGCTGCCGAACTTGCGCTCGACGAAGTGATAGTCGCCCTTTTCCTCCTTTTTCTCCGAGTGTTTCTCACCCTTGAGGGTCAAGACATTGTCATGCACGCTGATCTGCACATCCTTGCGCTCGACCCCCGGCAGCTCGGCGGTCACCGTGAGGTACTTCTCGTCTTCTTTGATGTCGATCGCGGGCATGATCCCGGTGTCGCCGAAGCGCTGGACCGGGCTGAAGAAGTCCTCGAACATCCGGTTGATCTCCTGCTGGAGACTCGTGACATTGCTGGGGACACTCTGTTGACGCCATGGCATCAGATTCATGATGGACTCGCTCCTTTCAAGTCCAACCTAGTGCCGCGGCTCTAGGCTCCAAACGAAGCGTCTGCCGGCGCCAGGTTCGGGCCGGGCAAAATCCTGCGGGGGCCACCGCGCCGGGATGATGCAGCGCCGGGCGGCTCAGGACTTCGCCGAGGACATCAGCAGCTGCATCGCCGCCTGCCGCCCCGCCTCGAAGTCGATGCCGCCCGAGAGCTCGAGCACCTCGACGCCGTCGAGGTACTCGAGGTAGCGCCCGACGTCGCGGCTCGCCGCCTGGGTTCGGGACGGCAGGTAGAACAACCCGGGGGCCTTCATGAGCGCGGGCAGCAGCTCGCTGCGCTGGCGCAGCGCGATGCGCTTGGCGACGCACGGGCCGCCGTCGCGGGTCCAATTGAGCAGCACCAACCCGACCAGGCGCCCGCGCAGCACGAACTGCTGCTCGGGGAAGCAAGCGCCGATCAGCCCGTCGAACTTGTGCTCGAGATCCCACAGATCATCGACTGGAAGCGCCTCGAACTGGGCACGCTCGGCGTCGTCGAGCACCCCGCTGAGCTTGGGGTTGGTGAGGATCGTGCCGGGGTTGATGCGCGGGTGCTTGGGCACCCCCTCGATCTCGACCTGGCCGCGCGCGTTGGCGGGGCAGATCATCACGCGATCGTTGCTCAAGAAGTCCAGCCGGGGATCCTTCATGAGGTGCAGGGCCAACGTCGACTTGCCCATGCCCGAGCGCCCCGCAATGGCGATGGTGTTGGGCAGCGGATCGTCACTGGACTGATGACACACCGCCGACGCGTGACCCAGCAGCGCGGCGCGGTGCAGCGACCACTGGATCATCCGGTTGTTGATGAAGTTGACGATCTGGTTGGGGTTGTCCGTGCACGGCCCGATCGCCAGGTGCTGCTCACAGCTGAACATGAACCACATGCCGGTCCGCAGCTTGTGGATCACGCGGCCATCGGCGACGTCGAAGAACGCCTCTTTCGGGCCGCGTACGCCCGGCTTGTACTCGCCGATCGTCATGGTCCGAAGCCCACCTAGATCGGTCGGCTCGGCCTGGATCGCGGAGATCAGGGTGATCTCGCCTTCGGCCCGAGCGGCCTCGAAGCTGGCGGCGCCGAGCTGCGTAAAGTCGGTGAAGTACGCGGCGAGCGTGTCCAACAGCGATGCTTCGTTGCTCTCGACCCAGACCCGAAACCCGTCGAAGTCCCAGCCGATCCCGCCGGTGGCAGGGTATGCCTCGCGCAGGTAGGCGACGCTGTCGGCGATCTTCACGACCTGATGATTGTCTGGCTCCGGGGACTTCGTCATGCTTCACCGTCGGATCCGTGGTCGTTGTCTTGCAGGCAGCGCAGCGCGTAGTCGACGTAGCGCCCCGCCGCGTCGATGTCACAGGCGTTGAGCAGGCCGCGAAATCCACCGAACGCCGAGACCTCGAACACCATGGGTCCGGCTGGGGTCTCGACCACGTCGACGCAGGTGAAGTCGAGATCGAACAACCCCTGGGCCCGTCGCGCGAGGTCGATGATCGCTTCGCTGGGTTCGTGGGGCTGATACTTGCCGCCCTTGCTCGTGGATGTGGTCCACGAGCCCCCGCTGACCCGCGCATAGGTGGCCAGGTACTCGCCGCCGAGGAACACCACGCCCAGATCGCGACCGGGCATGTCGATCAGCTGCTGCAGATACATGACCGGGTTGTCGCGCGCGAACGACTGCACCTGGGCGCGCAGGTTGGTCTGCGGCGCCGCTTCGGCGCGCAGCACCAGCATGCCGCGGGCCTTGGACGTGTACAGCGGCTTGGCGACCGCGGCCCCGTAGCGGGTGATCGCGGCGACCGCCTCGTCCACGCTCTCTGTGATCGTCGTTGCGGGCATCGGGATCTGGCCCAGCTGCAGCTGGACCGTGCACGACAGCCGGTCGATCAGCCCGCGCATGGCCAGCGGCCGCGAGAACACCCGCACGCCCGCGCCCTCGAGCATGCGCAAGAGCTCGACCCGATCGAGCGCGTCGGGTGAGTACGCGGGGGCGATCTTCTTGACGATCACCGCGTCGAGCTCACACAGATCGAAGCCGTTGTGGTCCAGGCGCGGGCGCGGACGATCCGCGTCGAGCTGCAGGGCGACGTCCTGCATCTCGATCAGGTGCCGGTAGCCCGTCCGAGCCTCGACCGCGTCTAGCAATTGGTGGGTCGACCACCCGCCATCGATCCCGACGACGCCGATCCGGAGACCCCGCGAGTTGACCCGCGAGTCGCTGAGTTGAGCGTTGGCTTGGTGGTTCACGGGTGCCTGGGTCACGGGTCTGGGTCTAGGGAACGAGCGTGGTCTGGTCGAGCACGAAGCCGGACCAGTCGCCGGACTCGGTGACGATGTCGTGGGCCGCACGGTAGGCCAGCAGCTGCTCGATCAGGTAGCAGGACCGCAGCATCATCGTGCGGCTGAAGCTCGGATCCATCACGAAGCGGGTCGAGGTCAGCAGCGAGCGGGCGAGCCCAAGGGCCAGGCGCGCGTTGAACGATGTGTCGCCGTGGGCGTCGGCGAATTCGCGCGCGAACGAGTAGAACTCGCGGGTGACCTGGTCCAGCCTTCGGCGCGGGCCGGGGTCGAAGATCTTGAGCCGAAAGTTGGAGACGATGAACACCGACACGTCCTGCAGGTAGTCGAACGGACGCGAGCGATGCAGATCGATCAGGTGCACGCTGCGCTGCGGCAGGTTGACGATGATGTTGTCGGTGTTGAAGTCGCCGTGGATCAGGACCTGAAACGGCGCGACGAGCAGGGTGTCGAGCACCTGCGCGGCGTCGAGCAAGCTCTCGAACCCGGGGATGTTCATAGCGCCGATCCGCTTGGCCGCCGTCCGAAATTCGGGGTGGACCTTGAACACGTCGGGCAGCCGGGTTGACAGCTGACGGACGAAGTTGGGCGTGCACGCGGTCGGCTCGAGGGTTTGATCCCAGACCCGGCCGATCGTCTCGATGACCATGGTGTAGGCGCTGGTGCAGACCCGACCGTCGGAGTCGAGCATGATGCGCTGGAAGGTGTCGCCCTGCAGATACTCGAGCAGCAGCGAGGCCTTGTCGCCGTGATCGTGGTAGGCAAACACCCGCGGCGGCAGCCCGGGCTCGAGCTGCTCCCAGCGCTCGAGCGCGAGCTTTTCTTCGAGCACCTTGGTGGTGCGACCCTCTTTGAACACGACGGAGCGCTTGCTCGAGTCGCGGGCGTGGAGCATGCCGATCCGGCTGCCCGAGCGGGTCTCCCAGATGCCGTGGTAGTCGACCTCGGACAGATCCAGACCAACCGGGACGTCGCCGACCCGCGCGCTGGCGTGGGCCAGGGTCTCTTGCAGCGCCTGAAACTCGCTGACCCGCAGCTTCTCGCCCACGGTCGCGAAGATCGCCGCCTCGCCGATGTTGAGCAGCGCGTCGCCGGTGCGCTCGAGGTAGCGATAGATGAACAGGGTCGTGACCAGATCCTCGGGCGCTTGACCGGTCCGCAGATCCGCCATGATCTGGCGAAACACGGCGAGGTACAGATCGTCGATCTCGAGCTCGGTCCGACAGATCTGCAGGGCCAGCGACATGTCGCGGCGAAACAAGGCGTCCTCGACGATCGCGAGCCCCGCGAACACGGCGTCGAAGAAGGGCGTGGCGTCAAACCGATGCAGGGTCTCGAGGCTGGTGAAGTAGCGGAGCTGGCCGACGATGTTGACGCCAAAGTCCGCGACGCGCTCGAGGTTGTTGGTTGCGACGTTGATCGCCCGGATCAGATCGATGGTGCCGTCGTCGAGGTCCTCGTTGGTCAGCAGCCGAAAACACTTGTTCTCGATCATGCTCTTGAGGTTGTCGACGTAGTCGTCGCGCGCGACGATCTTCGCCATGACCTCTTCGCGCGGGTCGACGAGCATCAGGCGGGTGTCGTCGAGCAGCTTGGTGACCTCGAGCGCGAGGAATTTGAAGTTCTCGCGGACCCCGGCGATCGCGTTGGCTTCGGTGCCGCTGGTCACGTGGGCGAGCCCGCTTTGATCTCGAGGGCGTCGGCGCTGGGATCTTCTTCGTCTTCGCGCCACGCGAGCTTGAGCCCGACCTTGACCCGGCCACCCTTGCGCTTGGCTTGGATCTCGAACTCGAGCATGCCATCGGGCTCGAGCGCCAGCGTGTGGTCGGCGGTCCCAAGCTCGATCCGCCCCGCCTCCAGGCCCGCCGTGAGCGCCTTCAGGTACTTCACGATCGACCGCCTGTCTTGCACGGATTCGTGCCTGAACTCGTCGTCTGCTGACATTGATGGCTCTCATATATGCGTTTAACAACCTTGGCCCCGTGACGCCAGGGCCGACGCGTGACTATCATGTGACGGATGTCCTCGGATCCACCTGCGCCACCGCCGAAGGTCACCCGTCACGTTCAACCCCTAGGCCCTCGGGTGCTGGTGCGTGTCATCAAGGATCCCGACCGCCTCGACTCGGGGCTGTTCTTGCCCGAGGGCGCCAAGGAGAACGCTCGCCAAGCGCTGCTCGGGGAGGTCGTCGAGGTCGCGCGGACCATGCCCAAGGTCGCCTACGAGTTTGGTCCAGACGACGACGACGACGACGACGACGGCGCCGGGTTCGGCGCCAACGTCAGCGGGATCCCGCTGGGCGCCAAGGTGTTGTTCGGCAAGGCCCGCGGGTTGGCGGTGCCGTGGGACGACAGCCTGCGCGTGGTCGATGTGCGCTATCTGTTGGCGATCGTCGACGAGATTCCAGAGGACGAAATTCAATGACGGCGCACGGGCGTGCGCGGGTAGGAGTCGGCCTGCTCGCGCTCGGACTCGCGTGGGCGCCCACCTCCGCGCAGGCGCAGGACCCGGTCGCCCAGCATCGTGAGCTGGGCGACGGCGTTGACCGCCCAGTCCACAACCTGTCGGGCAGCGGCGACGCCAGCAGCGTCGAGCTCAACCCGGCGCTGATCAATTCCGTCCACGGCCTCGACATCACGCTGCTCGGCTACCAAACGCTGCACGAGTTCGCGCGGGGGGCCGGGTTTGGTGCGTTCGCGGCGCTCAACCTCGGCTTTGGGTTCGCGCTTGGCTTTGGTGTTCAAGCGCTCGAGCCCGGGTTCAAAGACGGCCTGTTTGACGCCGATATCGGCCACAACCGGCCCACGACCAAGCTCAGCTTCGCGCTGGCGCTGGGCCAGGGCGAGTGGGGCAGCTTTGGCGTCGGCGTGCACGGGGTGCGCCGCCAGGGTGATCCGCTGCGGCCGGCCCAGGTCGACATCGGCACGGTCCTGCGGATGACCAACTACGCGAGCTTCGGCGCGGTCGCCCGGCTCGCGCCCGGGGGCCTGCGCGACACGAGCTTTCGCCCAACCTTGGATCTTGCTGGCGAGCTGGCGGTGCGGCCGCTCGGCAACCACTGGCTCGAGCTCGCGGGCGGCGTCACGGCGCGCATTGACCAGAGCGTCGAGCGTGGGTTTGGTGGGTTCACGCTCGGTCATGATCTGCTGCCGCACGGGCGGATCGCGGTGCGCTACCACGGCCTCGAGGTCGCGGGTGAGGCCCAGATGATCCAGGCCGACGTGCTCGACGAAGACACGCTCGACATCGTCCGCCAGACAACGGCCATGCGTGGCGGCGTGTCGGTGGCGATGGCCTGGGACTACGCCTCGATCGGGATCGGCACCCACGCGGGGCTTGGCGGGGGGATCGACGGCGTCTCGTACAAGGCCCGGTTCACCACCGCGCGCCAGGGCCGGGTCTACTGGCAGCGCCTGGTCGACGCAGAGGAGATCGAGCTTGGCAGCATCGGCGATCAGCGCTCGTTGATCGCGTGGTTGCAGCAGATCGAGCGGGCCGAGGCCGCGGGGGACCGGGCGGTGTTGGTGATCAAGGCCGACGGCTTTGGCCTGGGCTGGGGCGCGGCGCAGGAGCTGCGCGACGCGCTGCGGCGGGTGCGGGACGCGGGCGGTCACGTCTACGCCTACGTGGAGTCGCCGGGCCTGGCGGAGTACTGGATCGCCAGCGTCGCCGAGACCATCTACACCCACCCGGCGGGCGAGTTTCACACCGTTGGGCTTGGCAGCCGGCGCCTGTACTTCCGCGACGCGCTCGCCAAGATCGGCGTCTCGGTCGAGGCCGTCCACGTCGACGAGTACAAGAGCGCCCACGAAAATTATACGCGCAACGATCGAAGCGAGCCGGACGCGGAGCAGCGCAAGGCCCTGCTTCAGGACACCTGGGAGCTCGTCGTCCACGACATCGCCCAGGCCCGCGGGCTCAGCAAGGCGCGCGTTCGCGAGCTGGTCCGCGACTCACCGTTGGGGCCGGATCAGGCGGTCGAGGCCGGGCTCGCCGACGCGGTGATCCATCGTGATCAGCTGAGCAAGAGCTTGTCCGACGATCTGCAGGCTGACGTCTCGCTCCGCAAGTTCGCGCCGACGCAGCCCGAAGACCAGACCTGGGGCGAGGCTCCGTACTTGGCGGTGGTCTTGGTCGTGGGCACGATCGTCGACGGGTCCAGCCGCAACATCCCGCTGCTCAACATCGTGATGACTGGCGGCGACCAGATCGCCAAGACCTTGCAACAGCTGCGGGCCGACACCGCCTGCAAGGGGATCGTGCTGCGGGTCGACAGCGGCGGCGGCTCGGCGTTCGCCAGCGAGGTGATGTGGCGCGAGGTGCAGCGCACCCACGAGGCCTGGGAGAAGGACAAGCGCGGCTCACCACCAATCGTGGTCTCGATGGCCGACGTCGCCGCCAGCGGCGGCTACTACATCGCCGCGGGCACCGACAAGATCTTCGCCCAGCCGCTCACGATCACAGGTTCGATCGGCGTGGTGTTCATGCACTTCGACGTGTCCGGCCTGCTGAAGATGCTGGGGGTCGGCATTGATCGGCTCGAGCTTGGCGGCGCCGGCGTCGACATGAACTCGATCTGGCAGCCGTGGTCGGAGCCCCAGCGCGAGAAGATCGACGCCGCGATCGATCGCACCTACCAGCTGTTCTTGCAGCGGGTGTCCGACGCCCGCGGCATGACCAAGGACCAAGTCCACGCGATCGCCCGGGGCCACGTGTGGTCGGGCAAGCGCGCCAAGGACAACGGCCTGGTCGACGAGTTTGGCGGCCTGCGCGAGGCCTTGGCCGAGGTCCGCTCGCGGGCGGGGGTGGCGAAGTTTGCCCAGCTCGAGCTGCGGGTGCTGCCCAAGCGGCTCACGTTGATCCAGCTGATCTTGCGCGGGGCCGGGTCGCTGATCGCCGCGCCAGTCGAGCGCTCGGTGACGAGCAAGCAGGCCCAGGCCAAGGCGAAGATGCCGTTGGTGTTCGATCAGGCGCTGGCGCGGCTGCCGATGTCGATCCTGTTTCTGCCGCAGGACCAGGCCAGCGTGATCATGTCTGGCGAGATCGAGATTCGCTGACACCGAACACCCTGGGGCTATGATGTGGCAGGAGCTGCCATATCATGCGATCGACCCGACAATTGACGCCACTGTGGTTGAGCCTCGCCTGCGTGGGGGGCTGCAACACCCCGCCTACGTCCGCGACGGCGACCGACGAGACCTCGATCACCGGGGATGGCGACGGCGACACGGGCGACGGCGACGGTGATGGCGATGGCGGCACGGGCGACGGCGACACGGGCGATGGCGACGGCGATCCGGGTGACAGCGAGGGTGATGGCGACGGCGATCCGATCAAGTTTGATCTGCGCGCGAGCGCCGACGTGCCAAACGACGACTGCACCTGCTCCGACGATCTAAAGCACGTCATCTGCGGGGGGCTCGAGACCGAGAACTGCGCTCCCGATGGCGCCTGCGCCGGGGGTGACTGCATCAATGATCCCTGCCTCGCGGCCGAGCTCGGCAAGAGCTCGTACG
Organism: Enhygromyxa salina; assembly: GCF_000737335.2. Lineage (GTDB taxonomy): Bacteria > Myxococcota_A > Polyangia > Nannocystales > Nannocystaceae > Plesiocystis > Plesiocystis salina_C. The sequence continues at coordinate 15,704 of NZ_JMCC02000081.1, read as the reverse complement.
GTTGTGACTATTGGGCGGTCAAGACCGATCTGATCATGGAGGGCACGGGCGCTTGCTTCGCCGCCTTCGTGGCCAACACCTGGGAGAAGCCGGCCCACATTCAGGCCGAGTACGCCGGCCAAGCGCTCGATCCCAGCGCCATTGCGATCCCAGTCGGGCAGGGCGCAAACCTGGTCTACGAGCCCTACAATCCAGTCCAGGGCCTCGCGCCCGGCGACGTCGCGGTCATCTTCATCGCCCGCGACAACGGGTTCTTGCCGGCCTGCTCGGTCCCGCCAGCGCTGGTCGCCAACGTGGGCGTGGTCGGGACGGGGCGCGGTCAGGCCGTCAATATCACCACCGATGTGCCGGTCGTTGCGTACCAGATTCTGCCGTTTGGTGGCGGCAGCTCGGCCGCGACCTCGGCCAGCTTGCTGCTGCCAACCAGCGCCTGGGACGTGAACTACGTGGCCGTCAACGCGTTCGAGAAGAGCGTGGCAGCCCCGACCGCTCAGCCTTCCATGACGATCGTCGCCCACGAAGACGGCACCCAGGTCTCGCTGCTGCCCAAGGTCGCCGTTCAAGGGGGCAACGGCGTGGCGGGTGGGCCGGCCGCGATGCCGATCATGTATTCGCTGGATCGGGGCGAGACCCTGCAGATTAGCCAAGACGCCGAGCTCACCGGTTCACCGCTCGAGGCCAACAAGTCGTTTGGGTTGTTTGGCGCCGCCAGCTGCCTCAACGTGCCGGTCAACGCGATCGCCTGCGACTCGGCCCACCAACAGATCCCGCCCATTCAGGCGCTGGGCAGCGAGTACGTGGGTGTTCGCTATCGTTCGCGCGGCAACATGCAAGACGAAGTGGTGCCGTGGACGGTCGTTGGGGTTGTTGATGGAACAACGCTGAGCTGGACCCCCGCGCCGCCGAACGGCGCGCCCGTGGTGCTTGGCGCGGGCGAGCTGGTCCGCTTCAGCGCGCCGGGCCCGTTCGTGGTCAGCAGCCAGGATGAGGACCACCCGTTTTACATTGCGGCGCACATGACCGGTGGCGGAAACTTTGGCGGCGAGGGGGATCCCGAGTGGGTCAACATCATCCCGACCGCGCAGTACCTCGACGACTATGTGCTGTTCACGGATCCAACCTACTCCGAGACCAGCCTGGTCGTGGTGAGGACCCCCGGCAGCGGCGGGTTTGCCCCGGTCGAGCTCGACTGCCTTGGGGAGCTCAATGGGTGGATGCCGCTGGGGGACTATGAGTATACCCGCGTGGACTTGGTCACTGGCAACTTCATGGCAGTCAATGGGTGCGAGAACGGGCGGCACGAGATGTGGAGTGACGAGCCGTTTGGGGTCACCGTGTGGGGGTGGGGGTCCAGCGCTTCGCAGGGGTTCTCTACGGTCTATGTGTCGTATGCGTACCCGGCTGGGGCAAGCGTGCGGAGCATCAATCAGGTGGTGATTCCGGTGGGGTAGGGCGCGGGTGGGTCAGAACTGCAGCGTGAATGTCATCCCACCCGAGCCGTGCTTCGGGTTGAGGTACGGAACCAAGCTGACCGGCCGCGGCTTGGCCTTCTTTACCTCGCCACGCCGCTTGGCGCCCACGGCGATCAGCGCCGCGCCAGGCGCGGCCAGGGACAGACCGATGACGCCCAGGACCCCGCCCGTGACGAACGCCCCGGTTCCATCGAGGGTCGTGCAGGTGTCGAACACGGGATCGCAGGTCGTCTCGCTGGTCGCGCGTAGGTTCGCGCCCAAGCCGATCATCGCGACCGTGCCGATCAAGAACAGCGAGCCGATGCTGGTCAGCACGATGCCACCGACCACCTGCGAGCGGCCCTTCGCCCACTTGGGCCCGAGCACGGGATCCGCCTTGACCTCTTCCTCCCAGATCATCTGGGGGGTCAGGGGCTTGGGCGGGGGGACGGACTGCGGCTGCGGCTGCGGCTGCGTGGCGGGGTCAACGACGGGCTCGGGGCTGGGGTCATCGAGGGGGACGGCGGTCTCGCCCTTGGCCTCGGACTCGGCCAGCTTTTGCTCGACCTCGGCCAGGCGCTCGTCGGTGCTGGCCCGCTCCTCGAGCGCGGCCGGGTCGTCGCCGTAGAGCTGCACGTGCTCGTCGCGATAATTTTGGAGCAGGATCTTGGCCTTGCGCAGGTGCATCTGGTTGCGCGAGACGTCGTACGCGCGAATGTGGGCCGACGCGATGTTGTAGACCAAGCCGTTGCGGATCGTCCGGGTGTCAACGCCGTCGGGCAAGATCGCGAACGCTTGCTTCCACAGCGCGAGCGCCTCTTCGTACTCGGCCGTCTGAAACTTGATCTCCGCCTCTTTGTTGAGCGCCTTGGCCTCGGCGAGCTGCGAGTCATCTGCGGCGGTCGGTGCCTGCGCGAACGCAGGCGTGGCGCCGAGTTGGAGCGGGCCCAGGATCAGGACCGCGGTGAGCGAGATCGCGGTAGAGGCGTAGCTTCGTCGCACGCACCAACGCTATCATTTTCCGCGATCCTGCGAGGGCGGCGCAGTTGTGTGCTTGCGCCCGAACGCTGTGCCCGAACGCTGTGCGTGAACGCTGTGCCCGAACCTGTGCCCGAACCTGTGATGGGGGCCACACGGCCGCAGCTGGCCTGGGGCGGCTCCGGGCCAGCTGGGATCACTCCGCGGCCCCGGGCGCCTGCTTCGCCGACCCGCGCCCTCGAGCGGGGTCAGGCGAACGACCTCGAGCACGACGGCAAGCACGAACAGCGTGGCCGCGATGCCCAGGTCGGGCGCGCGCACGGGCTTGACGACGGTGGATTCGAGGATCATGAAGCCACTGAGGCTCGGCCCGATCATGGTCCCCAGTGGGCTGATATCCTGCGCGAGGTTGAGCCGACTCGCCGCGGTTTGGGGTGGTCCAAGGCGTGTCGCGCAGGGGAGTGATCACTGCCCAGTTGGCGGCGCCATCGTCAGGTGCGCGCCAACCATGCACAGCTCCGGCTGGGCCTTGGGATGCGGGATGGAGATGTCATTGAGCGCCGCGATGAACCCCGACGTGAAGCCCAGCAAGGTCAAGAGGCCAAGGGCCGCGCGCTGGCGCTCGTCGTCGTCGGTGTCCGTCATCGCCGCGCCGCGCTTGTGTTCTCACTTGCGGGGACCCTCGCGAACTGCGAGCTTGGACAAGTGATTCGCCGCTTGGTCGGGAAGGTCTTCGACGACGCCGAGGTGGCCGATCAGATCGCCCGCTTGCCGATCTCGTTCAACGCCTACGGGATCGATCGCTTCGGCGTCTCGCGCCTCGCGCTGCAGCGCTGGTACTCTGCGATGGCGCCGATCTACCGCGACTATCTCAAGGTCTCGGTGTTCGGCGCGGAGCACCTGCCCGCGCACTCGCGGGGCATGGTGATCGGCAATCACTCGGGGGGGATCGGCGCCGACGCGTCGATGCTGTCGATGGCGCTGCTGATGAACAACCCGCCGCGCTTGGCCCACGCGATGGCGGAGTACTTCTTCAACACCAAGCCCTACATGGGCATGATGCTCAACCGGGTCGGGCACCTGACGGGGCTGCCCCAGCACGCCCGCCTGCTGCTCGAGGACGAGCGGCTGGTGGTCGTGTTCCCAGAGGGCGCTCGCGGTGCGCTCAAGCCCTATAGCAAGCGCTACCAGCTGCAGCGGTTCGGGACCGGGTTCATGCGGCTGGCGCTGATCAACCGGGCGCCGATCATCCCGTTCGCGTTCATCGGCGCCGAAGAGGCGTTTCCGATCCTCACGCGGCTCGACGCGCCGAGTCGGCTGCTTGGCATGCCGCCCATGCCCATTGCGCCGCAGCTGGTGTTCTGGCCGCTGCCGGTCAGCTGCCAGATCCACTTTGGCCCGCCGATGTTCTTCGACGGCGACGGCGACGAGGACGAGGACGAGATCCATGCCAACGTCGATCGAGTTCGGGCGGCGATCGAGGCGCTGATCCAGCAGGGCCTGGCGATGCGGCCGAAGCCATTCATGATGGACCGGGTGTGATCGCCCCGCCCGATCGGGATCGGGATCGGGACGCTCACAGGGACTTCGCTTGGGTCCACACGACCCACGGGGAGGTCCAGTCGTCGTCTGCGTCGGCGAAGGCCCCGATCCATGCTGCGTTGGGGTCGAAGAAGCCGTCGTCGGGGGGGCCCTCGAAGCCCTCGCTGGGCACAATGGGTGTGGCGGGGAGCAGGCTCGCACTCAGCGGTCCATCGCATCCGAGAAATCCGAACCCTTCCCCGCTCGACCACGCGCCATCAAAATCCGGCGAGGACAGATCCCCGGGCGACTGCCGGACCAGGGCGACGCCCCGCAGCGTGACGAAGGTGTCGCGATCGTGACGATCCAGCCCGTAGTCGAATCCGCTGACCAGCAGCCCCGCGAGCTCGGGCTGGGCCGCGCGCCGGGCCAAGATCGCGTGGCTCGGCGCCCGGGGGTTGGTGACTCCGCACAAGGTGGCGTTCCAGATCACCGGGCGCGTGCGCGGCTCGGCGGTCGAGCCGTTGGGATCGTTGTCAAACTCGAAGGCGTTGCTGGGGGTGGTGTCGGCCTCCCCTTGCACCCGATCATGCACGACCACGAACTGGATCCGACCTTGGTAGCCGTTGTCGAAGTCGAGCCCATCATCGCCGGGCGCGACGCAGACCAGGTGCTTGGCGTCAACTGTGCCGCCAAAGAACTCGAAGCAGTCGTCCGAGCTGGCGAGCACCTCCACATGATCGATCGTGGTCCCACGCCCCACGCCCGCGAGCGTGAGCCCGTTGATCTCGTTGCCGGGCGCGAGCTCGACCCCGGGGTACTCGATGCGGACGTAGCGGAGCACGCCGCTGTCATCGTTGGGGTCGTCACCGCCGTAGGGCGCAACGCCGGTCACGCCCTCGACCTCGCCCAGGATCGGGCGACCGTTGGCGTCGCGCAGGTTGATCGGCGCCCGACCAAGCAGCAGCACGCCGCCCCAGTCTCCGGGTTGGCGCTCGGCCTCGGGCCGGCTGCTGGTGAACACGATCGGTCGCTCGGGGGTGCCAGACGCGATCAGCCGCGCGCCAGGTTCGATGATCAGCGCGCCCGTGGTCTCACGCTCGCCAAAGATCGTCGTCCCCGCCTCGATCGTGAGCGTGGCGCCAGCGACGACGCGGGTGTTGAAGCGCAGGACATAGTCGCGGTCGCAGCGGAGCGTCGCGTCCTCGTCGATCTCGCCGCTGAGGGGCACCCGCGGCTTGTCTGCGGCGTCGCAGTTGGGCGGCTCGACTGGCGCGAGCGGGGCGGCAGGGCGGGGCTGCGTGCGCCCGTGCTCCGCCCCGACCGGAGTTGCGACCGGCACCGCTCGAGACTCCCGCCAGCCAAACAGCACCGCGACGAACGCGACCAGCATCAGCGCAACCACGCCAACCACCACGCGCGGTGGTGTGTTGTCGCGCGAGCGCGAGAGCGGCAGCGCACGCGCGCCGATGGTTCCGCTTGCCTCGCGGCTGGGGGCTGGCGGCTCAGGCTCGGGTTCGGGCGCCGGAACACCAGCGAGCTTGGGTCCGTAGTCGGCGGTGACCTCGTCGGGCGTCGAGGTGTGCGCCTCGCTCTCGTCAGAGCCGCGCGTGAACCCAGTGATCTCGTCGATCCGGTCGATCTGGTCGATCCGGTCGCGCTGGCTCGAAAGCTCCCAGCGCGTCGGGCCGTCACTGTCCACCAACCCAAGCAGCGCGCGATCGATCCGCGCGCGGACTTCGGCGCGCTCGATGCAGAACGCTTGGGCGACGCGCTTGCCGATCGCGCGGGCGGTGGCGTCGAGCCCTTGCTCGAGCATCACCCGCTCGAGCGCGCTCCGAAACGCCTCGGCGCTTGGGTAGCGCTGCTCGACCTCGGGCGCGAGCGCGCGCCGACAGATCCCCAGGACGGCGGCCGGGACGGTGTCGGGATCGAGCGTGAGGTCGGGCAGGTCGCGATCGACCAGCCGCCGCGCAACCGTGGCCTCGCTGCATCCGGCCCACAAGCGCCGACCGGAGACCAACTCCCACAGCATCACGCCGGCCGAGAACACGTCCGCGCGACGATCGAGCGGCTCGCCGCCGGCTTGCTGCGGCGACATATAGGCGAGCTTGCCCTTGAGCCCGCTGCTTTCACTGCGCGTGACCGAGTCGCTGGCCTTGGCGATCCCAAAGTCGACCAGCTTGATCTGCCCGTCGTAGGTCAAGAACAGGTTCTGCGGCGAGACATCGCGGTGGATCACCTGCATCGCGGCGCCGTCGTAGTCGCGCAGCTCGTGGGCGTAGTGCAGTCCGTCGAGCATGTCGGCGATGATCCGAAGCCGCATGCCGAGGCTCAGCGGGTCGACCTCGCACGGCTGCTCGCGCCCGACGCCGAGCCGGCGCGAGATCCGATGGAGCGGCTGGCCATCCAAGAACTCCATCGTGATGTAGGGGATCGGCCCCTCCTGTCCGACCTCGAAGGTCTGCACGACGTTGGGATGGTGCAGCCGCGACGCGAGCCGGGCTTCGTCCATGAACATCGCGAGGGACTCGGGGTCGTCGAGCAGCGACGCGCGCGGCTGCTTGATGACCAACACCCGGTTGACCCCCGCCGCGCTGTTGACGAGCGCCAAGTACAGGTACGACATGCCCCCGTGGCCAACCGGGAACAGCAGCTGATGGCGACCCAGCGACACGGGCGGGCGGCTCAGCCCCGTGTGGTCTGGGCCCGACGCGCGCGACCACGCGCCCCGACTCATGATGCTACCTGGCACGTCAAAGCGCCGCGAACGTAGTGGCCGTTTGCGGGCGGAGCAAGTTACATTTGGTTGACGGCGAAGTGTCCAAAACCCCGCGTAGACGGGATCCTAGGAGCCCGTGGTGGAACCCATCGCGTCGCCTCGCGCCGGAATTTTCGGCGAGGGCGAGGAGCCGAAACGCAGCTGTACCGGGCGTACTGCAAGTTTCGGCGACACTGCCCTCGGCGAAAAGGCCAAGCGAGGCGGCGCGAGGGGTTCCACCACGGGCTCCTAGGGCGAGGTGACGACTCTCGTTGCCAGCCGGAAGGTGTGACGATTCAGCCTCACATTCGACTCCAAGTGTGATCAATGCACGCGGGGATCGGATCGAGTGAGACCGATGCCCGCGGGGCGGCGTTGGGGAGGTCATGCCCGCCTCGCGTCCGCTCGTGCTCGCAGCCCGTCAACCTTCTCGCCTTGGTCCGCGCTATGGTGTGCCGGTGCGGGCACGAAGCGGACAGGATCGCGCGCGGTTGATCGTCGCCGTGTTGTTTGGGGCCGGGGCACTGATCGCGTGCCACCCCCAGCCCAGTGAGACCCCCGAGCCCAGCCAACCAACCAACGTCGCGTGGATGCCGGGCCAGACCGCCAACGCCAGCGAGGATCCCGAAGACGACGGCAGCTTCGAGATCATGTGCAACAACAACCCCGAGGCGCCGGGGTGTCCGTGGGATCGCAACGCGATCAACACCGATCCCGAGGGCGTGTGGGGCAACTCGAATCCTCACAACCTGCCGCTGCCGGTCGAGCGGCCCGAGCGTTGCCCCGAGTCTGCGGTCATGGCCGGCACGATCACGATCCCCGCGGGTGAGTTCGTGATGGGCTGCGACAGCCTCGACAGCAAGGAGTGTGGCAAGGCCGAGCGCAAGCGCGTGGTCGTGGATCTGCCGGCCTTCTCGATCGACCGCACCGAGGTCACGCAGGCCGCCTACCAGCGCTGCATCGAAGCGGGGGTGTGCACGGCTCCCGCTGGCGGGTTCGAGCCGACCGACGCCTGCACCAACCCGGTCGCCAACGTCAGCTGGGAGCAGGCCGGCGCCTACTGTGAGTGGCTGGGCCAGCGGCTGCCCAGCGAGGCCGAGTGGGAGAAGGCCGCGCGCGGCACCGACGAGCGGATGTTTCCCTGGGGCGACGAGGCGCCAACGTGCGAGCTCGCCAACTTCGCCGGCTGTGGGCTGCGCGAGGCCCAGCCCGTCGCCTCACACCCCGGCGGCGCCAGCCCCTACGGCGTGCTGGACATGGCCGGCAACGTGCGCGAGTGGGTGTTCGATCGTGAAGAGGGGCGCGCGCGTCAGCCCAAGCGTGGCATTCGGGGCGGGATGTTCACGGATCAGGGCATGAACCTACGCGGCGCCCGTCGGCAGTGGGGCGACGTCAGCGTGTCGGACCTCGGGATCGGGTTTCGCTGCGCGGGCTCCACCTGAGATTGCGCCACGGCTCCTACTCAGCTTTGGAGGTCAGCGCGAACGCCAGGGTGTCGCCGCTGCTGACGATCTCGACGTGGGTCGAGAGCTGCGAGAACGCCAGCATCGCCTTGATCGCGCCAGCGTACAGGACCTGGATGCCCATGCTCACCCGAACCATCGGCGGCAGGTCGCGGGCCTCGAGGCGCATCGAGCCGGCTTCGTCCGTCGCGACGACGACGATCTCGCCGCAGTCGCGGGTGGAGATCGACCAGGCGGCGGGGGCGAGCGCGAGCACGCCCTGGTTGCGCCGCTCGAGCGGCTCGTCTTCGGCGGCCGCTCCGGGGGTGTGCAGGGTGTTCGTCAGCGGCTCGAGCAGCCCGCCGACCCAGCTGTCGTAGACCAAGTCACGCCAGAACTCGACGGCCCGCTCGGCCCCAAGCACGTCGACGAGCGTGTCGCACAGCTCGATCGAGTACTCGACCGGGAGCCACGCGTCGGCGCGCGCGCGGGCGATCGCGTTTTGCGTGGCGCGAGTGATCGTGTCGAGGATCGGCAGCCGCGTGGCGTCGGGGAACGAACGAACTCGGCGCATGGCTGCGCGGTTCCAGCTGTTGATGATGGCTGGTTCTCGCATCGCGTCGGCGCCGATCCTACCACCTTCGCCGAGCTGGCTGGGCTCACATGGCCCGGGCTGTGACAGCCGAATACTGGGGAGCTTGGGCGTCCCCGCAGCCGCTCGCTCGAGTCGGACAACACGCGCTGCGGTTGGTGGGGCTGTGCTCGAGCGGCGCAGCTGGTATAGTCGCCGCCCGGCATGGCTCGAGCCCACGACATGCTCAGCACCCTGCGGATCGCACTGTTGTGGATCCTCGTGCTGTTCGTAGTGCCGTTCGGCAGCTCTTCGCTCGAGCGCGAGCGACCCGGGGTGGGCTGCGAGCCCTCCTGCGCATGCGACGAGCCCGAGCGTGTGGCCCACGCCGAGGATCGCGAGCTCCACGACGACGGGGAGTCGCCGTGCGAACAGGACTGTGATGAGGACTGCTCCGGGTGCTGCGACGCTCGGGTGGCGGCTGCGCTCGTTAGCCTCGTGGGGCTGCCCAGCATGTACTTGGGGGCGGCCGCGACTTGCGAGTTGCCAGCACTCGACGCGCCCGGCTGTCGCGTCGCAATTGGCGTGTTTCGGCCGCCGCGCTCCCTGACCTGAGTCCGTCCGCATTTTTCGGTTTCGGTTTCGGCTTTGGTCGGCGAGCCCGCGCTGCGGCGCGACCTCGTGTTCCCAGGGAGAGTTACAGATGGTTCGAACGAGGCTCATCGGCCCGTTTGTCTGCGTGTTGCTGTGGGCATCGCCCGCCCGCGCAGGCGAACCGGGGCAACCGGTCATGAAGATCAACTACGAGCAGGCGCTGACGCTCGCTCGCGAGCAAGCGCCCGCGCTGGCAGTCGCGCGCGCGCGCGTCGGCGAGGGCGAGAGTCAGGTCGATGCCGCGGGGGTCGGACGGTTCAACCCGCAGATCATGGCGAGCGCGGGTCCGCGGTTCGGCGCGAACGAGGCGAACGTCGACGTGTCCGTGCGGGCGACCCAGTGGCTCGAGGTCGGCGGCCAGCGGGGGCATCGGATCGAGGCCGCGCGATCTGCGGTTGACGCCAGCCAAGCGCGCAGCGAGGACACGCAGCGGCTGCTCCTGCGTGACGTGAGCCTGGCGTTCGTCGCCGCCCTCTACTGGCGACAACGGGTCGAGATCGCCGAGCAGAACCTCGAGCTGGTGAGCGCGGTCGCGACCGTCGCACGACGCCGGCACGAGGTCGGCGACGTCGGCGGGCTCGCGGAGTCGAGCGCGGCGCTGGCGGTCGCGCAAGCCCGGATCGACGTCGAGAGTGCGCTCGCGGCGGTCGATCGAGCCGAGGGCCAGCTCGCGGCGCTGCTCGGAGTCGAGGCCGAGGTCGAGCTGGTCACGGTCGGCGAGCTGCGCGAGCTTGCGATCCCCGGTGGCGCGGGCGACATCGACAACAACGACATCGACATCAACATCGACATCGACGCGCGCCCGGACCTGCGCGCGTTCGAAGCCGATGCCCGCGAGGCACGGGCTGCGGGGGCGCTCGGTCGGTCCAACCGCGCGCCAAACCTCGCCGTGGGTGTGGGGTACGTCCATGAGGAGTCCGAGCACGTCATGCTCGGGATCGTTGGCATCACCTTGCCCGTGTTCGATCGCGGGCAGGGCAGCGTGGCCGTGGCCGAAGCCCGCGGCGTGCGGGCCCGCGCAGAGCTCGAGGCGACGCGCGACACGGCCGCGCTCGAGGCCAAGACCGCCGTCGCGGTCGTGCGCCGCACGACTGACGCCGCGCTGCAGTTCGAGCGAGACGGCCTCGCGCAGCTCGAGCGAACGGAGCAAATGGTGACCGTGAGCTACGAAAAGGGCGCGGTCACCTATGACGAAGTGCTGACCGTGCGGCTCGAGCTCGTCGCCGCCAAGCTCGGCTACGCGGCCTTGCTGCTGCAAGCCGCGACCGGCCGCGTCGAGCTGACCGCCGCCACGGGGGCGCTGCAATGAGCCGTCCAATCAACGGGTCAAACCTTCGCGCGGCGCTGGCTGGCCTGGCGCTGGTCCTGCTCGCGCTGCTTGGCTGTGACGCGGAGCGGCCCGCCGCCGAGCTCGAGGCCCCGCCACGCGAGCCCAGCAGCGCGCAAGCGCCAGCCGAGGCCGCCTCGGATTGGTGCGCGGGGCATCAGGTCCCCGAGTCGAAGTGCACGAAGTGCAACCCCGAGCTCATCGCCGAGTTCAAGGCCGCGGGCGACTGGTGTGCTGAGCACGGCTTGCCCGAGTCCGTGTGTCCGATCTGCAACCCACAGGCGGAGCCGGCGGTCGCCGTCGACTGGTGCGTCGAGCACGGGCTCCCCGAGTCGAAGTGCACGAAGTGCAACCCCGAGCTCATCGCCGCGTTCAAGGCCGCGGGCGACTGGTGTGAGGGGCACGGCTTGCCCGAGTCCGCGTGTCCGGCCTGCAACCCACAGGCGGAGCCGGCGGTCGCCGGCGACTGGTGCGTCGAGCACGGGCTCCCCGAGTCGAAGTGCACGAAGTGCAACCCCGCGCTCATCGCCGAGTACAAAGCCAGCGGGGACTGGTGCGAGGGGCACGGCTTTCCCGAGTCCGTGTGTCCTTCGTGCAACCCCGCGACGCCGCCCCCGAGCGCCGAGCAGGCCGCGCTCGAGGCTCGGATCGTACGCCTGCGTGCGCCGGAGCTCGAGGCCGCCGCGGGCTTCCGGACCACTCCGGCGCGCCAGATCGCCGCGGCTACACGGGTGGATTGCACGGCCCACCTCGAGTTCGACGCCGATCGCATCGCAGACATCCGCGCGATCGTCCCGGGCCTCGTCCGCCAGCTTCGCACGGAAGTCGGCGATCGGGTCGAGCCGGGTGATCCGCTGTTCGAGCTCGACAGCACGGACATCGGCGCGATCCAAGCCGCGCTGCAGACCGCCCGTGAGCGGGTCCGAACGGCGCAGACCAACCTCGATCGGCAGCTCGACCTTCGGGAGTCCGACATCGCCTCCGCGCGCCAGGTCGAGCTCGCGCAGCAGGAGCTCGCCATCGCCAAGGCGGAGGCTCGCGCGGGTCGGGCTGCGCTCGACATGGCGGGGGCCGGGGGCTCGAGCCGGGTCGGTCGCTACACCATCATCGCCCCGATCGCCGGAACGGTGCTGCGCCGACCGGCGGTGCTCGGGATGGTCGCAGCTGACGACGTCTCGCTTGCGACGATCGGCGACACCTCGGTCATGTGGGCGCTGTGCGAGGTGCCCGAGGCCTTCGCCGATCAGATCGCGCTTGGCCAGACCCTGAGCGTCTCGGCCGACTCGAACCCGGAGCTGAGCTTCGAGGGGGCGCTGACCTGGATCTCCGCCGAGGTCGACCCGCAGACCCGCACCGTCAGCGCCCGCGCGGAGGTGCAGAACCCCGAAGGGAACCTGCGCGCCAACCAGTTCATGCGCGGGCAGATCACCACGAGCCCGAGCCGAGCCGTCGTCGCGGTCCCACGCGCGGCGGTCCAGCGCGTCGGCACCCGCGAGCTGGTGTTCGTCCGCACCGACGTCGGCGTCTACGAGCCGCGCGTGGTTCGGCGGCACAGCGGCGGCGACACGGTCGAGATCGAAGGCCGCGTGGCGGTTGGCGACGCGATCGTGACCACCGGCGCCGTGCTGCTGCGGACCGAGATCATGCCCGGCAGCATCGGCGCGGGATGCTGTGAGGTCGAAGCACCAGGGGGCGAGTGATGTTGACCAAGCTCATCGATCTGTGCCTCCGGCACCGGCCGGTCGTGCTGCTCGCTACCGCAATCCTGATCGCCTGGGGCCTGGCGAGCTTTCGCCGGCTGCCGTTCGACGCGTTCCCCGACACCACCCCGGTCCAAGTCCAGATCAACACGAGCGCGCCCGCGCTGGCGCCCCTCGAGGTCGAGCGCCAGCTCAGCTTCCCCGTCGAGCAGGCGATCTCGGGCTTGCCGGGCCTCGTCGAGGTCCGCTCGATCTCGAAGTTCGGGTTCTCGCAGGTCACCGCGATCTTCGACGACGACACCGACATCTACCTCGCCCGCCAGGTGGTCAACGAGCGGCTCGCGCTCGCGGACCTGCCAGCGGGGATCGAGGGCCCGGCCCTTGGCCCGGTCGCGACCGGCCTCGGCGAGGTGTTTCAGTACATTGTCCGGGCCGATGGCATGTCGCCGGCCGAGCTACGCACGCTGCACCACTGGGTGATTCGCCCGCAGATGCTCCAGACCCCCGGCGTCGCCGAGATCAACACCTGGGGTGGCCGTGAAAAGCAGTACCACGTCGTCGTCGATCCCTATCGGCTCGTGAAGCACGAGCTCACCCTCGAGGACGTCGCCCGGGTCGTGCGCCACGAAAACCGCAACGTCGGCGGCGGCGTGCTCGACGTTGGCGGGGAGTCTCAGCTCATCCAGGGCCTGGGCCTGGTCACCGGCATCGAGGACCTCGAGGCCATGGTCGTCGCCGAGGTCGACGGCACCCTCGTCCACCTCGACGACGTCGCCGACATTCGTGAGGGTCACGAGATCCGTCGCGGCGCGGTCACGGCCGAAGGGCGCGGCGAGGCGGTGCTCGGGCTCGGGTTCATGCTCATGGGCGAGAACAGCCGCGAGGTCACTCGCTCGCTCGAGGCGCGGCTCGAGCAGGTTCGCCACAGTCTGCCCGAGGGCGTCGAGCTGACCCCCGTCTACAGCCGCTCCGCGCTGGTCGACGAGGTCCTGAGCACGGTCCGCGACAACCTGATCGAGGGCGCGCTGCTGGTCATCGCGGTGCTGTTCGTGTTTCTTGGCAATCTTCGCGCCGGGTTGATCGTCGCGCTGGCGATTCCGCTGTCGATGCTGTTCGCGTTCAACGCGATGCTGTGGGTCGGGATCGCCGGAAGCTTGATGAGCCTCGGTGCGATCGACTTCGGTCTCGTCGTCGACAGCTCGGTGATCGTCGTCGAGAACGCGGCGCGGCGGCTGAGCGAGGACACGTCGGGGCGCAGCGTGCGGGAGATCGTCCGCGACGCCGCGATCGAGGTCCGCAGGCCGACGCTGTTCGGCGAGCTCATCATCGCGATCGTCTACCTGCCGATCCTGACGCTCGAGGGCGTCGAGGGCAAGCTGTTTCGGCCGATGGCGCTCACGGTGATCTTCGCGCTCGCGGGCTCGATGCTGATCTCGCTGACCGTGATGCCGGTGCTCGCCAGCTACGCGCTCGAGTCCCGCCGCCGCAAGACCGGCAAGCGTCGCCTGGTCGCGGCGCTCGAGGCCGGCTACCGCCGGGTGCTCGAGCGCGCCTTGGATCGGCGCAAGCTGGTGCTCGCGCTCGCGACCGCAGCGGTGCTGGGCGGCGGGTTCGCGGCCACCAAGCTCGGCTCCGAATTCGTGCCGCGGCTGAGCGAGCAGGCTGTCGTCATCAACACCGTGCGCGTCGCCGGGATCTCGCTCGACGAGTCGATCCGCTACGGGACCCAGATCGAGCGCCGCCTGCTCGAGCGCTTCCCCGACGAGATCGAGCACGTCTGGACCCGGACCGGGACCGCCGAGGTCGCCACCGATCCCATGGGCCTCGAGGTCTCGGACGTGTTCATCACCCTCACGCCGCCCAAGCAATGGACGCGGGGCACGACCCAAGCCGAGCTCACGACCGCGATGGCGGCCGAGCTCGAGGGCATGCCCGGCATGCGCAGCGTGTTCACCCAGCCGATCGAGATGCGCGTCAACGAGATGATCGCGGGGATCCGGGCCGACGTTGGCATCAAGCTGTTCGGCGACGACTTTACGGTCTTGCAGCAGCAGGCAGACTCGATTCGTAGGGCGATCGAGACGATCCCCGGCGCGGCCGACGTGACGGTCGAGCAGCTCACCGGGCAGGCGATGTTGACGATCGAAGTCGACCGCGACGCCGTCGGGCGCTACGGCATCGCGGTCGCTGACGTCCTCGACGTCGTCGAGTCGCTCGGCACCCGCAAGCTCGGCGAGGTCGTCGAGGGCCAGCGGCGCTTCGATCTCGTGTTGCGTCTCGACGACGAGGTTCGACGATCCGCCGAGCAGATCGGCGCGCTCTTACTCCAGACCCGCGAGGGTGGACGCGTGCCGCTGTCCTCGCTCGCGCGGATCGAAGTCGTCGAGGGCCCTTCGACGATCCAGCGTGAGTGGGCGAAGCGCCGGGTCATCGTGCAAGCCAACGTGCGTGGCCGGGATCTTGGCTCGTTCGTGGCCGACGTCCGTCGTGTGCTCGCCGAGCAGATCGATCTGCCGCCCGGCTACTACACCGACCTCGGCGGTCAGTTCGAGCAGCTCGAGCGCGCCCAGGGAAGGCTCATGATCGTCGTCCCGCTCGCGCTCACGCTGGTGTTCGGGCTCTTGTGGCTGACCTACGGGCGGGCGAGCGACGCCATTCGCGTGTTCACCGGGGTGCCGTTCGGCGCCGTCGGGGGGGTGCTCGCCCTGTGGCTCCGAGACATGCCGTTCTCGGTCTCGGCTGGGGTCGGCTTCATCGCCTTGTCGGGCGTCGCGGTGCTCGGCGACATCGTACTGGTGTCGCGGGCCAAGCAGCTGCTCGCGGACGGCTTGGGGCTGCGCGAGGCGATCGGCGCCGCAGCGCAGAGCCGACTGCGCCCGGTCTTGCTGACTTCGTTGGTCGCCGCGCTCGGGTTCGTGCCGATGGCGTTCAACATGGGCGTTGGGGCGGAGGTTCAGCGACCGCTCGCGACTGTGGTCGTGGGCGGGATGATCACCTCCACGCTCGCGACCTTGCTCGTGCTCCCGGTCCTGTACATGAGCTTCACCCGGCGCTCGCGTACGACCCGACCGCACTAGTGCTCTTGACACCCCAATTTCGGTGTACTCGAGTCGAGTTTGGGCCCGCGCAAACTTGCGCACCCGGACAATCATAGATCTCCCTCCCCGCAAGGAGGGTGCTTTTGGGGTCTGCGGGGGTCGATGTGCTGATGGGCAGCGCGCACGACCCGTGAGGGTCCCTCCGGGCACGGAGGGCTCAAGACGCTAATTTGCGTTGTCATGGATCGCTGTCGGCGAGGT
>NZ_JMCC02000080.1 GCF_000737335.2 Enhygromyxa salina | reverse complement strand
GCCCGCCACCGGGCCACCCATGATCCTACAGATCCAAGCCGACGCGATCCCCCACCGCCGGCATCAACACCTCGAAGGCTCGATCATCGAGCTCCGCGACCCGCTGACGAATCTCGGCTTTGGCCTCGGCCGCGAAGTGCAGCAACGACAGCGTCTGCACCCTCGCCTCTCGCGCCAGCGCCATGCACCCTTCCACGTCGCCATGCTTGCGCTGCCCCCCCGGCGCGGCAAAGAAGCACTCGTGAACCAGCACATCGACCCCGGTCGCCAGCGCGCGCGTCCCCGGCGTGATCGCCCCGTCCCCGGAGTACATCACCGATCGCAGCCCCGGCGTATCCACCCGCAGCGCATGGTTCACGATCGAGTGCGCGCTCGCGGCGATCCGCAGCGACATTGGCCCAAACTCACCAACTGCCCCAGGCTCGAGCTCCACAAACGAGAGCGGGTAACACTTCGAGGCCGCGTAGCTGCCCGGATAGCCCAGCTCCAAGATGATCCCAATCCGCCCCCGCGACCCCGGCCCGCCCAAGATCGTCAGCTCGCGCGTACGGCCGCCAAGCCGCATCCACAGCAACAGCGCCGGCAGCCCAAAGCAGTGATCCGCGTGGCCGTGGCTAATCCACACGGCGTCCAGCAAATTCACGTCTTGGCTGATCTGCCAAAACGCGTGGGGCACCGCATACCCACAGTCGAGCAGCAGCGTCCGCGGCCCGCGAACCAGCAAGCTAGTGTTCGGCAGCGCGGGGTCCAGCGCCTCACCGGTGCCAACAAACACGAGCTCGTTCATGGCGCGTGCTTCTTCAGGCGCTTGCGCATGGCGTCCGGTAGCTCTTCGCTGTGCAGCGCCCGCGGGGCCAGATCCTTCACGCGAGGATCCCCAATCTCGTCGGTTGCGATCGCAGCCATCACCAGCACGTCCATGGTCGCGTCGGGCCGCAGCGCGGTGACCATGACCTCGTCCAGCATCGCGCGGATCAGCTTCTTGTCGCCCTTGGCTCGGTGCAAGCGCAGCGCGCTCGCAGCCAGCGCGGCCGGGTACAGCGGGGCGATCGCGTTGACCCGGTCCAGCGCCGCCGACATCCGAGCGTCACCGGTCGCGGTCGCCAACACCAGCATGCGCAGCGGCGCGTCAAAGCTCATGGCGTCGATCGCAATGATCTTCTCGAGCTGATCGAGCTCGAGCGGAATGTCCTTTTGCTCGCGGGCGATCTTGGCGATCCCCACCCACGGATCGAGCGACTCCAACGCGAACGTCGCTGCTTTCTCGTACTGCTGGATCGCCCCCTTCTTGTCACCCTTTTGCTCGAGCACGGCGGCCAGGGTCGTGCGGGTGTGGAACCCGTCCCCGTTCGCGGCGATCAGCTTCTCGAGCAGCTCTTTGGCCTGGTCTAGATCCCCGGCGGCCGCGACCTCCATCGCCTTCATCAGCGACTTCACGCGGGGATCGTCCTTTTGATCCTGACTGGGTCGCCAGCCCGAGAGCTTGCGATCGAGCTCGCTGTCGAACCACTTGGTGAACTCGGCCTCGACGGTCGTCAGATCCTTGCCGAGGATCTGCTTGAACAGCTCGTCGGTTGACTTGCCGGTCGCGTAGCCCTGTAGCAGCGCGACGATCTTGGGCCGCCCGTAGGTCTGACCCAAATACCGCATCGCCCAAGCCGCGGTCGCGTAGGCGACCTCCATCATCAGCGGGCTCTCGGCTCGCAAGAACGCGAGCTCGAGCTCGGACAGCTTGCGCAGCTTGTCGTGGCGTCGGGCCTCGAACAGAAGCTCGGCGCTCTCGCGCGCCCATGAGGGATCCGCGACCTCGGACTCCCACTCGGACAGGCCCTCGGTGAACCACCGCGGCACCCGCCCTTCGCTGAGCTGGATCGCGTAGCTGTGGGCGATCTCGTGCCAGATCACCTGATTGAAATTGTGCGTGCCGGTGTAGGGGCCGAGCGAGGTGATGACTGGCCCAAAGCAGACCCCGATCGCGCCAAGGCTGGGAACCCCGACCGTGCGCACCGAGAACTCGTCGGGATCGGCGTAGGCCTCGATCCGCAGCGGGCTGATCTTGATGCCGTAGCCGCTGTCGAGCGCCTTGCGAGCCTGGACGATCGCGGCGTTCAAGCCTGGCGCGAGCATGTCCTGCGACTCTGCCGGCAAGCGCAAGGTCAGATCACCCGTGACCTGCTCCGCGTAATGGGGCTCGATCCGCTCGCTGTAGAGCTGGCGAACGTTGAGCGTGCGATTGTTGTACTTGTCCTTCTTCCAGGCCTTCTCCAGCGCCTCGCGGCCGGCGAGCTCGTCGCCCAAGCGCAACTTTGACAGACCCAGCGCGCCCTGAATGTAGGGATCATCGGGCAGCCGCTTGGCGCCCTCGACCAGCACGACGTCGGCCTCGGGGTAGAGGTGCAGGTACCCAAGCAGGTCCGACAGCTTCGAGTAGAACCGCCCGTCGCGGGGGTTGAAGGCCAGCGCGGCGTCGCGGGCCTTGGCGTAGGCCGGCTTGTCGCGGTCGAAGATCGCCAGCGCAGCCAGCACGATCTGCCCGCCCGCGTGCGAAGGGTTGACGTTGATCACGTGATCGACGATGTGGGCTCGCGCGACGTCGCGGTGCCCTTCGATCAGCGCGACCCAAGCCAGCACCGCGTGGGCGTCGGCGTTCTCGGGGTTGACCTGCAGCGCCTCGTCGGCGGTCCGCGAGGCCGCCGCCAACGCAAACTGATCCAGGTGGACCCAGCCCATGTTGGCGAGCGCCTCGGGGTTCCACGGATCACGCTCGAGCACCTGCGCGAGGGTCTGGCCAGCCTCGTTGGGCTTGTACTTCTCGAGGAACAGCGCCGTCAGCTCCATCGCGATCTCGTCGCCAAGCTCGGTCCCGTTGCTGGGCGGTGCAGCGCGCTCCGCCTCTTGCAGGACCCGGCTGGCGCTCTTGAACGCGCGCTCGGCCAGGCCCGCGTAGGCGGTGCCAAGCAGTTGATCGGCGCTCTGGGCGGTGCCGTCGCTGTAGGACGCGTAGAGTTCGTCGATGAGGTCGCGCGCCTCGGCCTCTTGCGCGCGGCCGGTCTGAAACATCAGGCGCACCAGCTCGCCTTTGAGCAAGATGTCGTTGGGGGCGAGCTTGCGGGCGTCGCGGATGTGTTGCTCGGCGCCCTTGATGTCACCACGGGCCATTCGAAGCTGCGCGAGCCGACGCAGCGCGCTGGCCTTGACCGCTGCGTCCTTGGCCGACTTGTGGACCTTGGTGACAGTCGCCTCGGCCGCGTCGAGCTGGCCGATCAAGCGTTGCCCGCGGGCCAGCGCAAACATGGCCTCGTGATCGCTGGTCTTGCTGCCCAGCTCCTCGAGCAAGAACTTCACGGCGCCGTCGGGGTTGCCGTGAGCGACCGCCACCAGCGCGGCGTCGCGGGTCTGCGGTGCGGCTGGCTTCTCGCGTTCGCGGGCCTCGACTGGCGCTTGTTCAATCTCTGCGTCGACACCGCTGGCCAGCGCGTCTGGATCGATCTCGGTTCCATCACCCGTCGTGGTCGCGCCGCCGTCCTCACCGTGTTCACCGCCCAAGTCTTTGGCGTTGGGCTCGGTCGTGGGTGAGGTCTTGCACCCAACGGTGATCGCGAGGGACAGAAGGAGAAGACGCGTGCGCGGTCGGATCTGCATGTCGGGGTCGGTGCCGCAGCGCAAGACAGCGCGCCCTCAGCCGGGAAATTCTGTGGGCGCTGCGCAGCGCTGTCAAACGGCGATCGGTCGGGCTGGGTCTTGGCGAAGGTGGATCGGCCACGGCCGGCCCCGCTGCTACACTGCCGCCCGATGTCGGAGCCCGACGAGGTGCCTGATCGCCAGCCGCCCAGCAAGCTGCCCGCTGCGATCGTCGCGGAGATCCTCGCGACGAGCCGCGAGCACCACGGCGAGGCGCTCACCGACGTGCTCGAGTCTGCGTTGCAGCGGCGGCTCGAACTCGATGACCGCAGCTGTGGTCGCGCGCTGCGACGCACCGCGACGCTCGCGGGGCTGCGCTTGGATCCGGCCACGCTGATCGCCAGCGCGGTCGCGTTGATCGGGGTGGGTCTAGACGGCGCACGCGACAGCGCGACCGGCCCGGCGGACTCACGCCCGACCGACCTGCTCAGTCTGATGAGCGAGCTCGAGCTCAACCGGCGCGTCGAGATCCGCGGCCTCATCGACTCGGTCGAGCGGCTCGCCGCGATCCACTGGAACGCCCTCGACGAAGAGTCGGCCGAGTCGCTGCGGACCATGTTCGTAGCCATGGCCGCCGACGTGCGGGTCGTGCTCGTGACCTTGTGCGATCGGCTCGAGGTCATCCGCGAGCTGCACCTGCTGCCCGACCCCGAGCCCCGCCGACGGATCGCCAGCGAGACCCGCGAGGTGTTCGCGCCGCTGGCCAACCGCCTGGGCATCTGGCAGCTCAAGTGGGTGCTCGAAGATCTCGCCCTGCGCGAGCTCGAGCCCGAGGTCTACGCCGACATCACCGCCAAGCTCGATACCCATCGCGACGAGCGACAGCGCCACGTCGACGAGGTCGTCGAGGGCCTGCGCTTCGAGCTCGATCAGGTCGGCCTCGTCGCCGAGGTCAACGGCCGGCCCAAGCACATCTACAGCATCGTCAAGAAGATGCGGCGCAAGCGGGTCAGCTTCGAAGAGATCTACGACGTGACCGCCGTCCGCGTGATCATAGAGGCCGACAACGAGGCGATCGGCAAGCGTGACTGCTACGCCGCGCTTGGCCTCGCCCATGGCCTGTGGGCCCCGATCACCGGCGAGTTCGACGACTACATCGCGCGCCCCAAACCCAACGGCTACCGGTCGTTACACACCGCGGTCATGGGCCCCGGCGGCCGGCCGCTCGAGGTCCAGATCCGCACCCGCGACATGCACCTGTTTGGTGAGTACGGCGTCGCGGCGCACTGGGCCTACAAAGAGGGCAAGCGCGACGCCAGCAAGTCCCAGCGCTTCAACCTGCTGCGCCAGCTGGTGGACTGGCAAAAGGAGCTGGTCGATCCCCGCGAGCTGGCCGAGGCGCTCAAGACCGATCTGTTTGAAGACGAAGTCCACGTGTTCACCCCTGGCGGCGATGTGATCGCGCTGCCCGAGGGCGCGACCCCGCTCGACTTCGCCTACCGGATCCACACGGGCGTGGGCCACCGAACCCGCGGCGCCAAGGTCAACGGCGTGATGGTCCCGCTCAGCCACACGCTCACGACCGGCGACCGCGTCGAGATCCTCAAGAAGAAGCACCCCGAGCCCAGCCGCGACTGGCTCAGCCCGCACCTTGGCTACCTGCACACCGCCAGCGCCAAGCAAAAGATCCGCTCGTGGTTTCGCGAGCAAGATCGGGACTCCGCCGTCGCCAGCGGCCGCGAGGCGCTCGAGCGCGAGCTGGCCCGCGCTGGCGTTGGCAAGCCCGAGCTGCCCAACCTCGACGAGCTCGCGGTCGCCCACGACTTCAAGGCCGGCGACGACTTGTTGGCGGCGATCGGCTTTGGCGATCTCAACCCGCAGGGCCTCGCCGCCGAGATCCTCGAGCGTCAGCGCCCCGAGCCGGAGCCGGAGCCGGTACCCGTCGTTCAGGAGACCGGCGAGACCCCGCGCGACGCGGCCGGCGTCTCGCTTGGTGGCGTTGGCAACATCATGAGTCAGCCCGCGCGCTGCTGCTCGCCGGTGCCGGGCGACGACGTGCTCGGCTGGGTCAGCCGCGGTCGCGGGATCATGATCCACCGCCGCGACTGCCCCAACATCGTGCACAACCCCGAGCCCGAGCGGATCGTCGAGATCGACTGGGGCCGCAAGCACCGACATCGCTACCCGGTCAAGCTCAGCCTCGAGGTCGTGGATCGACCTGGGGTCCTGCGCGATATCGCCGACGTGATCTCGAACATGGGGATCAACATGCGAGCGACCCACAGCTCGCGCAGCAAGAAGCGTCCGGGCACCCAAACCCTCACGCTCGAGCTCGAGGTGGATCAGGCCACCCAGATCGTCCGCGCGCTGGGCCGACTCGAGGGGCTGCCAGTCGTGATCACGGCCCGCCGCGTGTCCGGCTGAGGCCCGACCTTGGGTCGCCGCGCGCTCACTGGGGTATCAACATCCCTCGTGATCGTGGTAAATCGCGAACTCTACTCGGAGAGCGATCAAGATGAGCACGAGCTTGAGCATGTGGCTGGGGATTCTGTTTCTCGTGCTGGCGATCGTCGCCGTGCTGCTACAGGCATGGCTGTGGGGTCCCAAGTTCTGGAACGAGGAGCTGAAGAAGACCCAGGCCCCCAAGGCGTGGCTGCGGATCCACGCGGCCGTTGGCTACGTCTACGGGATCATCTACGTCGTGATGATGTGGAACATGTTTCCGCGCTTGTGGCAGTACCAATACGAGCTCCCGGCGCGCACGGTGATCCACGCGGTCGTGGCGATCACCTTGGGCGTCATTTTGGTCACCAAGATCATGATCTTGGTGTTCTTTCGCCACTTCGAAGAGGCCATGCCCCGGTTTGGGTTTGGGCTATTGCTGTGCAGCGTGCTGCTGATCACCTTGTCGGTGCCCCACGCGGCGCGGGCCTTGGATCTGCAGGGCCGGATCGGCGACCCCGAGAACATCGCCCGGGTCGAGAAGGTGCTGGGTGAGATCGAGTTTGATGAGGGCGCCCCGGCGGTCGAGGATCTGGTCGCCAAGAAGGGCCTGCAGCGAGGCCGTGACCTGCTGGTCAACAAGTGCGTCAGCTGTCACGACATGCGCACGATCCTGAGCACGCCCCGCACGGGCGCCCGCTGGCACGATCTGGTCGTGCGGATGCAAGAAAAGCCCGACCCGTTCAGCAGCAACCCGCTGTCGGCGAAAGAGGTGCCCTACGTGACCGCGTACCTGATCGCGATCACGCCGGACATCCAGGCCTCGCGCAAGCGCAAGGCCGAGCAAGAGCGCGCCCGCGATGTCGTGCAAGAAGCAACGGTCGCGGCGATGGCCAAGACCCCCGCGGAGGCCAGCGCGGACACGGCGGGACCCAGCGTGGAGGTCGATGCCGACAAGGCCAAGACGATCCTGAGCAGCCGGTGCACGGACTGCCACGAGCTCGACGAGGTCGAGAGCTTCGGCGGTGGCGACATCGCAGCGTGGTCGAAGGTGGTCGCCGACATGGTGGAAGAGGGGGCAGAGATCACCCAGGACGAAGCGATGGTGCTGGCGCCCTACTTGGCGCAGGCGTATCCAAACCTGTAGCTGGCCTGCGTCGAGTTGGGTCGAGCCGAAGGGGCTCAGGTGCCTGGCGCGATCGCATAGCAGACCTGCACGGCGGCCCCAATCGCGATCGCGCCCGGCCGACGAGCGCTCTCGCCATCGTCGCCGGTCGGGTACGCGGTCCGAGCGTGGCCTTCGCGGCCGCCGAGGTTGCTTGGGTCCACGTCCTCGATGTGCAGCGGCGCGCCAAGCTCGACACCAGCCGCGGCCGCGTAGAGCTCGGCTTTTTGTCGCGCTTTGGCGATCGCGTCTGTTCGGGCGGTGACCCGGTGCTGCGCGAGCGAGGTCGTCCCAAACGAGATCCCGTAGACCACGTTGGCTCCCGCTCCGACCATCGCGGTGAGCAGACCCTCGTAGCGCTGGGGATCCCGAACGTTGATCGACAGCTTCATCGTGGCCTCGTACCCGAGCATGCGGGCGTTCTCGCTGTACTGGCTGGCCCAGCGCTGCTGCAATTGCAGCGCCGAGGTGTTCACGTCGGCGTCGGGGATCGAGGCCGCGTCGAGCACCTCGCGGACCTTGGCGGCGGCCTCGCGGCACCCACCAAACGCCTGGTCGGGGGTTGGCTCGAGGCTGGAGATCCCGAGCGCGAGGACGACGTGATCAGGCTCGACGAGGATCAGCGAGGTCCCAAGCACGCTGACCCCGGCGGGGTGGGTAACCGATTGATGGACGAACATCTCGCGAATATTAGACTACTCGAGCGCCACGTAGGTCGGGCCCGCATCGTCTTGCCAGTCGATCTCGCGCGCGGTCCCGGTCGCGAAGTCGGCGATCGCTAGCACGTTGGCGCCGGGGATCGGCACAAACGCGAGCTCGTCGACGGGGTCGAACACGATCCCGAGCGGAAACCCCATCGCCGGGATGTCGATCTGATCAACGAGCGTGCTGGTGGTTGTCTCGTAGCGCAGCAGCGAGACCTCGAGGCCGACCAGGACACTGAGGATGATCTGTGTGTCGGTGCTGCCGTGCGTGGCCGCGTAGGGGATGCCAATCACCTCGACCGTGTCGAGCACGGTCGGCGTGCTGGGATCAGCAATATCGAGCAGCGAATAGCCGGGCGGCCCGACCGAGTTGACGACGATCGCCTCGGAGGCGCCGGGGCCAACGAACAACACCCCCGACGGGTCGTTGGACACCATCGCGGGCGCCGACATCGTGCCAACGGGATCGTTGATGCCAAACAGCCGCACCGATCCATCACCGGCGGTATTGATGATCGCAAGCTCGCCGTTGAGCGCGATCTGTTCGGGGCTTGGCCCAATGTCGAATTCTTCGACGATGCTGAGCGAGGTCAGGTCAATGTGGCTCATCGTCGTGCCCGACTGCCCATTGCCGCCGTAGTTGGCCGTCCACGCCGCGCTGCTGTCTTCGGTGATCGCAATGCCCATGGGGTACTGCGCCGTGTCGAGCACGGCCAGCACGGCTCCGGTGTCGATCTCGACGATCAGCAGCACGCCACCTTCGGGCACCGTCCCCTGTCCCGCGCCCGCGAGTCCCCCAACCGCGCTCGCGAAGAAACCTGGGCTCACCGCGACGACCGCGAGCTTGCCGTCGGGGGTGATCTCCGCTTCGAGCGGGCCCGGTTCGTAGGCGCCCAGATCGATGCTCTTCCACAGCGCGTCGTCGCGGGTCTGCGCGCCGTCGCGGAGGGCTGCGTAGTCGAGCAGGGAGAGCCGCTTGGCTCGCCAGTCCGAGGTCACGAGCAGGCGCGCGGGCCGGGGTGGATCTGCGTCGGTGTCGCTGGTGGTGTCGGTGCCCGTGTCCGTGTCCGTGTCCGTGGGCGGGGTGGTCTCGCTGCTCTCGTCCGTGCTCGAGTCAGTGGCCGAATCGCTGGACGTCTCGCCGTCCTCGGCGGCGGGGGTCGTGCAGCTGATCAGGGCGAGGCTGGCGAGCGACAGCACGACGATCGGTGGGCGCGGCGGGGAGGCCATCAGCATCCGAGTGTGGCGGGGTGGCTCGTCGATGTCACTCACGGGCGGCGCATGCGACTGGCGCATTTTACGCGTACGCTGCCATCGCCAATCTGAACGCTGTTGTGCGGCGCCATGGGCACTTTACAACAGATTTGTTTTACAACAGATTTGTTTTACAACAGATTTGTTTTACAACAGATTTGTTGTAAACGTCGACCTGCATGAGCATCCGAAACACGATCGGGAGCCCCGTCGAAGGTCAGAATTTCTACGACCGAGAAGAGATGCAGGCCCGACTCTGGGACAGGCTCGAGACCGATCATGTCCTGCTGCTCGCGCCCCGACGGGTCGGCAAGACATCGCTGCTCTACAAGCTCGAGGCCACCGCCGAAACACACAACTTCAAGGCGATCTTTGCGAGCGTTGCCAGCCACAGCACGGAGCTGGCGTTCTTGCATGCGCTGCTGGAGATCCTCGCGGGGGACCGTGGCCCGGGTGCCAAGATCGTCAGTCGCGCTCAGAAATTGCTCGACCGCGTCAAGAAGCTCAGCGTCGACAAGATCAGCGTCGAGCTGGAGATGCAGCAGTGGCAGGACATCGGCGCCGAGCTGCTGCAAATACTCCGGACGGTCGACGGGCGCTGCGTCTTGATGTTGGACGAGCTCCCGATCTTCGTGCTCAACCTCTTGCGCGTGCACGGACGCGAGCGTGCCCGGCTATTCCTCAATTGGTTCAGGCACGTTCGCGGTGATCGGCAGGCGCGCCTGGGCGTGCGGTGGCTGGTGTGTGGTTCGATCGGACTCGACACGGTGACCCAACGCGAACGGCTTGGCGACACGATTAACGATCTAGCGATCGTGCGACTCGGTGGCTTTTCTCGGGAGCATGCACGCGACTTCCTGGCGGATCTCGCTGCGACCTACTCGATTGAGCTGAGCGACGAAGTCAACGGGCACATCCTCGACAAAATCGACTGGCTGATCCCCTATCACCTCCAATTGTTGTTCTCGATGGTGCGCGATCTCGAGGTCATCACGCCCGATATCGCGTCCGTTGACCAAGCCTACGACCGGCTCCTGACCAACTCGCACAAGAGCTACTTCGACACCTGGGTTCAGCGGCTGCTCGATGAGCTGGGCCCGATCGATGAGGATCACGCCTTGGCGCTGCTGGAGGCTGCCGCGCGCGACACCAGCGGTGCACCCAAATCAGTCATGCGCGAGCTCATGCACGGCCGGGGCGCCGACGAGCAGCTCACGCGCTACCTGCTGGGCGTGCTCGAGAGCGACGGCTATCTGGTCGAGGACAGCGATCGCTGGCGCTTTCGTTCACCGCTGCTGCGCGACTACTGGCGATCGATGGTGCTGTCGTGAGCCCGGAGCTCCACGGGGTGGCTGTCTACAACCCCGACTTGCTGGCCAAGCAAGAGCTGATCCGCCTGTTCGTCGCTCGTCAGCCGCTGCTCGATCGCTTGGTTCGGGATCTGCGTGACGAGATCAGCGGTCTGGCGCAGCACCACCTCATCGTCGGGCGCCGCGGCATGGGCAAGACGACCCTGCTTCGCCGCCTGCGCTTCGCGATCGAGGACGACCCCGAGCTGGATCAGCGCTGGTTGCCGTTGGTGTTTCCCGAGGAGCAATACAACGTCGCGAGCTTGTCGGACTTTTGGCTCAACTGCGTCGACGCGCTGGCGGACTCGCTCGAGGCGAGGGGCCAGCGCGAGTCGCTACGGTCGATCGATGAGCAGATCAACGAGATCGCCACGACGGCCGACGAGGCGACCCGTCGCGCGAGCGCGCTGAAGCTGCTGTTGAGCATGGCCGACGGGATCCAGCGCCGGTTGGTGTTGCTGATCGACAACGTGGACCTCGTGCTTGGGCGGCTGGACCAAGACGACTGGGCGCTGCGCGAGGTCCTGTCCCGCGAGCCGCGACTGCTGGTGATGGGCGCGACGAGCCAGGCCCTGGAGAGCAGCTTTCGCTACGACAAGGCGTTCTACGACTTCTTTCGCGTGCACAACCTCGAGGGGCTCGACGAGGCGCAGGCGTTCGAGATCATGCGCCACCTCGCAACGCTCACCGATCAGCCCCACGTGCTCGAGCTGATCGACCGCGAGCCCGGTAGGATCCAGACGCTGCGATTGTTGTCCGGCGGCAACCCGCGCACGCTCGTGCTGCTGTTCAACCTGTTGTCGCAGGGGACGGAGGGCGACGCACGCAGCGATCTCGAGCGTTTGTTGGATCAGATTACGCCGCTCTACAAGCATCGCTTCGAAGAGCTGGCCCCGCAGGCGCAGCGGGTCGTCGATGGGCTCGCGCTGATGTGGGATCCCGCGACCGCGCGCGACTTGGCGGACCGGCTGCGCTTGGATGTGAGCTTGACGTCGGCGCAGCTGAATCGGCTGGTCAAGCAGGGGGTGGTGGAGAAGACGCGGCTGCCGGGGAGCAAGCGGATTGGGTTTCAGATTAGCGAGCGGTTCTTCAATATTTGGTACTTGATGCGCGCGAGTCGTCGGATGCGGCGGCGGTTGCTGTTCTTGGTGAAGTTCATCGAGCTGTTTTTTCCGTCGCAGGACCTGCGCGGCCGGGGGTTGCGCCACCTACGGGCACCCGAGAGCTCGCACGGCGCGGACTTTGGGTTCGCGCTGGCGCAGGTGGCCCGGGAGCCTGGGCTTCGGCACGCGCTCGAGACTCACAGCCTGCGGGCGATCTTGGCTGACCCGCGCTCGAAGCTGGAGGGGGTGCTGGATCTCGACGGGGAGGATCGCGAGTTGAAGACGCGAGCCGAGCGGCTCACCGCGCTCGCCAAGGCTGAGCGGGCGGTGCTCAATGCGGATTGGGATTGGCCGGAAGGGCTCGATGGTCAGCGGTTTTGGGAGTTGCTGGGGAGCACTCTGATGCTGTCGGCGCAGCAGAAGTTTTACATCACTACTCAGGTACTAACCGCGACGCAGCTCGCTCTCATGCGTGCGTTCTTGATTGACGAGCAAGAACACAAGTGGCCGACGTGGTTTTCCCCTGCGGTTGCCGAGGCCATCCGCGGTGCCATTCGTAAGGGCTACGTCGACAACGATCTTGCCACTGATGACATCAAGAGCGCAGTCGAGGTGTGCGAGGATCCCGCGATCTTGCCCAGTCTGTTGGCCTACAAGTCAAACTCCGGTGGCACCGTTGATCCTCGGGAATTTGATGATTCCATCCACGCCACCCAACAACATTGGGTTCGTGTTGGTTGGGCGGCGCGGGCATCTCACGTCGGGGCGATGAATCGTCTGCAAATAGTCGATGAATCGGACCCGGAGTCAATCTCGGCGGATAGTCTATTTGCGTTGGGCATCACGTACTCCAAGCAACTCGTAGCCGTCGACGAGGCCGAGGACGCTTTCCGGCGCGCGATCGAACTCGACCCCAACCACGTCCACTCATGGAACGGGCTCGCCAACCTCCTGCAGGACCACCTCGGGCGTTTCGACGAGGCCGAAGCCGCGTACCGGCGCGCGATCGAACTCGACCCCAACTTCGCCCATGCATGGAGCGGGCTCGCTCAACTTCTACACAACTATTTGGCTCGCGTGGACGAAGCCGAGGCCGCGTACCGGCGCGCAATCGAACTCGAACCGCGCGAGCCTAAATGGCACAACAATTTCGCATGGTTCCTCTACTCGTCCGGCGGCGATCTCGAGTCCGCGGAGCGGAGCGCCCAAACGGCGGTCGATGGAGCCCCGGACGTCCCTCATTACGGGCATACGCTAGCCTACATCCAAGCCGCACGCGGAGCCTGGCCTGCCGAAGCGGCCGCGCAGTTCTTGGCGGTGAGCGACGAGACGTATCGCCGAGAGGCTTGGCCCGCGATCCTGAAGTTCTTCGCCGAAGTCGTCCACCACGGCCACGCCGAGAAGGCTCGCGCGCTACTGCAAACGCTCCGAGACGCCGAGGCTTGGGCACCGATGATCGCGGCGCTCGAAGCCGCGGAGAACAGCTCCCCAGACATCTTGCTCGCCCTGTCTCCAGAAATGCGCCAGGCGGCCGAGATCGTCCTGGCTCGGATCGCACCCGAGCTCGTCGGCACGCCAGACCCGCGCTGAGCGCTCAGGCGCCCTTCTTCGGGTCAGGGTGATCGAGCAGCCCCGTTCGTGGCACGATACCCCCCTGCCATGAAGACCAAGCTCGACCCCGCATACCTCAGTATCATCGCCGCCCTCGGTCTCGAGCTCGCGTGTGTCAGCCGCACCAGCGGCACCGACATGGGCGAAGAGAACGGAACCGACGGCAACGTCGACACTGCCGACTCCGCGGACTCGAGCGACAGCGCTTCCACGAGCACCAGCACCACAACGGGCGACGGCGATGGCGACGGCGACTCGGGCGACGGCGACGGCGACGAGACCGGTCCGCCGCCAGACCCCTTCGAGTGCACCAACCCCACCCCGATCACGCAAGCCAACAGCGAGCTCCCCAGCGGCTTCGTCGAGTGCGAGGGCGGCTTCATCCATCGCGTCGAAGCGGTCGAGTGCGTGGGCCCCCAAGGCCCCGACGCCCCCGCCTGCGCCGACTCCATGTCCGGGTGCCAGACGGCCGCCGACTGCCTCGAGCAACCCCACGGCAGCTGCGCGCTCGACATCTGGGGCAGCTGCGGCTGCCACTACGGCTGCGCCAGCGATGCCGACTGCGACCCCGGCTCGGTCTGCGCCTGCGCGGGGGTGATCGGCGAGGCGTCGCAGTGCATCCCCGCCGGGTGCATCACCACCGACGACTGCAACGACGGTCTGTGCGGCCTCAGCCTCGACCCGGGGATCTGCGACGACTCCTACAGCCTCGCCTGCGCGTCCCCAACCGACGAGTGCCACGTCAACGCGGACTGCCCCGACGCGCCTTGCCCAAGCTTTCCCGAGGGCGAGCCGACGCAGTTTTACTGCTCGGCCTCAGGCGCGCCAGGCTTTAGCTGCGAGCCGCCAGGTTGGTGCGAGGGTGACTGCGGGCGACCGTTCTTGATCAGCGGCCACGCCCGGGTGGCCAGCACGACCCAGCGCGAGGACTGGTGCGCAGCGATCAGCCCGAACCCGCTCGACGCCCAGACCCGCCAGCAGCTCGCCCAGTACTGGACGCAGGTCGGCCAGTTCGAGCACGCCTCGGTCGCCTCGTTTGCGCGCTTCGCCACCCAGCTGCTCGAGCTCGGCGCGCCGCCACACTTGCTGGCCGAGACCCACCGCGCCATGACCGACGAGATCGAGCACGCGCGCCTCGCCTTTGGTCTGGCCAGCGCCTACGCGGGCGCGTCGGTGGGACCCGGTCCCCTCGACATTCGCGGCTGCGTGACCGCGCCAAGCACCCACGCGATCATTGAAGCGCTCGTGCTCGAGGCCTGCGTGGGCGAGACCCTGGCCGCGATCGAGGCCCGCGAGGCGGCCGCCCACGCGACTGACCGCCAGGTCGCCGCCACGCTCGCGCAGATCGCCCAAGACGAGCTTCGTCACGCGCAGCTTGGCTGGCGAGCGCTGCGATGGATGCTCGACACGGCGGAGCCGAGCCTGGTCGAGTTTGCGTTTGCACGGCTCGACCAGGCCATGCAAGAGGCCACGGTCACAACCGCTGCGGCGGGCGTGCCCGCGAGCCTGCGCATCCACGGTGTGCTGGACGACAACCTGCGCACACGGCTGCGGCGCGAGGGGGTGGCCAATCTGATCCAGCCCTGCGTAGCCGCCCTGCGCTCTGCTTTTGGGCTGGGCGAGGCCGCTTCCAGCTCGGGCGAGGCCGCTTTTAGCTGAGGCGAGCCATCACGTCCGCTCGCGGCCAGCGAACGGCTGCGGCGAAAGCGAGCCCACAGCTTCGTTGCGCTCGTGAGACCATCGAGGGGGAGGCTCGAACGAGCCCCAGCCAACGCTCGCATGAAGTCCAAGCCCGAAGTGGTCCGCGCGCAGATCCTCGTCGTCGATGATGATCCCGCGGCCGCGACCGCGACGAGCTCGATCTTGCTCGAGTTCGGTCACGCAGTGACGGTCGCCCACGGCTGGACCGATGCGCTGCGTGCCTTCGATCCCAGCTCCACGGATCTCGTGCTCATGGACGCGGTCATGCCCAACGTCGACGGGCTCAAGCTGACCCGGCTGCTGCGCGAGCAGTCGGCGTCCTATGTGCCGATGGTGTTCCTGACCGGGCTGACCAGCAAAGAGGTGCGCGAGCAGTGCATCAACGCCGGCGCCGATGACTTCTTGACCAAGCCCGTCGACCCGCTCGAGCTCCGCGTGCGGCTCAAGGCGATGCTGCGGATCCGGGCGCTGACCAAGGCGCTCGAGGACAAGAGCCGCGAGTTCGAGCGCGCTGCCCGAACGGACTCGCTGACTGGGGTTGGCAACCGGCGTGTGTTCGATGAGCGGATCATGGTCGAGCTCTCTCGAGCGACCCGCCACCAACGCCCGCTCTCGCTGCTGATGTTCGACCTCGATCACTTCAAGGCGGTCAACGACAGGTTTGGGCACATGGCCGGCGACCAACTGCTCGCGCTGTTTGGCCAGGTGCTGCGCGACCAGCTGCGGGTCACGGACATCCCCTGTCGCTACGGTGGGGAGGAGTTCATGATCATCGCGCCCGAGACGACCGCGGACCAAGCCAAGGTGCTCGCGGAGCGAGTCCGTCGGGTGTTCGCCAGGTCGGCCGCCGAGCTCAAGACCGGGCCGCAGACGGTCTCGGTTGGGATCGCGGGGACCGACATGATCGAGGGGCGACCCGACCGTGAGGTGTTGGTGCTGACCGCAGACGCGGCCCTGTATCGGGCCAAAGGTCGCGGGCGGGATCGGGTCGAGGTTGGCGGGAGCTGGCCCGCAGACGGGTGAGCGGGTCTGGGCATGTTCGAGCGTCGCCAGCCTTGGTGACGGTTGGTGACGCTCTGATGCGGCCTGGCAGCGCGCGCGAATTCGTGACCCAGACGCCCCCCTACGAGGCCGGCTTCGGTGGCACCGCCGTCCCTGACGGTCCGGGGGTGGGGATCGGATCGTGGGGACACGAGCTGCCCGATGTCCCGCGTCTCCCACCAACTCCCGACCCTGCCTGCCTCTCAAACCAGCCCCTGCGCCCGGCGACGCGGGCCCTCGCATACGCCTGCGACCAAGCCCACGAGCAGCGAGAGCGTCGTCGCCTCGCTGGGCCTCGCGGTGCTTCGGCTCGTCGTCCCGAAGGCGGCCAGTTGGTACTCGCCGCGACG
This sequence comes from Enhygromyxa salina, assembly GCF_000737335.2. Taxonomy (GTDB): domain Bacteria; phylum Myxococcota_A; class Polyangia; order Nannocystales; family Nannocystaceae; genus Plesiocystis; species Plesiocystis salina_C. The sequence continues at coordinate 54,237 of NZ_JMCC02000080.1, read as the reverse complement.
TCAGCTGATCCAGCGCGAGCTGCAAAAGCTGTGGGGACCCCAGCGCCCCACCGCGCCCCAGCCGAGCCCGCGACAGCTTCGCTTCCACAGCTTCGAGCGAGCGACAGCGGCGACGAACTCGCCAACCTGTAGTTGATCGGTGTGCATGTTCACGGCTGAGCATGCACGGCGCGACCCAAGTCCAGCACGCGGCGACCAGCCTCGATGCCGCGCAAGTGACTGGCATGCCCTACATTGAGATCGAGCCTTTGCGAAAGTCGGTGTTGCCGATCATCACATTGATGACAACCGGCGTGCCTTGCTTTGCGATCGCCTGGGCCTCGCGCAGGGTCGCCTCGATCTTGGCAGGATCGTCGAGCAGCAAACCGCGACCGCCGTAACCTTCGGCCACGGTGTGGTAGGCGGTTCGCAGCAGCTCGGTTCCGCAAGCGTCGCCAAGGATCTCGATCTGGTCGCGGGCGATCTGCTGCCAGGATCCGTCGTTTCCAATAATCGCAATTGGGGCCAGGCCCCGGCGCACGCAGGTGTCGATCTCGGCCAGCGAGTAGCCCGACGAGCCGTCGCCGTAGATCAGCCAGACCTCGGCTTCGGGGCGTACCGCGCAGCTGGCAACGGCGAATCCGCCGCCGACGCCCAGCGTGCCAAATACACCGGGATCGAGCCAAGACAGGGGCCGACGCGGGCGAACGATGTATGCAGCGGTCGCCACGAAGTCGCCGCCGTCGACCACCAACACGCTGTCGTCGGCCATCAGCTGCTCGAGCTGCAAGAACAGATCGATCGGGTTGACGCCGTCGACCTCGGCCTTGCCCTGCTCGACGATCTCGGCGTCCCGGGCCTGCTCGCGCTCGCTGATCTCGTCAAACCATGGCTGCCAGCGCTGGGCGTTTTGGGCTCCGGCCCCGTCGCCAAGGCCCGCCGCGATCTGGGTGATGAAGCGACCCGGGTGGGCGTGGACCCCCAGGGTGGGACGTCGGTTCTGGGTCAGCGCACTGGCGCCGAGGTTGACCGTGACGAGCTTGGCCTTGCTGCCGATCGAGCGCCCGTAGCCCAGGCGGAAATCGAGCGGAAACCCGAACACTACGACCAGGTCGGCGGCCTTGAGCGACGCCGTTCGCTTGTGCCGGTACTGCAGGTGGTGTTGTTGCCCGAGCAGGCCTCGCGCGCCGCCGGCCAGCCACACGGGCACGCCGATCGACTCGAGCGCGGCCGCGATCGCGGGCGCCTGGGCGGCGACAGACACGGTTTGACTGCCAACCACGAACACGGGTCGCTTGGCCTCGCGCAGCCAACCCAGCAGCTTGTCGACGTCGCGGCGGTTGGCGTCGTGCATGGGCACGGGGACGGGCGCTTGGGCCTTGGGACCGGGCGCGCCCCAAAATTGCCGCGCGAGGTGCTGCTCGAGGAACGCCCGGGTTGCGTAGCCGACCAGGTTCTTCGGCTTCTTGACGCCGCCCTGATCGATGTACCACTCGCGCACGGTCGCCTCGGGGTACAGCAGATCCACCGGGGTCTCGACGAACACCGGCCCCGGCACGCCCTCTTGTGCGATCCGAAACGCAGCCTCGATGGTCGGGACCAGCTGCCGCACGGAGCGAGGCGTGAACACCTGCTTGACGTGGGGCTGCATGAGCGCGACCTGATCGATGTCCTGCAGCGAGCCGCGGCCTTCGAGCACCGTCGCCGTCGCGCCGCCAAAGATCACCAGCGGCGACTCGGCCAGCTGCGCGTTCTTGACGGCCGTGATCGTGTTGGTGAGGCCGGGCCCGGCCGTGACCGCAGCGACCCCGGGGATCCCGGTCATGCGCGCGGTCGCGTCCGCCGCGAACACGGCGCTGGCCTCGTCGCGCACGTCGATGATGTCGATGCCGATGCGCTTGGCCGCGACCAGGATCGGGGAGATGTGCCCGCCACACAGGGTGTAGAGCTGCCGCACGCCTTGGCGCTCGAGTACGCTCGCAATGATCTGTCCGCCGTCCATGTCTTGTTATCCCTTTTTGTCCAGCACGTGGTGATCGAGCACGAAGCACGTGAAGCTGCCCTCGAATACTTGGGTCGCGCCGACGTGCGCCTTGACGTCGACGCTGCGCTTGCGGCCCTTCTCGCCTTGCAGCTGGGCGTTGAAGTGGACCCGCTCACCGACTCGAGTTGGCGCCAAGAACGTCACGCTGGCGGCCCCCAACACCACGTTGGGATCGTTGACCGCGAGCATCGCCGCGTAGTCCGCCGCGCCGAAGATGAAACCACCGTGGACCAAGCCGCGCTCGTCCGCCGCCATGCGTGGGTCGGTTGTTAGCTCGACCTGCGCGGCGCCCTTGGCGAGCGAGAGGATCTCACCGCACAGGCTTTGATCGATCTCGGGGTGGGTGTTCGCCTTGGTCACGCCTGCGTCAGCCTGCCACGGGCGCGGCGCAGGCAGAAGGGGCCAGCGCTCGAACACGCGGAAGCGCCCGCGAGCGGGCCAACGGCTGGGCCAATCCAGGGAACCCGCGAGCCGTGTAAAATCCCAGGCGATGCCGAATTCCGAGCGACCGACGGTGATCCTTCGTGACTGCCGTGAGTACGACGCGGGGCGGATCCGCAGCATCGTCCGCGACGGGCTCGAGCGGCTCGACCTGCGACCGCGCGGCCAGACCCTGATCAAGCCCAACGTGGTCGCCGCTGGCGCCCGGTTCCCCCACGCGTACACGCGGCCGGAGTTCGTCGAGGGCGTGGTCGGGGCGCTGCGTGATCGCGACGAAGGGGCCATGCGCACGCTGGCAGTGGGCGAGCGATCGGGGATCACGATGCCGACCCGCTTCGCGTTCACGCAGGCCGGCTACCGCAGGCTGGCCAAGCGCACTGGCGTCGAGCTGGTTCACTTTGAAGAGGTCCCGCAGGTCGAGATCCCGCTGTATCACCCAGAGCGCCTGCGTGACAGCTTGTACACCCCCAAGGTCGTCGCCGAGGCCGACTTCTTCGTTAATTGTCCCAAGTTCAAGGCCCACCCCTGGACCACGGTGACGTTCAGCCTCAAGTCGTATATTGGGATCCAAGATGATCGGCACCGGCTGATCGATCACCATCACAAGCTCGATGAAAAGGTCGCGGATCTGCAATATGTGTTGCAGCCGCAGTTCATCGCAATCGACGCGATCACGGCCGGCGAAGGTCGGATGCTGACGCCCGTGCCCTTTGATCTTGGCCTGGTGATCATGGGTGACAATCAAGTCGCCGTTGACGCGGTCTGCTGTCGCATCATTGGGCTCGACCCGCTGAGCGTGGACCATATTCGCTTGGCGTGGGAGCGCGGGTTTGGTCCGGTCGCGCTCGAGGACATCGATGTCGAGGGCGACGTCAGCCTGGCCGCCGCCCAGCAGCGCGCCAAGGGGTTTCGCGTCGGTCTGATCCGGGTTGAGGAGTACTTTGAGAACACCAACATCCGGGCTTATGGCGGGACGCCGCCGGGGCCGCCCAAGGCCGAAGGCGGCAGCGATTACTGCTGGGGTGGGTGCCCGGGCGCGCTCGAGGAGGCGATCGAGATCTTGCGCCTCTACGATGAAGCGGCCAGCGAGAAGCTGCCACCAACCCACATCGTGTTTGGCAAGTGGGACAAGCCGCTCGACGTCAAACCCGGTGAAAAGGTGATCTTCATGGGGGACTGCGCCGAGTACCGCGGGCCGCTGGGTCGCGCGGGAAACGTAGCGATTGAGAGCTTGTTTCGTGACCGCAGCGACATGAGCCCGCTCGACGCCCGGCATGATGACATCTTTGCCAAGATGATCAGCGTGCGCCGGGAACTGAAGGTGCTGCGGCGCGAGGACTTCATTCATATTACCGGGTGTCCGGTCAGCGTCGCCGAGCAGGTGCTGGCGCTGGTCCAGCATGGGGATCTGACCAATCCGTACTATGACTTGAAGCTGTTTCCTTCGTTCGTTAGTACGTATTTTTCGTGGCGGACCCGAACGCTGCTGCAGCGGGTGTTTGGGCAGCCGTACAACCAGCCGGGGGCGGCCCACCGCGGGCACGCGCGGCCGCGGCTGAACCTGCCGCCCGAGGGCGCTGACGGGCGGCTGGAGCTGGGCGAGACGGAGACGTAGGCGGCGGCAATTGTGCTCGACACGGCAGGTCGCGCGCGCGTGCCATTCTTGCGGCTGGCGAGCCTGGCGTTCTTCTCGGTCTGGAGCGTCGCGCTCACGGGCAGGGATCACCGGGCGCGCTCGGCCCCAGCGCGATCTTAGCAGCGCTCCACGCCTGTGGCAGTCTGTGCGTGGCTACCCGTACCAGGAACGAGAAGCCCTCGCCCGAGCTGAAACAGATCGCCGCTCTGGCACTCCTCGATCGCGGGGGGTAGGATCGGCCCAATGACCGCGCCACCGCTTCTGCCTGCAGAGATCCTGCTGAACGAGCACCGGGTCGAGGCTTTCAGGCTCGAGTTCAAGGCCGGCTGGGACGAGCAGACCAAGGCACCAATTATCAGGACGATCTGCGCGTTCGCCAACGATCTGGCCAATCAGAACGGGGGCTACGTCATGTTGGGTGTCGAGGCTCCGGACGGCGTGGCGGTACGACCGGTCAAGGGACTTCCGCCCGAGTCGCTCGAGCAGGTGGGGAAGGAGCTCCTTGGGCAGGTTGCGCAGTGGATCCGGCCCGAGTACATCGTTCAATATTACAATGAGGAGATCGATGGCCGGCACGTCCTCACGGTCCGATGTCCGACGGGTCCCAACCGCATCTACGAGGCCCCAGAGCGGCTGCAAAAGGGGAGTCCGCGGTTTGCGTGGGCGCGCGTCGGTTCCGAGACAAAGAAAGCCCAGGGGGAATTGCGACGGCAACTCGACGAGGTGGTTGCGCGAACGCCCTTTGACGCCCAGCCATGTCAGGATATGACGGTTCACGACCTTGGCTCCGATCTCGTGGAGTCGTTCTTGAGGCGAGCCGGCAGCCAGCTCGCTGGCGAACACTACTCGCTCGACGACAAGCTGCGCAGACTCAATGTGGTTCGACGGACCAACGGCCACGAAGTGCCGATCAACGCCGCATTGTTGTTCTTCAAGCATGAACCGCAGCGCCGATTTCGCGGCGCGCAAGTCGACATTGTCCAATTCAATGAGGATAAAGATGTCCTTCACGAGCAGAGGATCACGGGGACACTGCCCAACCTGATCGAGCAGGCGCTCACAGTCATCGAAGGTTTTAACAAGACCCAGGTTCGCAAACATGACGATCGGGCACAGGCCGATCGCTACGCGGCTTGGCCCTTCGCCGCGATCGAGGAGGCGCTGGTCAACGCGGTTCACCATCGTGGCTACGGGGAGCAGTATCCCGATCCGATCCAAGTCTTCATCCACCCCGACCGTCTGGTGATCACCAGTTACCCCGGTCCCATGCCTGGGCTCACACACGAGCAGCTCGACAGCGGTGAGGTCGTACGCGTGCCGGCCCGCAATCGGCTCGTCGGTGAGCTGCTCCAGGCGATCGAGCTGGCGGAGGCACGCGGCAGCGGGATTGGCACGATTCGCCGTGCGATGGAGCGCGCTGGCAATCCACCGCCGCGCTTCGCGTTCAACGAGCCGGAGCGCACCTATTTCGAGGTGACGCTGCCAATTCACCCGGCGCTGCTTCCGAGCGCGCAGGCGCTGCCCTTGCGAGTGGGGGTTCCGGCGCTGGCGAGCGAGCTGATCGGCCGGCAGGCGCTGATCGAACAGGTCTTGCACACTTCGAGGCACAAGCATGTGTGCCTGCTCGGTCCTCGCGGGCGTGGCGTGTCGTCGGTCCTCAATGGATTCGAAGCGAAGTTGACGGAGGCGCCGGTCCGGCTCGACCTAAAAGACGTTGATCGAGAGCGCTTGGCTCGCTTCCTGAAAAAGACCCTCGAGTCGCGCGTGGAGGAGCCCGTCACGCTGCTCTTGGATGATCTCGACGAGCAGCTCGACCACGATCTTGCCGTACTGAGCCTGCTGCCAGACCACCCGCAGCTTCGCCTCATCGTCGCGCCGGTCCGGGTGTTCGAGGGAGATGGCTCATGGTGGGAAGCGTTCGAGCCGATCGTCGTGCCGCCGCTGTCATCGGCAGACGCTCGTACCCTCGCGCGCCAATTGTTGACCGGCGTCGCGCGGGATCCCACGAGCCTGGACGCTTGGGCCCAGGCGATCGCGGATGAGTCCGCCGGGATCCCGTCGCTGATCCACTTGCTCGTCCAGCGGATGTTCATGAACCCTGGCCAGCAAGGCGCGGCAGACATTCACACGCTGATGCTCGAGCTGGTCGCGAAGCGCGGCGATCCAACTGGGCTGCGTCGGCGCATGTCCGACCTAGGTGGGGTGCTTGGTCCACAGGTGGACGCTCTCGATCGAGTGGCGGACGCGTCCGCTGGCCTGTCGCGGGACGATCTGGTGCTCGCGCTGAGTGACGACATGACCGTGGTGGACGCCCACGAGGTGGTTCAGCGGCTGCTGGAGGCCGGTTGGTTGGTCGCGCGGGACCGTCGCATCAACTTCGAACACCCGGTCCTGCGCGATGAGTGGCAGGAACGACGAAAGGGTCGGCGAGGGTGAAGATGACGTCCCGCGATGAACGGCTCGCGCGCCCGGCTGATTTTCGCTAGCGTGCCGGGATCTCGCGAAGAGCCCCCGCGCCGTGAATTTCGACTCGATCGAGTACGTGCTGTTCCTGTTGCTCGTCGTCGGCGTGTTCGCGACGTTGCCAGGCCGCGCGCGCGTGCCGTTCTTGCTGGCTGCGAGCCTGGCGTTCTACTCGGTCTGGAGCGTCCCACTCACGGCGCTGATCCTGATCTCGGGTCTGACCGACTTTGGCGTGGGCATGGCCCTTGGCCGGACCGAGCAGCCGACGCGGCGCAAGCTATTGTTGCTACTCAGCGTCGCGGTCAACCTGGGGATCCTGGGCTACTTCAAGTACCGGGGCTTCTTCTTGGACAACCTGCACGCCCTGGGCCTGGTCGAGCAGGGCAGCGTCGTGGACGTGCTGCTCCCGCCGGGGATCAGCTTCTACACGTTTCAGACCATGAGCTACACGATCGACGTCTACCGTCGAGAGCTGCAGCCAACCCGCTCGCCCACGCGGTTTTTATTGTACGTCAGCTTCTTTCCCCAGCTGATCGCGGGGCCGATCGAGCGCGCCAGCAGCCTGCTGCCGCAGCTCGAGGCCCTGGCCCGGCATCGGGTGGCCAGCGAAGACGTGGCGGTTGGGCTGCGGTTGATCGTGTTTGGCCTGTTCAAGAAGGTCGTGCTCGCGGACTACTGCGCGGTCCTGGCCGATCGTGTGTTCGCGGATCCGGCCGCGTACGGCGGTTGGGCTTCGCTGTGCGCTTGCCTGTTGTTCACGCTGCAGATCTACTTTGATTTCTCGGCCTACTCGGAGATCGCCAAGGGCTCGGCGCGGGTGCTGGGCGTCGAGCTGATCTGGAACTTTGATCAGCCTTACCTCGCGCCAAACGTCTCGGAGTTCTGGCGGCGCTGGCACATCTCCTTGTCGAACTGGTTTCGGGACTACGTGTACAAGCCGCTGGGCGGGAGCCAGGCCGGCAAGGGGCGGGTGCTGTTCAACCTTGGCGCGACGATGTTCGTGTCGGGCCTGTGGCACGGGGCGGCCTGGAATTTCGTGCTGTGGGGGCTGTTTCACGGGCTGTTGCTGCTGCTGCACCACCAGCTGCGGGCGCGCGCGTGGGTCGTGAAGCTGCGAGACCGGGCGCCGCGGGTGTTTGGGTTTGCGACCTGGGCGTGGACCCTCCACGCGGTGATCCTTGGGTGGTTGCTGTTTCGCGTCGAGCACCTCGCCGACATCGGCGTGATCGGGGGCTCGATCGGCCGGGCGCTGGTCGGGGGCGAGTCGATCACCGAGGGCGAGCTCGGGATCATCGTTGGCTTTTACACGATCCTGGCGGTCAGCCTGGCCGCGCGTCGCCTGCGTCTGCTCGAGCGGATCCAGGCCAACGCCAGCGTCTCGCTGGTGTTCTACGCTGGCCTGGCCGCGGCCGCGATCCTGCTGGCGCGGGATCAGGCTTCGGCGTTCATCTACTTTCAGTTCTGAGCCAACGCGACCATGGCAGCCGATCCAGACCCAGCAGCTTCGTCGGTCGTCCGCGCGCGGGTGGGTCGAGCCCGTGGGTTTGTGGTGGGGCTGGCCGCGCTGCTGATCCTGATCGATCTGCTGCTGGGCGCGGTCGCGGGCCCGCTCGGGCCAGACACGCTGGACAACGCCGATGACGTGCGCCGCTACCTGCGAGCGACGGCCCAGGCCGAGGGCGCGCCGTGGTTGCTGATCGGCGACTCGGTCGTGGTTGGCGATACTGGCCAAGCCGAGCTGGCGAGCTGGCACGAGCACCGCCTCGTCGACTACCTCGACGCCGAGCTGGCCGAGCACGAGGACGCGGTGTTTCGGCAGGTGGCCTTCAGCGGGATGTTGCCGGTCGACATGCTCGCGGTCATCGAGGCGCTCGACCGCGAGGACCCGGACGCGCGGGTGTCGTTGCTGGTCGAGCTGTCGCCGCGCCACTTCTCGGGGGCCTACGCCCACGACGAGACCCCGAGCCGGCCGTGGTTCGCGGAGCTGACTGACGGCGAAGACGCGGGCGTCTTGGGGATCCCCAGCATGGACGAGGTGCTGGGGATCATCCGGCGCTGGACGCCGATCTACCGCCACCGAGATCGCTTCGCGGACACCCGGGATCAGCTGCTGGCGCCCGCCCAGGGCAGCGCGGAGCAGGTCGCCGAGCGAGGCAACCGGGTCGAGGCGCTCGCGCGGCTGAGCGTGCACTACCTGGATCCCCAGCTTGGCCCGGAGTCGGTCCAGGTCGCGGCGCTGCGAGAGATCGCGCGGCGGTGTCGGGCCAGCGGGCGCAGGCTGGCGATGTTCACGGTCCCGCTGGAGGACGGGTTCATCGGCGGGATCGGGCGGGCCTCGACGCAGGGGGACTACGTCGCGCAGCTCGACGCCATGCTCGAGCCCGACGGCAAGAACGTCGCGCTGCTGCCGATGGACCACCCGCAGTTTCGCTCCGAGCTGTTTTGGGATCACGTGCACCTGCGCCCAGAAGGGCACCGGGCGCTGGCGATCAACTTGCTGCATCAGCTTGGGCTTCGGCTGGCGAATTTGCCCCGCACCGAAGAGTTGATCGGGCCGTGGGGTTTTGACGCCAGCTTGGTCGCGCGGCTTGACGTTGGGTCGAGCAATGGCGCCGCGTGGCAGGCCTTGTTTGCGTCGCCGCACGGGGTCGCGGTGTCGTCCGATGATCAAGATGGACAGCATGACCAGCACATCGTGATCGCAGACACCGGCAACCATGTCCTGCGCCAGCTTCACGGTGATCTGCGGGTCGTCTCGACGTTCGCCGGGACCCCGGGGGTGGCGGGTGATCGCGACGGGCCGCCAAGCAGCGCGCTGCTCGATCGGCCAAGGTCTCCGCTGCTCGTCGGCGACTCGGTCTACTTCACCGACGGCGAGGGCAGCCGGCTGCGCCGGGTCGCGGCGGGCGAGGTCCAGACGGTGTTACGAACCAGCGCCGGTTGGCAGATCCAGGCCCTGCGCGCGCACCAAGGCCGGATCTACATGTTGCAGGCCCGCGCAGCCCAAACGCGGATCCTCGCGGTCGAGCCCGACTTCGCGGCCACGACCCGGGTGATTCGCGGCGAGGCGCCGGGCCTGCAGATCACCGCGTTCACGATCAACGCCGCGGGTGAACTCTACCTGGCGACCGCAAACGGCCAGCTCCACACCGCCAAGGCGTCCGCCCGCGAGCTCGACCTGGCCGCGCCGGACCCACAGCAGCTGCGCTTGGTGTTCGAGAACGTTGGCGGCGAGGTGCTCCCGCAGAACGACAAGCACACGTTCCCGCGCGCGTACGCGGACATCCGGCTCAGCGAGATCGTCGGGCTCGAGTACGTCGAGCGCTACGGCGGCTTGTTGGTCCAGGACCTCGCGCCGCACGAGCCGGGCACCTACGAGCAGCACGTGACCGAGCGCGCCCACCTGCGCTTCTTGGATCTCGAGCGCGAGGTGATCTACCCGTGGCTCAAGCCGCTCACGGTCGGGCTTGGCTACTTCTACTTCAACCAGTCGACCCAGGGCTTCTCGTCGTACTTTCACGAGGGCTCGATGGCGATCGACCAGCGCACGGCCACGTTGGTGTATCTCGAGGACGGGCGCTCGCGCTTGCTGCGGCTCGAAGACGGGCTGTTGGGCGTGGCGAAGATCGGCCAGTTCAGCATGGATCGGCTGGGCTTTCGTGATCTGCTGGGCGCCCGAACCGGCGAGCGGGCGATGTCCGACCACGATCCCACCCGGTTCTTGGACGACGCGAGCGCGACGGACCCCGCGCGCCGCGGGCCCTATGTGTGGCTGCTGATGGGCTCGTCGATGATGTCGATGTCCGAGCTGGTGGGCCAGTACTCGCTGGGGCGGCAGCTCGCCCGGCGGATCGAGCGGGACCTCGCCCTGCGCGAGGGCATCGAGCTACACACCTTCCAGCGCACGATCCCTGGCGGTCGGCTGACCCGGCAGATCACGGCGATCAAGGGCTTCATGCAGGTCGGGCGACCGGACATCATCTCGATCGAGGCGAACACGTCTACGTTCTTGCCCGACGATGCCGACGACGCCTTCATGGCCGAGCAGCTCGAGCGCCTGACCAAGCTCGCGCGGCGCTGGGACTCGAAGCTGGTGATCATCGACACGTCGCCGTACATCGTGCGCAACCGTGAGTCGCTGCGGCCCACGTCGGATCAGGTGGCGCGGTTTCTGGAGCTGGCGCGCGAGCGTGGGTTTGTGGTGATCGATGTGGGCGACGCGGTCTTGGATCGGCACATCGAGGTCGCGCCCTTCGCGAGTCCGCCCGTGAGCGGGATCCATCCGCCGCCGTGGGCGATCGATACGATCGCCGACGAGGTGGCCGCGGCGTTGTCACCGGTGGTCCGCGACTGGCTGCGCGCGCGCGCGCCCGCGCTGCGCTCGGAGGGGCCGGAGTCGGTCGACTCAGCCCGGACCGAGCCGCTTGGGGCGGCGTTTCAGGCCCACGAATTTGGCTGGGCGGACCACTTCGCGCGGCTGCCAGCCGAGGCGACGCAGGTTGACTACGACGGGGACCACTTGCTGGTGTTCGTTGATCTGGCCCAGGTGTCCCCGGGCTTGGCCGAGGCGCTGGCGAGTGATGAGCGCCTCGACGAACTGGTGCTGGCCGTCGTGTACGAGCAGACGGTTCGGCTGCACAACGGGGCCCGGACGGCGGACATCGTACTGGCGCGGTTTGGGCACTACGACGAGTACGGCGCGGGCGTGAATGAGGGCGCGACGATCGTCAGGCGCGAGCATCTGACCCACGAGACGCTGGGGGATGCGCTGCAGGTGTTCATCGAGCGGCGCTAGTTCGACTCGAGCGTTCCGCGCTCGACTCGGGCCTACTATGTCTTCAAGGGGGCTTCAAAAAGCCTTCGGTCGCCCCAAACGCTCGCCTGTCGGCTCGTATTGGCGAGGCTCCGGCTCAGACCATCGCCTCGCAGCCTGAGTGGGTGCGGGGTTCGATGTGCTGATCGGGCAGCGCGCACGACCCGTGAGGGTCCCTCCGGGCACGGAGGGCTCAAGGCGCTAATTTGCGTTGTCATGGATCGCTGTCGGCGAGGTCGGGCTGTGGCTTCGGTGGTGCACTCGCAACGCCCTCTTATTGTGCCCGGAGGGACCCTCACGGGTCTTCTGTGCGCTTCTCGTCGTTCGAGACGGCAGCTACGCGCTCGGGATCGGGCAGTTCTTGGTCAACCACCGCTCCACTCGAGCGGGCCGTCGTCCACGCCTGCCGGTTGCGAGCGGGTTGTCATCGGCGGCTTCTTGGGCGACGGGACGGGACGGGACGGGACGGGACGGGACGGGACGCCAGGCGACGGGACGGGACGGGACGGGACGGGACGGGACGCCAGGCGACGCGACGGGACGGGACGCGACGCGACGCGACGGGGGGACGGGACGGGACGCGACGCGACGGGACGCGACGGGACGCGACGCGACGGGACGCGACGGGACGCCATGCGACGAGTGGCGACGCCACGCACGCCACGCCGCTGCACGCCGCTGCACGCCGCTCGGATGCTCGCGTGCGACAGCGCCGGGTCGACGTCGTGCTCGGGGAGCGCTGTCGCTGCACCTGCGCGACCACTCGAAAGCCTTCGAACGACCACCGCAAGCATCGAGTGCAACCACCGCAACCAGCATTGTTGGACCCCAAGACGTCCCTCGATCCCGAGCGCGTAGCCGCCGTCTCGAACGACGAGAAGCGCACAGAAGACCCGTGAGGGTCTCTCCGGGCACAATAAGAGGGCGTTGCGAGTGCCCGACCGAAGCCACAGCCCGACCTCGTCGACAGCGATCCATGACAACGCAAATTAGCGTCTTGAGCCCTCCGTGCCCGGAGAGACCCTCACGGGTCGTGCGCGCTGCCCGATCAGCACATCGAACCCCGCAGACCCAAAAAGTACGACCCGGCCCCCCAACTCGTGCGGCCGCGCGCCCGCTCAAGACATGGGTTCGGCGAGCTCGAGCAGCAGCGCGGCCATGATCTCGTCGTCGCTCGCGTCGTCGACTTCGATCGGCTCGGTTGCGGGCGACGGCGCGGGGGCAGGCGCGGCGGGGTTGGGGGCGAGCGCCTCGGGTGCCGCTGGCGTCACGAGCTCGAGTAGGTGCCCGGCGAGCGCGACGATCGTGGGGAAGGTGAACAACAAGGTGCTCGGCAGCTTGTCATCGACGAGGGTCTGCAGCTGGTTGCGCAGCTCGAGGCTCATCAGCGAGTCGAGCCCGAGCTCGGCCAGCGGCTGATCGTGGCTGACCTGGGCCGCCGAGACGCCGAGCACGCTCGCGGCTCGATCGAGCACCCAACGCTCGAGGCTGCGCCGGCGCTCGCGGGGTCCCTTCGCGTCGGCGAACAGCGCTTCGATGCTGAGCGTGGGCGCGGGCTTGGCCGCGGCTCCGGGCTCGAGCAGGGCAAAGCGCGGGGTCTGGCCCATCTCGGGCTGGGCGCTGCGGTACGCCGGCCAATCGAGGGGTGTCGCGCTCACGTGGACCGGCGCGACGGCGCTGGCCAGCAGCCGACCGAGCAGATCGATCCCGGCGTCGGGTGAGAGCGAGGGCAGCCCACGCCGCGCGAGCCGGGCCCCGCGGCGCTCGTCGGCGGCGGCCAAGCCGATGTCCTTCCATGCACCCCACGCGATCGACAGGGCGGGCAGCCCCTGCGCATGGCGGGCGGCGGCGAGTCCGTCGAGGTAGGCGTTGGCGAGCGAGTAGGCCCCCTGGCCAGGTGATCCGAGCACGCCCGAGAGCGACGAGAACATCACGAAGTGCATCAGCGGCAGCTCGCGGGTGAGCTCGTGCAGGTGCTGGGCGCCGTGGACCTTGGCGGCGATCACCCGGGCGAAGCGGGCCTCGTCCAGGTCACGCAGCAGCGCGTCGTCGAGCACCCCGGCGCAGTGGATGATGCCCTCGAGCTCGTGTTCGTGGGCGCCCACGAGCTGAGCGACGGCGCTTGGATCTGCGACGTCGCAGGCGGCGAACTCGACCTCGCCGCCGCGCGCTCGCATGGCGTTGATCTGGGCTTGGGCAGCGTCGCTCGGGGGGCGCCGACCCACGAGGACCAGCCGCTTGGCGTTGGCGTTGACGAGCAGCTGCGCGCAGCGCAGGCCGAGCGCACCGGTGCCTCCGGTGATCAGCCAGGTGCCGCCAAACAGGTTGAGCTCGACGGAGTCGGCGACGGGCAGCATGATCCGGTCGGTCCGATCCGTGGTTTGACCGGGGGTCGGATCGGGGTTGGGTAGCTCCAGCACCAGCTTGCCCGTGTGCCGACCGCGGGCCATCTCGCGCAGGGCTTCGGCGCCGCGCTCGATCGGCCAGGTGCGAAACGGGAGCGGCTGATAGCGGCCCGCGTCGACCCGGGCGACCAGCTCGCGCAGGGACTCGCGCAGGGCCCTAGAAGCCAACAGCGCCGGCTCGCCGATGTCGACGGCGAAGAACGCGACGTTCTTGCGAAACACCTCCATGCCCAGCCGCTTGTTGGCGTAGATGTCGGTGCGCCCGATCTCGAGGAACCGGCCGCCGCTGCGCAGGATCTCGACGCCAAGCCGCAGGTCTTCGCCGGGCAGGGTGTTGAGCACGACGTCGACGCCCTCGCCGTCGGTCGCCTCGCGCAGCCCCTGGAACCACGCGTGCGAGCGAGACGACCACGCTTGCTCGCAGCCAAGCTCGAGCAGCAAGGCCCGCTTCTCGTCGGTGCCGGCGGTGCCGTAGACCGTGGCGCCAGCATCCAGGGCGATCTGGATCGCCGCTTGACCGACGCCGCCGCTGGCCGAGTGGATCAACACGCGGTCCTCGGGGCCGATCCGCGCGAGGTTCACGAGGGCATGAAACGCGGTCAAGAACACGCCGGGGAGGGTCGCGGCGGCGGCCGGCGAGAGCCGCTTGGGCCGGCGCGCGAGCAACGAAGCGCGGGTGATCGCGTGGGTCCCGAAGCCTCCGCCGTTCAGGATCGCGACGACAGGATCGCCAACGGACCACGCGTCAACGCCGGGGCCGAGCCGCGCGATCCGTCCGCTGCACTCGACGCCCAGCGGCGGCGGGCCGTTGACGCCGGGGTACAGGCCGTGGGCCTTGAGCACGTCGGAGAAGCTGACGCCGGCGGCCTCGATCGCAACCTCGACCTCGCCATGGCCAAGCTCGCCGCGCTCGAGCTCGCGCAGGGCCAAGCTGCCAAGGTCGCCCGGCTGCGCGCACCACAGCCGAAACGCGCGATCTTTGGCGTCGGCGATCCGCTGCGGGGGCGCCGGGGGGATCGGGGCGCCGCGCCAACGCGCGGCCCAGATCTGGCCTGCACGAAGCGCGAGCTCGCGCTCGCCGTCGTCGGGGCCGAGCAGGTGATCGATCATCGCGGCGACCGAGGCGATCGGCGGGTCTGGATCCAGATCGATCAGCGACAGGTCCCACGCCGCGAGCTCGTGTCGCAAGGTTCGGCCCAGGCCCCAGGCTGCGCGCGCGCTCGGGTCGACTGATCCTTGGTGATCGGGCAGCGACCAGGCGCCGCGGGTCACCACCACGACCGCGGCCGGTTCGGCGTCGACCAGCGCGATCCGGTGGAGCGGCTGCCAGAGCTGTTCCAGCGCGGGGCTGCCGAGCTGCACCCACGTCGCGCCTTCGAGCGCTGCGGCGGTGAGGGTCGCGGAGGCGTCGACGCGGGTGACCTGATCCACGCCGCGCTCGCGCAGGGCGTTGGCGATCGTGCGCGCGAGCTCGTCTTCGCCGCCGCAGATCAGCCACGCGCCACGCGGCGTCGTCGCGCTGGCGGGCGCGGGCGCGGGCGCGGGGATCCACGTGTCTTCGAACAGGCGCAGATCATCGAGGGTCGCGGTCTGCGAGTCGACGCGACGCAGGCGAAGACCCCTCATGATCGCTACCGTCTCGCCGCCCTCGGTGAGGACGCGCAGATCCGTCACGGCTTCGCGGGCGCCGAGATCGTCCTGCGTGGGTTCGCGCAGCGAGGCGTGAACGAGGGCGCGCTTGGGGACCGCGGCGCGGACCACCAGCGACTCGACGCCAACCGGCAGCCAGCGTCCGGCGGCCAACAGCGGCGCGACGGCGTGCTGGGCTGCGTCGACCCACGCGGGGTGCAGGGCGTCGCCACGCGCGACCTCTTCGGTCGTTTGCAGCTCGGCGAGTGACTCGCTGGCGCTCGGGTTCAGGCGCAGCTCGACGAGGCCCTGGAACGCTGGGCCGTAGCGCAGACCCGCCGCGGCCATGCGCTCGTAGAGCACCTGCCCGGCGAGGACTTCGGTGCAGCGTTGGCGGAGCTTGGCGATCGGCTCGCCCACCTCTGCAGCCGCGGGCGGCTTCGCGATCACGCGCGCCCGCGCGTGGCGGACCCATGAACCCCCCGCGCTCGAACCCTCTTGCCGCGCGGCCGTCTCGAGCGAGAGCACCTCCGCGTCCCAGACCCCGGGCTCGACCATGTGGCAGACCGTCTGGACCTCGACCTGCTCGTGCTCGGCGAGGGTCAGGGCGCCCTCGATCGTCAGCCCGCGGACCTCGACCTCCTCGCCGCGCGCCGCGACGGCTCGCCGTGCCCAGACCAGGTAGGCCGCGCCTGGAACCACGATCACACCGCCAACGCGGTGATCACCCAGCCAGTCCTCGCCGGTGAGCTGCAGGGTCAAGACCCGGACGCCCTCGTTGCCGGCCTCGGCGATGATCCGCCCGTCGCTCGAGCTGCGCGCGGGCCCGATCGCCGGCCAGTAGCGCTGGCGATCCCACGGGTAGCTGGGGAGCTCGATGAAGCTGCCGTGCGGGTTGAGGGCCGACCAGTCGGGGTCGTGGCCGCGCTCGTACAGGCGGCCAACGAGCTCGAGCATGCTGCGGCGGTCGCTGGCGTCGTGACGCAAGCTGGGCAGGCACACGCTGCGACCTTCGTGGGCCTCGCACCACTGCTTGATCCCGTAGCCCAACACCGGGTGCGGGCCGATCTCGACGAAGGTGACCGGCCCGCGCGAGAGCAGCTCGAGCACGACCTCGTCGAAGCGCACCGGGGAGCGCAGGTTGTCGCTCCAGTAGGTTGGGTCGAGCTCGGTGCCGGTCACGGCGCGGGCGCGGACGGTCGAGTACATGGTGGTGGTCGCCGGGCCCGGGCGCAGGCCTTGCAGCGCGGCCTGCAGCGGCTCGATCAGGGCGTCCATGCCGGGGCTGTGCGAGGCGTAGCCGATCGCAACCCGGCGAAAGAACCGCCCGCGGGCCTGCAGCTCGACACCGAATCGATCCAGGGCTTCGGGCGCCCCGGCGAGCAGCACCGTCTGCGGACCGTTGACCGCGGCGACGCAAAGCTCGTCGCCGATCTCGGCCTCGGCTTCGGCCCGCGACAGCTCGACGACCGCCATGCCGCCGGCCGGCGCACGCTCGGTCACCAGCCGGCTGCGGCTCTCGATCACCCGACCTGCATCGGCGGGCTCGAGCGCCCCGGAGATCACGGCCGCCGCGATCTCGCCCATCGAGTGGCCGACGACGCCATCGGGCCGCAGCCCCCAGCTCTCGAGCAGCTGGGCGAGCGCGATCTGGATCGCGCACAGCAGCGGCTGGACGAACTCGGCGCGTTCGAGGTTGCGGGCGTGCGCCTCGGTCTGCGCCGGGTCCGAAGCGACGAGCTTGGCGCTCACCGACCACCCCAGCGTGGGCTCGAAGGCCGCGGCGATGCTGTCGATCGCGGCGCGAAACACTGGCTCGTGGGCGTAGAGCTCTTGGGCCATGCCCAGCGTGTGCGAGCCCTGACCCGAGAACACGAAGATCAAGCGCGCGTGCCGGCCGACCTTGGTGGGCTCGGCTTGACGCAGCAGCCCGGGCAGCTCGTCACGCCCGCCAAGCGCGGCGATCCGCAGCGGGTGATGATCTCGATGGGCACCCAGCGTGCGCGCGATGTCGTCGAGTTCACGCGCGGTCGTGTCTGGCTGCAAGCGCGAGGCGATCGCCTGGGCTCGCGCCGTGACTGCGGCCAACGAGCGCCCAGACAGCGGCAGCAAGTACAGCGCCTCGTCGGCATCGGCTGGCCTGCTTGCTACGCGCGGCGCCAGCGTTGCCGGGGTGGGCGCTTGCTCGAGCACGATGTGGACGTTGGTCCCGCCAAACCCGAACGAGCTGACCCCCGCGAGCCGTCGCCCGCCCTTGGGCGCGTCCCAGGCGACCGCGCGCGTGGGGATCTCGGCCCGCAGCGGGCCCAGATCAATGTTGGGGTTGAGCGTGTCGAGGTTGAGGTGCGGCGGGACCACGCGGTGGCGAAGCGCGAGCACGACCTTGAGCACCCCGGTGATCCCCGCGGCCGACTCGAGGTGGCCAAGGTTGGTCTTGTGCGAACCCAGCCACAGCCGCTCGGCCCGGCCGCCAAACACCTCGGTCAGCGCCCGGACCTCGATCGGATCCCCCAGCGGCGTGCCGGTGCCGTGGGCTTCGATCATCGACACTTCACCAGGCTCGACCCGCGCGCTCGCGAGCGCCGCTCGGATCACCGCGGTCTGCGACGCCGGGTTGGGAACGGTCAGGCCGCTGGCGTGGCCGTCGTGGCGGACCGCGGAGCCGCGGATCAACGCGAGGATCCGATCCCCCGCACGCTCGGCGTCGGACAGGCGACGGACCGCCAAGACCACGCAGCCCTCACCGCGGACGTAGCCGTCGGCGGCGCTGTCGAAGGTGCGGCAGCGACCACTTGGCGACATCGCGCGGGCGCGGCTGAGGAACACGCCGAGCTCGGGGGCGAGGATCACGTTCACGCCAGCGACCAGCGCCCGATCACACTCGCCGAGCCGCAGTGACTGCGCGGCCAGGTGCAGGGCGACCAGCGATGAAGAGCACGCCGTGTCGATCGCCATGCACGGGCCCTCGAGGCCCCACGTGTGCGACAGACGACCGGCGGCGACCGAGGTGTCGGTCCCGGTGAAGTCGTACGCGCCGATGTCCTCGGCGGCCCCACCGTGAAATTTGAGCTGGGCGAAGTCCTCGGTGCCAATCCCGACGAACACACCGGTCTGGGTGCCGCGCAAGCTCGAAGCCGGCCAACCGGCTTGCTCCAAGGCCTCGTGACCGACCTCGAGCAACAGCCTTTGCTGTGGATCCATGCGCTCGGCCTCGCGGGCCGAGATCCCGAAGAACGCTGGGTCGAAGTGGGTGAGGTCGCCGAGGAAGCCGCCCTCCGCCGAGACCATGCGCCCGAGGTGATCGGGGTCGGCGTCGGTCCAGGCTTGCGCGTCCCAGCGGTCTGCCGGCACCGGGGTGATCGCGTCAACGCCAGCTTCGAGCAGGTTCCAGAACGCGTCGACCGAGTCCGCGCCGGGCAGCCGGCAGGCGACGCCAACGATCGCGATTGGTTCGTCGAGGCGCGGGTCTTTGCCGGCTTGGATCGGCTGACCGAGCTCGGTCTGGGGCTCGATCTGGGTCTCGCGGACCACGAGCCCGCGCGCCGTGGGCTGCGGCGGCCCGACCATGGCCATGGCGGAGGGTGTGCCCCAGTCGACGAAGCCCAGCGCCGCGCGTGCGAGCGCCGACACGCTGGGGTGCTCGAACACCAACGTGCTCGGCAGCGACACCGCCAGCGCCTTGCCCAGGCTGGTCAGCAGCGAGATCGCCAGCAGCGAGTCCATGCCAAGCGAGAACAGGCCCTCGTCGCGGGGCAGCTCGGTCTCGAGCATCAGCGCGGTCTTGGCCTGCGCTTCGATCCAGTCGGCGAGCGCGTGCTCGCGCTCGGACTGCGACAAGCGCTCGAGCTGTTCGAGCAGGGCGGTCGTGGGGGTGGCCAGCTCGGGTGGCGTGGCGGCGCGCGAGCTCGGCGGCCGATCATCGTGATCCCACTGGGTGGCCTCGACCACGAGCAGCTCGCGGTCGTCGGGATCGAACATGGCGATCCGCGTGTGCGTGACCACCAGCGCGCCGACGCGGCTCGGCGTCGCCCGGCCCTGCAGTCGGCCCCAGCCACCCAGGACCCGCGGCCCACCGTGGATCAGCGAGCCCAGGCTGCGCGCCAGCTCGAACGCGCGGAGGGTGGTGACGCCGTCCAGACCCAGGCGCCAGCTCGCGCCCGCGCGCTCGATAACCACGACGTCGGCCCCGAGCGAGCGCTGGATCGCCGCGAGCTCGGCCTCGAGTTGGTCGCGCGGGAACGGCTCCCACGCCGCGTCGCTCGACCACGATTCGGGGGCCGCGGGGGCGCCCAAGTTCGCGTTCAGCAGCTCGCGCCAACCCTTGCCGTCGTCGGACCAGACCTCGACGCCGTCGCGCGTGCGCGTGACGTGGACGCGGTCGGCGTTGTGGGTGCTCGCGGCCATCAGCGCGTCGACGAGCGGCGCGTCGACGAGCGCGAGCAGCAGCGCGATCAAGGCGCCGGCGTCGAGCTGATTGCGGTCGACTGGCCTCGCTTCCCAGGTGGGTCGCGGCTGATCCAACCGAACGAGGCCGGTCCAGCCCGCGGGCGCGACCAAGATCTTGCCGGGCGGCCCCTGCGTGCGGGTGGCTGGCACCGGATCGGGGAGCCGATGACGCTGGCGCTGCCACGGGTACGCGGGCAGCGAGGTCACGTTGGCCGGCGGGATCAAGCGATCGAGCTCGACCGCCACGCCCAGCCCGTGGAGCCGGCCGGCGGCCTCGGCGAGCTCGAGGCGGGCGTTGCCGTCGCGACGCAAGCTCGAAACGATCGCCGAGCGAGCGGCGTCGTGATCCGTGCCACGCGCGGCGAGCACCTGGGCGATCGGGATCTGCAGGGCCGGGTGGGGGCCAAGCTCGACGAACACCGCGTCCATCTCGCTCGCGATCGCCTCGATCGCCGCGGCGAAGCGGACCGGCTGGCACATGTTGCGGACCCAGTAGTCGAGGTCCAGCGGCTCATCTCGGCGCGCGCCGTCGACCGTGGAGTAAAAAGCCAGCGTGGCCGGCTCGGTCTCGACGTTGCCCGCGAACTTGCGCAGGCGAACGCTCGCGGCCGTGACCGCGGGGCTGTGAAACGCGTAGTCGGTCGTCACCCATCGCGCGAACCGACCGGTGCTGGAGAACTTGGCCCGGAGCTGCTCGAGCGCCGCGTGGGGTCCCGCCAGCACGCACGAGCTTGGCCCGTTGATCGCCGCGACGCTCACGTTTGGGACGCCGAGCGCCCTGGCCTCGTCGGGCGTGATCGCGAGGGCGAGCATCGCCCCGCTCCCGCGGAGGTTGGCCATGACCCCCGCGCGCATGGTCACGATGTGGCAGGCCTCGAACAAGGGCAGCGCGCCGCAGGCCCACGCGGCCGCGAGCTCACCCACGCTGTGGCCAACAACGGCGTCCGGGCGGATCCCGTGCGAGGCAAACCAGGTCACCAGACCGACCTGCAGGGCGAAGATCGCAGGTTGCGCGATCTCGGTCAGGTCGAGGTCCTCGTCGCGCAGGGCGTCGAGCACCGAGGTCCCACCCAGGCTGAGCACGAGCCCGTCGATGTCCTCGAGGATCTGCCTGACCTCCGTTGACGACTCGAGCAGCTGCCGGCCCATGCCCTTGTAGACGCCGCCCTGTCCAGCGAACACGAACACCACCGACGGGGTCGAGCGACCGGCGTGGACCATCGGGGCTGCGCGCAGTCGTTCGCCGAGCTCGGTCGCGCCGTCGCCCGCGGCGGCGAGCCGCCAGGGGTGGTTGCCGCGTCGTCGCGCCGCCGTGTGACACAGGTCCGCCAGCGGTGGGTGATCACCCGCGAGCAACGCGGACCAGCGCTCGCGCAGCTGCTCGAGCGCATGCTCGTCGCGGGCAGACAACAAGAGCAGCGAGGGATCCGGCGACGGCGGGTGTTCTTCGACGGACAGGCCCCGCTCGAGGATCACGTGGACGTTGGTCCCGCTGAACCCAAACGAGCTCACGCCTGCGAACTGGCTGGTGAAGTCGGTCGCGTACTGGGGCACGCGCAGCGGCGAGCTGTCCCACGGGACCATGGGGTTGCCGCGATCGAAGTGGATCTGCGGTGGGATCATCCGATGCTCGAGGGCGAGCACGGTCTTGATGAACCCCGCGACCCCCGAGGCCGACTCGAGGTGGCCAAGGTTGGCCTTGAGCGAGCCAACCCACAGGGGCGTGTCGTCGGCCAAGCGCATGGCCTTGGACAGGGCCTCGAGCTCGATGGGATCACCGAGCGAAGTCCCGGTCCCGTGCGCTTCGACGTAGCCGACCTCTTCGGGTTGGACGCCAGCCTCGGTGATCGCCGAGCGCAGCAGCGCGCGCTGGGCCAGGCCGTTGGGCACGGTCAGGCCGCTGGTCCGTCCGTCGTGGTTGAGCGCCGAGCCGCGGATGATCGCGCGGATCCGATCGCCCGCGAGCATCGCTTCACCCAAGGGCTTGAGCACGACCATCCCGCAGCCCTCGCCGATCGCAATCCCGTCGGCGCCCGCGTCGAACGGACGGCAGCGCCCCGTCGGCGAGAACATCCGGTTCTTGCTGCGCTCGACCAAGGTCAGAGGCGAGAGCAGGGCATTGACCCCGCCCGCGATCGCCAGGTCGCACTCGCCGGCACGCAAGCTGCGGACCGCCAAGTGGATCGCCGTCATCGACGAAGAGCACGCCGTGTCGACCGTCAACGACGGCCCATGCACGCCCAAGAAGTGGCTCAAGCGGCCCGAGAGCACCGAGCTGCGGGTCCCGCTGGCCGTGAAGCCGTCCACCCAATCGGCCTCGGCGCGGCCGAGCAGCTTGGCGCCGTGATCGTAGTTGAGCGCCCCAACGAACACCCCCGCCGAGCTGTCCTCGAGCCCCGAGAGCGTGACGCCAGCGTCCTCGAGCGCGTTGACGCCGACCTCGAGCAGCAGGCCCTGCTGCGGATCCATGCTCAGCGCCTCGCGGGGGGAGATCCGAAAGTAGCCAAGATCAAACGCGTCGACCTCGTCGATCAGCCCGGCCTCGCGCACGTAGGTGCGACCGGGCGCGTCGGGATCGGGGTCGTACCAGGGCTCGATGTCAAACCGCTCACCTGGGATCGGGACCACCGCGTCGGTGCCCGCGAGCAGCATCGACCACAGATCCTCGGCCGAGTCGGCGCCGGGGAATCGACAGGCCATGCCGATCACCGCGATCGCGGCGTGGTCGCTGGCGACGATCTGCCGGGCGACTTGCTGCTCGACCGTCAGCCCCAGCAGCTCGCCAAGGTGACGGACCAGGCGCGGCAGCGTGGGGTAGTTGAAGGCGATCGTCGCCGACAATTGCAGGTGCAGGCGCTGCTCGAGCCGGCTGCGCAGCGTGACCGCCATCAGCGAGTCCATGCCCTGCTCGGCGAAGCCCACGTCGTGCGCGAGGCCCCGCTCCTGGCCAAGGATCTCGAGCACTTCGGCCTCGACGGCGCGCTCGAGCGCGGCCACGTTGGCGATCACCTCGGTGGTTCGCGGGGCGCTCGGCGCTGGCAGGATCTTGGTGACCAGATCCTCGAGCAGCGGCGGGGTCCAGGACAGCGAGTCCGAGAATTGGTCCCAGTCGACAGGGACCAGGACCAGGTGCGGCGCGTCCATCTTCCACGCGGCGCCAAACCACTGCACGCCCTCGTTGGCGTCGAGCGGGCGCACGCCCGAGCGACGAAAGCGTTCGCGATCGTGCTCGGTCAAGCGCTGTGATTGGTTGGTCCAGATTCCCCAACTCTGGCTCTGGCCTGGCAGGCCGGCGGCGTGGCGCTGCTCGGCCAGGGTGTCGAGGAACGCGTTGGCTGCGGCGTAGGCCCCCTGCCCGGGGTTGCCGAGCACCGAGGCCATCGACGAGAGCAGCACGAAGCGCTCGATCGCGTGGGCCTGGCACAGCTCGTGGAGCAGCACCGCGCCCGTGACCTTGGGGGCCATGACCGCGTCGATCTGCTCGCGGGTCAGGGTTGCGAGCGGAGCGTCGTGCAGGGCCATGGCCCCGTGGATGACCCCGGTCAGCTCGGGCAGGGTTGCGAGCAGGGCCTCGAGCGAGGCGCGATCCGTGACGTCGCAGCGGGCGAAGCGGATCGCCTCGCCAAGGTCCCCCAGCTGGTCGCGCGCGGCCAACGAAGGATCGCTGCGACTGGCCAAGATCACCTGCTCGGCGCCCGCCGTCTCGATCAAGTAGCGTGCGAGCTGACGCCCGACGAAGCCGGTGCCGCCCGTGATGAGCACCCGCCCACCTGCCCAGCTGGTCTCGGCCCCGGGCGCCGCTGGGACCAGGCGTCGGACCAGCCGACGGCCGTTGACGATCGCGACTTGCTCCTCGTGATCGTCGACGAACAGCGCGTCGGACAAAAGCGCGACCGCCTGCTCGTCCGCCAGGTCGATCATCCGGTGCGAGAGCTCGGGGTGCTCGCGCTGCAGCACCCGGCCAAGCCCCCACAGAGCCGCCAGCGCGGGCGAGCCCGCGTGACCCGGGGAACCCGGGAAGACCTGCGCGCCGCAGGTGACCCACGTCGACGTCGCGCCGGCGTCGACGACCGCGCGCAGGACCTCGACGGCCGCGCGCGTGAGCGTGACCGCGGCTTGGTCGGCCGGGCCCTCGGGGGTGGTCCACAGCGCGATCACGTGGGCGCGCTCGCCCGCGCGCAGCGTGGGCGCCAGATCTTCGCGCAGCACCAGCTCGACGTCGGAGCCGGCGTCGTGCAGCAGGTAGCTCAGCTCCTCACCCAGCGGCGTGATCTCGTCGACCACGATCACGCATCGGTCCGAGGGCGACACCATCCCGAGCGGCTCGGGCCGCCAGCTCAGCTGCAGCGCGCCGACAGGTTCACTGGCGGCGAGATCGGCCCGGTCCACAGGCAGCAACGAGACGTCACCAATGTGGGCCAGCAGGCCGCCGTCGCTGCGATCCCACAGCGTGATGTCGCCGCTCAGCGGCCCGCGCGGACGCGAAGCCACCGCGCGGACCCGCTTGGCCTGGGTTCGAAACAAGCGCAGGTCGGCCGTGAACAACGCGTTGGCCTGGCCATCCATGGGCGCGTCGACGAACAGCAGCTGCAGCGCGGCGTCGAGCAAGGCCGGGTGGACCCCGCGCTCCGAGCCGGCTTGATCGACGCCGTCGGGCAGCGCGAGGTCGGCGATGATCGTGTCGCCGTCGCGAAGCAGCCGCTCGATCCCGCGAAACGCTGGGCCGTAGTCATTGCCGGCCTCGGCCCACTTGGCGTAGGGCGCCGGCTCGGTCGCGGCCTCGTCGAGCGTGGGCATCTCGCCGACCGGGAACTCGGCGCTGCGCTGCAGCCGAGCCTTGGCGTGGCGGACCCAGGTGTCATCGAGAGACTTGGTCGCGAACAGCTCGACCGCGTAGCCCTCGGCCTCGCGGATCGCCGAGACCTGAACGGCGCGGGCGTGTCCGTCGAGGATCAGCGGGGTCTCGAGCACCGCGTTCTTGACCTCCCAGCTGCCCGGCACGCTGGCGATCACCTCGCGCATCCACATGATCATTGCGATGCCGGGCACGGCGATCTCGCCGTGGACCCGATGATCCGCGAGCCACCGCTGGCGGTGGTGATCGAGCTCGAGCTCGAGCACCCAGCCACCGGCGGC
The DNA here is from genome assembly GCF_000737335.2 of Enhygromyxa salina. Classification (GTDB taxonomy): domain Bacteria; phylum Myxococcota_A; class Polyangia; order Nannocystales; family Nannocystaceae; genus Plesiocystis; species Plesiocystis salina_C. The sequence continues at coordinate 29,245 of NZ_JMCC02000080.1, read as the reverse complement.
GCTGGGGCGGGGTCCAGTCGAGCGGGCCGAGGAGGCTGGCGGCGGCCAGAACCGCTCGCGGTTGAACACCGAGGTTGGCAGCGGCGCGATGTTGGCTGGCGACAGCAGCGTCCGCGTGTCGAAGGGCACGCCCGCGACGAACAGCTCGGCCAGCGATTCGAGCAGCGCCTCGACCTCGTCGTGCTCGCGGCGGAGGCTGCCGACGACCGTGCCGCGGTCCCCGAGCTCCGCGAGCCCCCGCTCGATCACGCCGGTCAGCAACGGGTGGGGTGAGACCTCGATGAAGATCTGCGCGCCATCGTTGATCGCCCGGCGCAGCGCCCGATCAAACCGTACCGGTCGGCGCAGGTTCTCGATCCAGTACGAACCGTCGAGCTCCTCGCCGTCGAACTCGCGGTCGAACACCGTGGAGATCATCGGCACGGCCGCGTTGACCGGCGTGAGCGCGTCGAGCTCTTCGTACAGCGCGTCGCGGAGCTCGTCGATCTGCGCGCTGTGTGACGCGATGTCGACGTCGATCTTCCGCGCAAAGATGTCACGCTCGCGCAGCTGCTCGACCCATGCGGTCACGGCCGCGGGATCCCCCGCGACCACGCTGCTCTCGCCATCGTTGACGACCGCGAGGCTGAGCTCGTCGGGCAGCAGCTCGATCAGCGCCTCGAGCCCAAGCCCGACCGCCGCCATCGCCCCCCGGCCGGCGATCCCCAGCAACAGACGACTGCGCCGCGCGACCACGGCCGCGCCGTCGGTCAAGGACAGACTGCCCGCGATGCAGGCCGCCGCGATCTCGCCTTGCGAGTGGCCGATGACCATGTCCGGCTCGATCCCCCACGAGCGCCACAGCCCGGCGAGCGAGACCATCATCGCCCACAGCGTTGGTTGGATCACGTCGATGCGCTCGAGCGTGGGCGCGCCCGGAACCCCGAGCAGGACCTCCCGCACCGACCAGCCTGTCTCGGGCAGCAGCGCCGCGTCGCAGGCGTCGAGCGCTCGCGCAAAGGCAGGGGCGCTGGCTAGCAAGCGCCGCCCCATGCCGACCCACTGCGCCCCTTGTCCGGGGAACACGAACGCGACCTTGCCTCCCTCGCGGGCGTTGCCTCGGTGGACCACCGGCGCACCACTGGCGCTGTCGCTAGAGCTGCTGTCCAGCTGCGTGAGCCCGCGCAGCAGGGTCTCGCGGTCCGCGACGACCCACGCGGCCCGGTACCGGTGGTGCGGGCGGTGGCGCAGCATCGTCCACGCGAGGTCCTGCATCGCGACGCTTGGATTGCGGGCGAGGTAGCCGTGGAGATCGAGCGCCGCGCGTTGGAGGCCCTCGGGGGTGGTTGCGGTGACGGGGACGATCGTCGGTCCACGCGGCGTGGGTGGCTGGACCAGGCCGCGCTCGTGGAGGGTCTCGAGCAGGGCGTGGAAGTCGACGTACTCGTCTTGCTCGCGGTGGGTGCAGGCCAGCGCATCCACGGGGCCGTCGATCGTCTCGATTGTCTCGATTGTCTCGAGCGTCTCGCGGATGGCGGAGCCCAGCACGGGGTGCGGTCCGATCTCCACGAACACGGCAGGCCGCCCGCGGCCCAGCTCGCGCACCCCGTTGAGCAAGTCGAAGGGCAGGCGCAAGTTCTTGGCCCAATAGTCCGCGCCCGCGACTTGCGGTGACGCCCACCCGTCGAGGGTCGTCGACCACCAAGGGATCGCACCAGCGCACGGGGTGATGTCTGCGAGCGCCGCTCGCAGCTCGTCGAGGATCGGCTCGACGAGTGGGGAGTGGGAGGCGTAGCCAACCCGGCCCCGACCGCAGCGAACCCCCTGGGCCTCGAACAACTTCGCGGCCGCGTCGAGCGAGCTCGGGCTGCCGGTCACCAGCGTGCGACGAGGGGCGATCTTCCCCGCGATCGACAAGCCGGCGGGCAGCGTCTCGAGCTGCTCGAGCGGGAGTCGCACGACCATGACCTCACCGGTACCAGCGAGGTGCGCGGCCGCGAGGCGGGCCCGCGCGGCGATGACCGAGGCTGCGTCTTCGAGGGACAGGTGACCCGCGACGTGGGCGGCCGCGACCTCACCAATGCTCTGGCCGATCACCTTGTCGGGGCGGACGCCGTAGGCCGCCAACGTTCGCGCCAGCGCGACCTGAATCGTGAACAGCAGCGGCTGGATGACGTCGGGCGACTCACCGGGTTCGCTGCCACACAGGCGCTCGAGCGCCGACCAGCCGATCAGTGGACGCAAGGCCGCGTCACAAGCCTCGACGGCTGCACGGAAGTCGGGCTCGCGGTGGAGCAGTGCTTGGCCCATTCCCAACCACTGGCCGCCGTGACCCGAGAACACGAACACGAGGTCGCAGCTCGCCGGGGCGAGAGGCGCTCGCTCCTGCGTCATGTGGACTGACGAACTGGACCGCAGCGCTCCAGGAGCGGAGGTCAGCGCGACGTGGGCATTGGTCCCGCCAAACCCGAACGAGCTGACGCCCGCCAAACGCGGCCGCTCGCGTTCAGGCCACTCGAGCATCTGCGTCGGGACCCGCAGCTGCAGCCGATCAAAGTCGATGTGGGGGTTGGGCGTCTCGAAGTGCAGGTTCGGCGGAATGAACCCGTGGTGCAGCGCGAGGGTGGTCTTGATCAGCCCAGCCATGCCAGCCGCGGCCTCGAGGTGGCCCAGGTTGGTCTTGACCGAGCCGATCACCAGCGGTGCTTCGCGCCCCGGAGAGAACACCGCCCCGATCGCCTCGGCTTCGATCGGATCGCCGAGGTAGGTCCCCGGTCCGTGGGTCTCGACGAAGTCGACCTCCGCGGGGGGCAGGCCGGCCACCGCCCACGCGCGCGAGATCACGGCCTCTTGGGCGTCGCCCGAGGGGGCGGTGAGTCCGTTGGAGTAGCCGTCGTTGTTGATCGCGCTGCCGCGGATCAGCGCGTAGATTGGCGCCCCCCGTTCGAGCGCGAGCGACAGAGGCTCGAGCAGCACCACGCCAACGCCCTCGCCGCGCACGTATCCGTTGGCGCGGGCGTCGAACGCCTTGCATCGGCCGTCGGGTGCCATCGCCCCGAACTTGCTCATTGCGACCGAGCTCAGCGGCGAGAGCAACAAGTTGACCGCGCCCGCCAGCGCGCGCGTACATTCGCCCCGCTGCAAACTCTGCACGGCGAGGTGCACGGCAACGAGCGAAGATGAGCAGGCCGTGTTCACCGTCAAGCTTGGCCCACGAACACCCAACAAGTAGGACAGGCGCCCGGCGATGATCCCGGGGTCGTGACCGGTCGCGCTGTGCTGTTCAACCCTGGTGGGATCATCACCCACGACCCGATCCCAGTCGTTCCACATCGCGCCCGCGAACACGGCCGTCGAGCTGTGTACGAGCGAGCGCGGGACAATTCCACCGTTCTCCAGCGCCTCCCAGGCGACCTCGAGAAACAGGCGCTGCTGCGGATCCATCTCCCGCGTCTCACGCGGCGATATGTTGAAGAACCCGGGATCGAAGCGGTCGACCTGGTCGAGGTAGCCACCCCATCGCGTCGCCGACTTGCCCACCGCCGTTGGATCGCTGTCGTACCAGCGAGCGGGATCCCAGCGCTCGAGCGGGACCTCGGTGATGGCATCGACCCCGTCGTGGAGGAGCCGCCAGAACGCCTCGGGCGAGGCCGCGCCTGGGAATCGACAACCCAACCCAACAATTGCGACTGGCTCGTTGACCGAAGCGGTCAGCTCGGCCGGATGCGTCGCCTGCGGACCGCCGCCTTCGAGGTAGTGGACCAGCGCGTCGATGGTCGGATAGCGCCACGGGGTGGTGGTTGAAAGCGAGCGACCCACGTGGGCCTCGAGCTTGGTCAACAACGCCAGCGCGAGCACGGAGTCCAACCCCTGATCTCGCAGCCGTCGGTCGAGCAGCACCCGTTCGGGACGGACCTCCAGGAGACCTGCGACTTGTTCGAGGATCCACTCTCGGAGTGAACTAGCGCGGTTGACAGGCGAGTCGGCCATGAAATGGATAGCGTAGGTCTTGCTTGCCGGGCGACGGCGGTCCTGGCAGCCTTGACACGAGCGGGGAGAGATCGTCTGGAGAAGATCGTCGCCCCGAAGACCCTGCCTCACATTCAAAGCGCGTCAAACGGTGACTTGACTCCCAGCCGCGTTTGATTTGATCCCAGCGCTCTCGACGCTCGGCCGCATCTCCGATGTCCAATTCTGTCCCATCCGCGCGCTCAATTTCGCGGTGGAACAGCGCTTACCCGAGCGATCTCGCCCCTTTGGAAGGTCGCACTTCTTACCTCAGCCAAATGAGGATACATTGCTGCCCACGAGCGAAGTGATGACGCACTCTGAGGCACGAAAAGGGGCCTCGCTCGGCTTCCTCGATGGCTACGACCTCCAGCGGTTGCTGCGAAAGACGCGGAGCACGGCGGTCTATCACGCGTCGCGCAACCGCGATGGTCTCGCTGTCATCGCCAAGTTCTATCTGGCTGACAAAGACGCCGCCGAAGGACACTTCGAGCACGAGTATCGGCTCCTGAGTTCGCTCGGTGTTGGCGGTGCGGTCGAGGCCGTGGATCTGGTGCGGGCAGGCCAGCAGCACGTCCTGATCCTCAAGCGCTTCCCGGGCGTCGATCTCGACAACTTCATGGGCGGCCGCCCGCTCGACATCGAGACCTTCCTGGTGCTCGCCGTCAAGATCACGACGATCCTCACAAACGTCCACGCACGCCGCGTCATCCACCGGGACATCAAGCCAAGCAGCATCCTCGTCGACCCGGACACCCTCGAGATCTGCCTCGCCGACTTTGGCATCTCGGTGGCGCTCGAGCGCGACCACCGTGAGATCTACGACCTGGGGGTGCTCGCGGGCACATTGCCGTATTTGGCGCCCGAGCAGACCGGACGCACGACCCGCACGGTCGATCACCGCAGCGATCTCTACTCGCTCGGCGCGACCTTCTACCAGATGTTGGCAGGCCGTCCGCCGTTCACGGACACCGAGCCGCTGCGCCTGGTGCACGCTCACCTCGCGCGGGTGCCCCCATCGCTCGAGCAGCTGCGCCCAGAGATCCCCAAGGTGCTCGCGGCCATGGTCGCGCGGCTGCTGGCCAAGGATCCGATCGATCGCTACCAATCTGCGCAGGGGCTCTTGCATGATCTCGAGCGTTGCCAACAAGAGCGACGTGGGTTCGAGATCCCCAGCTTCGAGCTTGGCCTGGGCGACGCCTCCGAGCGCCTCGAGCTGCCGGACCGACTCTACGGGCGCAAGTCCGAGGTCGAGCGTCTGTCCCAAGCATTCGATCGGGCCTGCGCCGGCGGCGTGGAGTTCTTGCTGCTCCACGGTCCGTCGGGGATCGGGAAGACCGCGCTCATTCAGTCATTGCAGCCCCAGCTGGCCGACCGCGAGGGTTACTTCGCCGCTGGCAAGTTCGAGCAATTTCGCAGCAACGTGCCGCTGCTGGGCGTGACCCAGGCGCTCTCGCGTCTCGTCGACCGCCTGCTGATCGAAGACGAGGAGCGACTCGAGGCCTGGAAGCAGCGGTTGAGCGAAGAGCTGGACTCGACGGCGTCGGTGCTCGTGCCCTTGGTCCCCGGGCTCGAGCACCTGTTGGGTCCGCAGCCCGACGCACTCGAGCTCGGCGCGCTCGAGTCACGCAATCGCTTGTTGGTCGCGCTGGGTCGGCTGGCAACGACGATCGCCGCGCCCGAGCACCCGGTAGTGTTGTTCCTCGATGACCTGCAGTGGAGCGACCCGATCAGCCTGCGGGTGATCGAGCAGCTGGTCACTGCCAGCGACGCCAAGGGTCTGCTGGTGATTGGCGCCTATCGCGACGAGGAGGTCGACGACGATCACCCGCTGCGCGTGCTCGCCAAGCGCGTCGAACAATCGGTCGAGCTCGAGCTTGGCCCGCTCTCGACCGCGGCGGTGAGCGAGCTGATCGCCGACGCGCTCAAGGTCGACAAGGTGCGCGCGGCCGAGCTCGCGGGCTCGCTGGCTGGACGCACCGACAACAATCCACTGCTGATCCGTCAGCTGCTGGTGTTGCTCGAGCAGGACGGGGCGCTCACTCGTGGCGCCACGGGTTGGAGCTGGAGCGCCGACGCCGTTCGCAAGTCGGGGATCCCCAGCGACGCGCTTGGCATGATTCGGGCCAAGCTCGAGCGGCTCTCGCCGGAGCTTCGTGAAGTGCTCGCCGCTGCGGCCTGCGCTGGGAGCCGGTTCGATCTGAGCGGGTTGGCGGCTGCGCTCGAGCGACGGCCGGCCGATCTGCTGCCCGACGTGACCTCGCTGGCCGACGAGGGCTTGCTGACCTTGTCCGACTCGGTCGTCTGCTTCACGCATGATCGCATCGAGGAGGGCGCCAGGCATTGGCTCGACCCCGAGCACGCCCAGCACTACCACCGACGGATCGGTCGGTTCTTGCGGGACACCGCGCCCGAGGCCCAGCTCAACGAGCGGATCTACGACATCGTTGATCACCTCAACCGAACGATCGAGACGGAAGATGACGCCGATCGCCTGTGGGAGCTGGCCGAGCTCGATCTCCTCGCGGGCCAAGCTGGGCTGCGAGCGTCGGCTTCCATGATGGCCGCGCGGCATCTCGAGGCCGGGCTCCGGGCGCTCGAGCGCGCGGACGCTTGTTGGGACGGGAAGTCGTCGGCCAGGATACGGGGGCATGGCGATCGGCTCGCGCTCTCGCTGGGTGTGCAACACGCTCGGTGTGTCTCGTTGATGGGGGACTACGAGCGGGCGTCCGAACTCTTCGACGCGATCATGGGGCCCACACTCAGCCCGCTCGATTACGCCAATGTCGCCCTCGTTCGGCTCGAAGCGTGCACGATCGCAAGTCGTCAAGAAGATGCGATCCGCTGGGCTCTCGCTGGGCTCGAAAAGCTTGGCGTGCGGTTGTCCCCATCGCCGGGGCCCGTCACGGTGGTGTCGTCACTGGTCCGCATGAAGTGGGCGTTTCGGGCCAAGAACCGAGGTGCTCTCGATCACTTGAGTGCGTGTGAAGATCCCTCGGCGCGCTTGCGAATGGAGTTGCTGGCGAAGTTGGTGGGACCCGCCTATGTGGTCGGCGGAACGCTCGTCCCCGTCATCATTGTATTGGCGGCGCTCGAGAGTCTACGGATCGGACGGACGTCCAGTTTTTCATACTACTTGGCGTTAGTGTGCATGCTATTGGCCGGAGCCCTCGGGGACTACGACGGCGCCGCCGGACTCGCCAACCACGCCCTGAAGCTGATCCACGAGCCCGGCGCAACGCGACGCGGCATCACGGTATTGCTCGCGCACAGCATTGTCTTGCACTGGACGCGCCCCTACGCAGAGTGCTTCGAGGGGGTGCAGTCGAGCTTCGAGCTGGCCCTCGAAGAGGGTGATCTCGAGTACGCGACCTATGCCACATTGCACCGGGTCGGATACCAGTCTTCGATGGGTCGCCCGCTCGACGTCGTGCGTGTCGAAGCGCAAGAGGCCGCTCGCTTCGCAAGTAACACGGGCATGGTCGAATTCGCCGAGGCCATTCGCGTCCGGGTCCGCATGTCCGAGGTGCTCGAGGGCGCCGAGGTCCTCGACAGCTTCGACCCTGACGACTTCACGCTGCTCTACCCGCGTTGCGTGGCCGTGAACTGGGCGATGCAGCCGCTGGTGTTTCTAGGTGAGCCGGAGCGCGCGTTGGCCCTGTCCGAGTCCGTCGTCAACAAGGTCGGCGAGGGATTGTTTGGCTTCTATCTGCTCCCCGAATTCGTGTTTTATCGGGGCCTCGCCGCCGCGATCTGCCTCGACGAAGCCCGCGAAGATCAGCTCCGCAGCCGACGCAAGATCCTTCGCAAGAGCCACAAACAGCTAAAAAAGTGGGCCGCAGTCTACGACGGCAACCTTGGCGCTCACGCCCTGCTGCTCGAGGCCGAGCTCGCGCGCGGCCGAACCGAGCTCGCCCAAGATCTCTACGAACGTGCCGCCCGCCAGGCCCACGAGTCCTTTCCCCAGATCGAGGCGCTGGCCTGGGAGCGGCTCGGGCATTTCATGGGTGCGCGCGGCTGGGAGGGCCTCGCCCACACGCCGATGTTGCGGGCGCACAGCCTCTACGAGGCGTGGGGGGCTGTCGGCAAGGTCGCTCAGATCGAGCGGGATTTTCCAGAGCTGCGGTTCTTGTCGGCTGCTACGGCGATCCCCTACAACATCAATGAGACCGTATCGACGACGACCTCGTCGATGAGCGCCTCGCTCGACGTCGCCAGCGTGCTCAAGAGCACCCTGGGGATCACCCGCGGGCAGAGCCACGACGAGGTTGTCTCGCGCGTGCTCGCTGCCGCGATCGAGAACGCCGGGGCTCAACGCGGCGTGCTGGTCCAGCATCTCGAGGGTGCGCTGTACGTCGTCGTGGAGAACGACAACGAGGGCTCGACCGGCCGCGTCACCAGCCCGATCCCCCTCGCCGAGGCCGAAGCGATGTTGCCGACCTCGCTCGTTCGCCTGGTCGCGCGCACCCGCGAGCCACGGATCATCCACGACGCGCGCGCAGATCTCGACGTCCGGACCAGCCCTGGGGCGCCGTCCAACAAGGTCTTGTCGATCGTGTGCATGCCGATCCTCAGCCAGAATCAGCTGGTCGGCGTGCTCTACCTCGAGAACCGCCTGGTCACGGGTGTGTTCACGCCGGATCGTCTCGAGGTGCTCGAGCACCTCGCTGCGCAGGCGGCGATCTCGTTGCAGAGCGCGCGGCTGTTCGATGAGCTACGCGGCCGCGAGGCGCAGTGGGCCTCGCTGGTCGAGCACGCACCCGACAACATCGCGATCGTCGATCGGGACGGCTGCATCGAGTTCATTAATCGTGGCGTCACCGACGAGGGGCGCGGCGTCACCCACGAGGGGCGCGGCGTCACCCACGAGGGGCGCGGCGTCACCCACGAGGGGCGCGGCGTCACCCACGAGGGGCGCGGCGTCACCCACGAGGGGCGCGGCGTCACCCACGAGGGGCGCGGCGTCACCGACGAGGGGCGCGGCGTCACCGGGGAGGGGCGCGGCGTCACCGGGGAGGGGCGCGGCGTCATCGGGGAGGGGCGCGGCGTCATCGGGGAGGGGCGCGGCGTCATCGGGGAGGGGCGAGGCCTCGTCAACGAGGGGCGAGGCCTCGTCAACGAGGGGCGTGGCCTGATCGGGCGCCGCATGGCGACGTTGTTCGCGCCCGAGTACCAGGACCGGGTCAACGCCGCGATCGCCAAGGTGTTCGACTCGGGCGAGCACGACAGCTTCGAGGCCGAGGTGCTCGGCAAGGACGAGGAAGATCGCCGGTGGTGGACGACCCGCCTCAGCCCGATCCTGGGCAACCAAAAGGGCATGGAGGCCACGGAGGTCACGCGCGTCACCTTGATCAGCACCGACGACACGGAGCACCGTCAGCTCGAGGGCCAGCTTCGCCAGTCGCAAAAGATGGAGGCGGTCGGCGCTCTCGCGGGTGGCGTTGCTCACGACTTCAACAACCTCTTGAGCGTGATCCTGGGCAGCGCCGAGCTGGCGCGCGAGGGGCTGTACCCGGCCGAAGACGCCCTCGACGAGGTCATGGACGCCGCCGAGCGAGCCAGCGCGCTGACCCGCCAGCTGCTCGCGTTCAGCCGCAAGCAGTTCCTGTCGCCACGGGTGCTCGATCTCAACGAGAGCGTCAGCGGCATGAGCAAGATGCTGCGCCGGCTGATCAGCGAGGACATCGAGCTGGTCCTCGATCTGACCGAGGGCCTGGGCTGGATCCGCGTGGATCCGGGCCAGCTCGAGCAGGTCGCCCTCAACCTGGTCGTCAACGCCCGCGACGCCATGCCCGAAGGCGGCGAGATCTGGGTGCGCACCTCGCAAGCGGAGCTGAGCCCGGCCAAGATATGGCGCCACGAGAACCGCGAGCCCGGCCTCTACGTGACGCTGGAGGTCAAGGACTCCGGCGCGGGCATGGACGCGGCCACGCGCGAGCGGATCTTCGAGCCCTTCTTCACGACCAAGGCAGCGGGCAAGGGCACGGGCCTGGGGCTCTCCACGGTCCACGGTATCGTCAAGCAGAGCGGCGGCTTCATCGAGGTCCAGAGCGAGCTCGGCGTGGGCACGACCTTCTCGGTCTACCTCCCGGTCGTCGAGGCCGTGCTCGACGCGACGAACAGCAACCAGTCCGAAGAGATCCCCGGCGGGCGCGAGACCATCTTGTTGGTCGAAGACGAAGCTAGCGTCCGCAAGCTGATGATCACGATCCTCACGCAGCAAGGCTACACGGTGCTCGAGGCCGCCAACGGTGAAGACGCGCTGAAGATCGCCGCCGAGACCGACTGGATCGACATGCTGCTCACCGACGTCGTGCTGCCGGGGATCAGCGGCAGCGAGGTCATCGACGAGGTCCTCAAGAAGTTCCGCGACATGGCGGTGCTCTACGTGTCGGGCTACACCGAGGACGCGATCAAGGGCCTCGGTGGGGACAAGGACGCGCGCGCGTTCTTGACCAAGCCGTTCACGCGTGACTCGCTGGCTCGCAAGGTCCGCGAAGCCCTCGACGAATAGGTGTGAACGGGAAGCCGCTCGCCCGAGCCAAAACCCCGGGCAGGCAGCTCACAAACCCGTATACTCGCGCAGATGTTGGGGATGCGCGTCCGCTCGTTTGTGGTGTTCCTGCTCGTTGCGATGTTCAGCTTCGGCTGCAGCAGCGGCGGCGCACCAGCAGGCCAGGCCGTCACCAGCGACGGCGCGATGACCAACGCGGAGGTCCGCGACTGGTACAACGCCCAGGTCGCGACGATCCCGGAGCAGAATCAGGCTTGGCTGGCCGAGGGGCTCAGCGCCGAACAGCGGGCCCAAAAGGCCTACTCGATACGCCACGACGCCCGGAGCGAGGCCCGCAACAAGATGTCCAACAAGGCCGAGGTCGAGTCGCTGCGGGCCAGGGATCAGGCCAAATACGGCAACCCTGACGGCCCGACGCTCGAGTATCTCGTTGACAAGAACCGCGGCAAAGGGCTCGAAGGTGACGCGGTCTACGAGGCGATCATCGAGAGCTCCTCGCGTACCGACGAGCAGACCAACAAACGCTTCGGGTCCAAATAGTCGAAAAATCGGGGCAAGCCCGACCCCCCACTGAAATTCGCGTGAAGCTCGCGGTGATCTCCCGTCGCCTGGTGCCAAAATCTTGCTGCGCGACGCTCGATTTCGCGAGACAGTCCCGCAATGCGAATTTCATGGCTCGTTGGGACAACTTCAATTTTCTTGGCGCTCAGCCTGGGCTGCGGTGACAGCACTGGCACTGGCAGTGACGGCACGGGTACGGACGGCACTGCAGGAACCGCCGACACTGGCGAGTCCAGTGCCAGCAACTCCGGCGACGGCGACGGTGACCCCTCGACCGGCGACGGCGACGGCGATCCAGGTGGCGACGGTGACTCCGGCTGTGTCGTTGGCTCTGACGGCTGCCCCTGCACACCGGGCGGCGGATGTGACCCCGGCCTGATGTGCGACGGCGGCGTGTGCGGCCCGGCGCAGGGCGACGGAGACGGCGACCCCACCGGAGACGGAGACGGAGACGGCGACCCCACCGGTGACGGAGACGGAGACGGCGACGGCGACGGCGATCCCACCGGCGACGGCGATGGCGATGGCGACGTGCCCTACGGTCCGTGCCCCAGCGGCGACGATGACGACTGCGCCCCGGGTGAGGTCTGCGTGACCGGGACCAGCCAAAACCAGCCTTGGAGCTTGTGCACGACGGCGTGTCAGGGCCAGATGCAGTGCGACGTCAGCGACCAAGATGGCTGCGCCAACCTGCCTGGCGACGGGCAGAACAGCGGCTTTTGTACCCCCGCGATCAATTGCAGCTTTGGCAACCCGTGCCCGATGGACATGGAGTGCTTCCCAGGCTTCCAGGGCAACGCGCCCTCGTGCATGTGGCCCGATCCGTAGCTCACTGCGCCAGCGTCTGCGCCAGCTCGACGAGCTCGAGGCCCAAGGGCTTTTGTTTGCCGACCACGTCCGCGAGCGGCGTGGTCACCACCTCGTTGCCCCGCAGGCCAACCAAGACCCCGTGCTCGCCGCGCTCGAGGCAGTCGATCGCGTGGGCACCCAACCGCGCGCCGAGCAGTCGGTCAAACACGGTTGGTGTGCCGCCGCGCTGAATGTGGCCGAGCACGGTCACCCGCATGTCAAACCGGACGCGCTCACGATGCTCGCGCTCGAGGATCTCGGCCAGCGCGGCCGCGTTGTAGCGCGCTCCCTCGGCCACGATCACGATCGCGTGGTGCTTGCCGCGGTCGTAGGCGCTCGCGATCCGCTGCGCGACCTCGTCGGGCCCAAGATCCTGCTCTGGCAGCACGATCGCCTCGGCCCCGGTCGCCAGCCCCACCGTCAACGCGAGGTAGCCACACGATCGGCCCATGACCTCGACGATCGACGCGCGCCGATGTGAGCTGGACGTCACGCGCAGCTTGTCGACCGCATCGACGGCGACGTTGGCCGCGGTGTCGGCCCCCAGCGTGATGTCGCTGCCCTCGAGATCATTGTCGATCGTGGACGCCAGCCCGACCACCGCCAGGCCCTGCTCGTGGAGCGCGTGGGCGCCCGCCTGTGAGCCGTTGCCTCCGATGACGACCAACGCGTCGACGCCGAGCGCGGCGAGGTTGGCGATCCCACGCGCGCGCACGCTGGCGTCATGGAAATCTTTGCAGCGTGCGCTACCCAGCACCGTGCCACCCAAGCCCAAGATCCCGCCGACATCGCGGGCGGTCAGGCGCCGAATCTTGCCCTCCTCGGGTGCCGCGATGAGCCCGGCATAGCCCTCGCTGACCCCGTAGACGGCCCATCCCTGGGCGAGGGCGCTGCGCGTCACGGCGCGGATGGCCATGTTCATGCCAGACGCGTCACCTCCGCTGGTCAGCACTGCGATCGCCTTTGCTTGGTCTTGCACTGCGCAGGCTTACACGCCTCGCGGCCGCGAGAAAAGAGCTACGCTCGCGCTCGAGCATGAGCGAGAGCATCGACTCAGTCATGAACCACGAGGTCTATGCGGTACGCGCCCACGAACCGTCGGGCGAGGTGCTGGGCATGATCCTGACTTTGGGCATCACGGCCGCCCCGGTCGTGGACGAGCGGCGTGTCCCGCTTGGCTTGGTCTCGCTGCGCAACCTCGCCCGCGCCAAGCGGGACGAGCCAGTGTCGAAGCACATGACGAGTCCGGCGGCGACGGTCTCGATCAACACCACGATCGAGCAAGCCGGGCTCGAGATGGGTCAGCTCCGCTACCACCACCTGGTGGTCGTCGACGACCAAGGTCGCGTGTGCGGGTTCTTGTCCTCGCTCGACGTGATCCGCGGCCTGGTTGGGCTGCCGCCCTCGCACCCGCCTGCATTTCCCCACCAAGAGCCCGAGAGCGGCATGAGCTGGTCGCCCACGCTGCCGCTGACCCGCTCCAACATTGAACAGTTCGCCCGATCAGGCCCCGGCATGCTGGTGCTGACCAACGCCCAGGCCAGCGACGAAGTGCTGTGGGCCGAGGCCGCCAACGACGTCGCGGCGCGGTTGCAGGCGTTCCTCACCGGTGCGCACAACCTGCCGGAGCCCGTTGGCGAGCGGCTCGCTGCCGGTCAGCTCGGGTTTCGCTGCGCGTCATTTGCCGGGGCCCAGACCGACGGTCCCAGCGTGATCGACGTGTTGTTGGATCGCTAGAGAACGGCCACGCTCGTGCAACTCGAAGCGCTGATCAAGGCCCTGAGCCAGCCAACCGCCTACCCATGGCACGGTCCAGACGCGACCGTAGAGGTGATCCAGACCCACATCTCGGTCGTGTTCCTGATCGGCCGCGAGGTGTTCAAGATCCACAAGCCCGTCGACTTTGGGTTCTTGGACTTCACGACCCTCGAAGGTCGCCGGCGTGACTGCGAAGCAGAGCTCGAGGTCAATCAGGAGCTCGCGCCGGGTGTCTACCGGGGGCTGGTCACTGTCGTTCGGCGTGACGGCGTGGTCCAGATCGAGCGCGCACCCAGGCCCGATGGGTCAGACAAGGTGATCGAGTGGGGCGTGTGGATGCGGCGGCTGCCCGAGTCCGCGACCTTTGCCAGCTTGCTCGAGCGGGGGGAGCTCGGCCGTCCGCAGCTGTGGGGGCTGGCGGCGGCGCTGGTTGGGTTTTATCGCGACGGGGCCGCGCACGCGGCCGCGCACCCGGAGCTGGCTCAGCTTGGTGGTCTCGACACCGTCATCGAGAACATGCAGGAAAATTTCGCGCAGCTCGACGCGATGCTCGATGTCGCCGCCGAATTTGGCCAGCCCGCGCCGATCGATCGCGACCTGCTTGGGCGCCTGCGTGCCGCGACCGAGGCCGAGCTCGCCCGCGTCAGTCCGCTGATCCGGGCCCGCTGCGAGACGGGGGCGATCCGCGACACCCACGGGGATCTGCGTCTCGAGCACGTCTACAGCCTTGGCCACGCCAGCCGCGAAGACGCGGAGCTGATCGACGACGACTTGCTGAACGCGATCGGCCGGCGCGAGCTGCTGATCATCGATCGCATCGAGTTCACCGAGCGGTTTCGCTGGTCCGACCCAGTCGCAGACATTGCGTTCCTGATCATGGACCTGCAGGCCCGCGGCGCCTGGCAGCTCGCGCGCTGCTTCGCGGACGACTTCATCTCGGCCAGCGGCGACGCCGACGTCGAGCGGCTGTTGCCCTTCTATGCCGGGTATCGGGCCACCGTACGGGCGAAGGTCGCCGCGATGGCGGCCTCGGAGCCCGAGCTTGGCGACGACGCCCGCGGCCACGCGCGAGCCAAAGCCGAGGCCCGCGCCCGCCTGGCCTTGGTCGAGCTGTCCAAGCCCAGCGCGCGCCCGTGCATGGTCCTCGTCGCGGGGCTGCCGGGCACGGGGAAGTCCGTGTTGGCGCGAGCGCTGCGAGAGACCGCCGGGTTCGTGTGGATCCGCGCCGACGAGGTCCGCAAGCGACTCGCTGGGCTCAATCCGTTTGAGCGGGCATCCCCCGCCCTGAGCCCAACACCTCCCGGGATGCCCTTGGTTGAGCGGGCATCCCCCGCCCAGAGCCCAACACCTCCCGGGATGCCCTTGGTTGAGCGGGCATCCCCCTTGGAAGATCGGGGGTCCCAGATCAACCAAGGCATCTACACCAGCGAGTGGAGCGACCGCACCTACGCCGCCTGTCTCGAGCGCGCCGCTGAGGTGTGCCTTGCCGGTGGCCGGGCCCTCGTCGACGCGACCTTCGTCGAGGCCGGGCGTCGCGAAGCGTTTGTCCAGGCCGCGATCGGCTGGGGCGTCCCGGTCCACCTGTTGGTCCTCAACGCGCCCGCCGAGCTGATCCGTGAGCGGCTCGCGGCTCGCACCGGGGATCCCTCAGACGCCGACTGGGACGTGTATCAGGCCCTGCGTGACAAGTGGGCGCCGGTCGATCCGCTGCTGTGTCGGTTCAACGTGATCGACGCGTCTGGGCCCGCGCGAACCTTGTTGTCCGAGTCCATGCGGGCGCTGTCCAAAGTCGGGTTGGTTTAGTGGTACACCTGTGCGCGTCATGACCACGCGCACTTGGATCACCGCCGCTTGCACCCTCGCGCTGCTGTGCACCGTTGGCTGCAAAAAGGAAGAGACGACCACCCCCGATGACGCGACCGCGGGGGATGACGACGAGGACGACGCGCCCGAGCCCGCCCCCGCCGAAGTCGAGGACGAGGCCCCGCAGATCCTCAGCAAGGCCAGCTTCGACGAGACGATCACCGACCACTTCAGCGACGTCAGCGACTGCTACGTGGCCGCGCTCGAGGGGAACCCCGACCTCAAAGGCAAGCTCAACGCCGAGTTCACGTTTGGCGCCGACGGGGTCCCAACTTCCGTGACCGCGGTTGACGGCAGCTCGATCAGCGATGAGGCGCTGGTCCAGTGCATCAGCGACGCCGCCGCAAACTGGGGCTTTGACCAGCCAGCTGAAGCGGGCATGCGCTTGCGCTACGAGTTCAACCTGGCTCCGGCCGGTTGATCACCCACCACGAGTTTCCCCAAAAGACAGCGCCGCCATGTGCGGCGCTGTCTCGCGTTGGGCGTTGCGAGCGCGGCGATCATTTTACCGGCGACGTCGTCGGCCCACGTGGCGCGGATATCGGGAGAGTTGCATTAGGTCGAGTCGGCGGCACGTCGCTGGCCGTGCCGTGTCGCGTGCCGGGCCTGGCTGCCACGCATATATGAACATTCGCGACAATGATGTTCGACTTCGAGCGGCGCTGAATTCTCAGTCACGCCCGGGATCGGCGCGTGGAAGTTGCGAGAAAGACCAATACAATGCCAACGATCACTCTGGACAACCTCACTTGTATCCGCGATGGGGACTTCTGGGGCCGCGCCGAGCCCTACATGTGGAACTTCTTCTTCGGCCTCGATTCGCCGCCCATCGAAGATCCAGGGGTTCCCCCCAACGACATGCTCCGGGTCGCGACCACGGATCCGCTGCTGTACACCCCAGCCACGGGACACCACGGCAACCTTGGCGTCACCCAAGTCGGGCGTGGGCAGACCATCGCGATCCCAGCGCCGGTTGGGAGCATGAAGATCCCGATCCCCAACAACAAGATCCTGACCCCGGCGGGTCCACCAACGTCGAATTGGGCCTCGGTCGGCGTGATCTCGATGTTGCTCGAGCAAGACTGGTACACGAACGGTGGCGTCGCCGCCGGCTACGTGGCGATGCGAATGTTGATCGATAGCCAGCTGAAGCACATGATCAACAACAAGATGGATTCGCCGTTTGGGCGGCCCGCCTTCGAGCCGGTCGATGTTCACAACTGCCTCTCGCCGCTGATGCGCACCGGGCTTCCCGGCCAGGTCAAGGCGGCGATCTTGGGGGCACAACGGCCGCTGCAGAACCTGGGCAGCATGCTGAACCCAGATGATCTGCTGGGTATGGAGGTCTTCATGTGGGACATGCGGCAGCTGCTGCCCGCCCCCGCCGAGATCTCGTTCTTCGGGAACTACAGCCGTCGCGGACTGTGGGAGGTCCGCGGCCGCGTCTCAAACCCCTGAGCCGAGACAGCGCAGCGCGATGTGCCTGGTCATTGCTGGCCAGGTGCATCGCGTGAATGTTGCGTTCATGGATCTACGGGGTCCGCAGATGGCGTCTGCCAGTGGACCTCGTCGCGCCGCCCGAGTACGAGGACATCGGCATCTGTATGGTCCCGCCCGCGTGAGCCCCGGAGCCAGCTGCGGAGCTGCGCGGTCACGCACTCGCGTCCAATCCCTCAGTCCTGCGCTGCGTCCAGGGCGTCGGCGCGGCGCTCGAGCGTGCGCACGATGTTCGTCATTCGCAGCATCGGGGCCTCGATCCCTGGAAACAGCTCGACCAACGCGAGCAGCGGCCGCACGGGTCCCTCGGTGACCAGCACCTGCTTGGCCCCGCGCAGCACCTTCATCACGCCTGCCGCCACCTTCTGCGGCCGAACCTCGCGCAAGGCCAGCGGCGCCCGGATACCCGTGCGCCCCCACATGCCCTCGGACACGAAGCCTGGGCACACCACCCCAACGTGGACACCCGTGCCGTGCAGCTCGAGGCCCAGCGAGGTGGTGAAGCCGTTGAGGCCGTGCTTGGTCGCCGCGTACACGCTGTTGTAGGGGGTCGCGCCCTTGCCCGACATCGACGAGATATTGACGATCGTCCCGCGCTTGCGGGCGAGCATGGGGGGCAGCACGCGGCGGGTGAGATCGATCGGCACCGCGAGGTTGAGGGCGATCTGGTCGTGGACCTGCGCGTCGCTCTGGTCGAGCAGGCGCCGGGTGTACTCGACCCCGGCGTTGTTGATCAGCACGTCGATCTCACCCGCGGACTCGATCAAGCGCGCGCGATCGTCTGGGTTGGCGAGGTCGGCCGCGATCACGCTGACCTGCGCGCCGGCGCGCTCGCACGCGGCCGCGAGCTCGCTGAGCTTGTCCGCGTCGCGGGCGGTCAGGATCAGGTGGGCGCCCGCGCCAGCGAGCGCGCGCGCGACGTGGACGCCAAGCCCTCCAGACGCGCCGGTCAGCAGCACCTTGCGTTGATGAAGATCGATCGGCATCGACGCGAAGACTAAACGCGTTGAACGATCTAAGCTCGCGCCGTGAGTGACGAGCCGCGCTGGTGGCTGTACCTGCTGCGATCAGCGGGCGGCCGGACCTACGTTGGGATCACCACCGAGCTCGAGCGCCGGCTCGCGCAGCACAACGGCGAGCAGGACGGCGGCGCCAAGTCGACCCGGGCCGGTCGACCGTGGACACTCGATCGCAGCTGGGGCCCGTACTCGCGCAGCCAGGCGTCCGCACACGAGTACCAGCTCAAGCGTCGCCGTGGCGCGCGGCGCGGGAGCTGGGAGCCCGACCCGTCCGAGTGAGCGCCAGCCAGTGGTGACCCTACTCGCACCGCGGGTCGCCAAAACCCGCCCAGACCGGGGGGACAACAGTCGACTCGCGCAGCGTGGGAGGTAGGCTGCCCCGCATGGCGAGCGAGGAAAGCGCGCAGTCTCCGAGCAAGGACGATCGACCGGGCAGGGGGGAGATCGAGGAGAACGCCGCGATCGACGAGCAAAAGCCGTGGCGACGGCTGCTCCGATTGTTTCGCTACACCAAGCCCTACGAGGGTCGGCTGGCGATAGCGATCGCTTCGCTGGTCGTCGGCTCTGCGCTTGGGCTGGTCTACCCGTGGTACTTCGGCGAGCTGCTGGGTGACGCGTTCGCCGAGCAGGACGCCGCCTCGCTCAATCAAAACACCCTGGTGTTGGTCAGCGTGTTTGCGATTGGGTCGGTGTTCACCTTCGTCCGCCACTACCTGATGAGCTGGGTCGGTGAGCGGGTCGTCGCGGATCTGCGCCGCGAGGTCCACCGCCACCTGCTCACGATGACGCAGCGCTACTTCCACTCCAACCGCACCGGTGAGCTGTTGTCGCGCCAATCCGACGACGCGACCCGGCTGCAGAGCGTGATCGGTCAGGATCTCAGCCTCGCGCTGCGCAACATCCTGACCTTGTTTGGCGGCATCATCATGTTGTTGCTCGTCAGCCCCAAGCTGACCGGCGCGATGTTGTTGGTGGTCCCGCCGCTGGTGATCGCCGCCAATTTGTGGGGTCGGGTGATCCGCAAGCTCGCGCGTCAGGCCCAAGATCAGCTCGCGCAGGCGGCCGGTCAGCTGCAAGAAGGTCTGTCGGCTGTCGACACCGTGCAGTCGTTCACCCGCGAAGATCACGAGGCGGAGCGCTACGGCGATGGCATCGAGCGCGCGTTCAAGCTGTTCGTCAAGCAGATCCGCGCGCGCAGTTGGTTCATGTCGGTGGCGAGCTTCCTCGCGTTTGGGGCGATCGCGGGGATCTTCTGGCTTGGCGGGCACATGGTGATCAACGGCGCGATCGAGCCGGCCGAGCTCGGTAAATTTTTCATGTACACGCTCGCCGTTGCTGGCGGGGTTGGCAGCCTCGCGGGGGTGGTTGGCAGCTACAACCAAGCGCTGGGTGCCACGGCTCGCCTGTTCGAGATTCTGGACAGCCCGCCCGAGATCGAGGACGCCCCCAACGCGATCGAGCTCAGCCATCCTCGCGGTGAGATCCGCTTCGAGGGCGTGTCCTTTGCCTACGGCGACCGCGATCTCGAGGTCATCCGCGACTTGCAGCTCAGCATCGCCCCCGGTCAGGTCTGCGCGCTGGTCGGCTCGAGCGGCTCGGGCAAGACCACGATTGGCCGGCTGCTGCTGCGGTTTTGGGATCCCCAGCAAGGCCGCATCACCTTCGATGGTCACGACATTCGTGATCTGAAGCTTGCGTCGTTGCGGGGGGCGATGGCCGAGGTCTCGCAGGACCCGGTGCTGTTCTCGGGCACGATCCGCGAGAACGTCCGCTACGGTCGGCTCGACGCGACCGACGAGGAGCTCATCGCCGCGACCAAGGCCGCCAACGCCGACGGCTTCGTGCGCGAATTCCCCGACGGCTACGACACGATCATCGGTGAGCGCGGGGTCAAGCTCAGCGGTGGCCAGCGCCAGCGCTTGGCGATCGCCCGGGCGATCCTGCGTGATCCAAAGGTCTTGCTGCTCGACGAGGCTACCTCGGCGCTCGACAGCGAGAGCGAGCACCTGGTTCAGGCCGCCCTCGAAGGCCTGCAAAAGGGCCGCACGACCCTGGTCATCGCGCATCGGCTCAGCACGATCCGCGACGCGGATCGGATCGTCGTGCTCGACCACGGCCAAGTCGTCGAGTCGGGCACCCACACCGAGCTGATGGGCCAGAGCGGCAACTATGCCCGGCTGGTCGCCCGCCAAGCCGCGCTCGAGCCCGACCGCGCGGCGAGCTGAGCCGGCTTTGACCCGCGCGTTAGCTTGGTGAAATGGCTGGCCCACTGCCGGGCGGCGTTCGTGCTCGGGCGCACCGTGGGCAGCGGGCGAGAGCAGTAAATCTGGCGCGGCGCGTCTGTGTGCATGTCTCATGTTTGCGCGACGCGGCGCTCGTCAATGGGGCAAGTGGCGCTAGCCTCGGGATGAACGAAGGGCATCACCATGAAATCCTCGCATTCGATCCTGTCGACCAGTGTCCTCACCGCGACGCTGCTCGCGCTCGTGGGTTGTGAAAAACCCAGTGAACTCGGCAAGTCCAAGTCAACGCCGTCGGAGATGGGCAAGAAGGCACCCGAGCCCCCAGCCGACGACAAGCCAATCACGGTTGAGGCCACGGCGGGCCAGCCGGGCACGGACACGCCGGACAAGACGGTTGATGCCGCAGCAATCGACGCAGAGGTCGCCGCCCCCGCCGAGGACCCGTCAGCCAAGATCTTGGTCGAGACCGGGCGCGAGGTGGCTACGGCGATCGGTGAGGCGGTCGAGGCCCTCGACGCCGAGCAGGCCGACGCGGCCAAGGAGTCGCTCACGAAGGCCGCGGCGGGGCTCGACAAGATCAAAGCCACCCGACCAAATGTCGACATCCTCGTGGAGGTGTGGCGCGGCAAGCATACCCTGGCCGTTGCGGCCACCGAGCCGGCCTTTGACACTGTCCCGCTGTTGGCGATGTGGACCAAGATCAACGCCCACGGCGAAGACATCAAAGCCCGCCATGAGCTACGCAAAGGGCAACAGCCAGACACGGTGAGCAAGGCCGACAAGTCGGAGGACCTCGCGCTCATCGAGGGCAGCCTGATCTATACAGAGCTGGACCTGCCAATTGCGACGACACAGATTCACGTGCTCGGCGCCCAGCAATTGCTGGAACAGGGCAAGCTTGGCCAGGCCAAAGATCTACTGGTGCGCGCGGGCGCGTCATTCGGTGTGATTCAGATCGTCGCCAGCACGCCAGAGTTCCAGGCCCATCAATTGGTGAAAGACGCCCACGCCGCCGTTGAGCGGGGCGACTTCGCGGAGGCCAAGCGCTCGCTGACTGCCGCCGCGGATCAGCTTGGGCCGCTGGCCGAGGACCAGGGCGATCCGCAAGAGAAAAAGCTGGTGGCGATGTTGCTCGAAGAGATCGCGCCGCTGCGTACCGGGCTCGATCGCGGCGACGCAAAGGACACCAAGCAGCTCGAGGCATTTGCGCGGGTCGAGCGTCACGCGATGAGCCTGGTCCGCCGCCAAGCGATGCAGGCCGTGATGGCTTCGAGGCAGGAGCAGGAGCTCGTGGCCCTGGTCGACGCCCTGATGTGGCTCGAGATCGCCGAGAGCGAAGGGCTGTCGGACGCGACGCGGAGCATGCGAGCGGCCGACCACCTCGCGCACGCCCAGTCAATCTTGGCCAGCGCGCGCGACAAGGCAGCACCAACGACCAAGCCAAAATTTACTGAACTGTTCGGTCGGGTCGAGAAGCTGGCCAAGCTCGACTCCGCCAAGTCGCGCAAGGCTGACGAGATTGCAGCGGAGCTGCGCCGGATCGGCTTTGACCTGAGGATGATGATGCTCGACCTTGGGATGACGCCTGCGGAGCAAGCTGCGCCAGACAAGGCCGCGGACAAACCAAAGGCGAAGCCCACGCCCAAGAACAAGCAACCGAGTCAGGGCTAGCCCCGACTCGAGCGCTGAATTGGAAAAGGTGAGGGACTTGGGGCTAGGAGCCCGTGGGCTAGGCTCGAGGCCGCGAGCGTGCCCCACCACTACCTCGAGTACCGTGGCGGCCACGGCTGGCGCTCGTGGTCGAAGCTGTTTCCGATCGCGCTATGCCTGCACATGCGCGGCGACGCCTGCGAGTTCGGGCCCAGTCGCTTCTACGAGCTCGAGCGCGAGTGACCAGCGGGCTACATGCTCGGGTCAGAGGTAGCCGTCGCGGATGTAGTTTCCGGCCTCGGCGGCCGTCAGCTCGCTGCGGTGGGTGTGTCGCGATTGCATGCGGGCCTGCTCGGCGAAGCCGGCCAGCGTTGATTCGAAGCCAAGGGACCCGGCATAGTCGTCGAGGTTGCGGTTTTCCACGTTGACGTTGATCTCGCTCGCGTCGACTTCGCCCGAGCTGGCGGCCCACTCGTTGATGTTGTGGTTGGCGCCATCGATGCAAAACCACGCGCTGGGGGACGCGGGGCTGAAATACTCGTTCGACCCATAGTCAAACGCGGCGAAGCCACCCTCGTGATCGACGAGGCAGCTCTGGTCCGCGTCGCCGACCACGCGATTGGAGGTGAACGAGATGCTCGACCATGAATTCTGGGCGTCAACGAAGATCGCCCGGCGCTTCAGTCCAAACATCGCGTTGTCTGCGACGACCACCTCGCGGTTGGACCCGCCAGACAGGTGGATCCCATAGGCGTTGCCAAGATCTGGCTGGTTGACCAGCAGGTTGTCGCGGATCTCGCTTCCGTCATTGTCGATGATGTCGATGTACCAGGTGAGCGTGCGCCCCGTTGGTTGCGACCGCCCGATATCCGTGAACACGTTGTCGCGGATGACCGCGTCGGTGAAGCGATGCTCGGTGTTGGCGTTTCCGCCCATGCTGACGCCAATTTCGCCCTCTGCGAACACGTTGTCCTCAATCAGGATCTGGCTGGATCCGGCGAGCCCGCCCGAAGACAATTTGATGCCGATGCTCGACGCCCGCAGGATCAGGTTGTCGCGGACCGTGAGGTTGTGGTTGCCCGAGAGGTACATGTCATGGTTGTAGATCGTCGCGCAGGCGTCGGGGACGTCGGGGTTCCAGCCGTTCTCGTCAAACACGTTGCTCTCGATCAGCAGCCCATTGACCCCACCCGCGAAGATGCCCGAGGGGCGATAGGTTGGATCGCCGTTGGGGTTGCCGTCTAGGCAGGTCCCGACGTGGTAGCTGCGGTAGACCACGTTGTGGCGGACCTCGACCTCGCTCACGTTCTGGACGATGAACTCGCCGTACTCGACGTAGTTGTCCTCGATCAAGATGTTCTGGCCGGTGCCGACGAAGCGCAGCGCGCCACCATCGGCGCCGTTGAATTCGGGGTCGCCGGGGATCTTGGGGTAGGAGATCAACGCCAGACCCACGATCGCCAGGTTGCTGCGTTGGTTGCCGTCGTCGTCGACGAATGCCTTGTCGATCTCGAGCCGCGGTCGCTCGCGCGAGTCGCCGTAGCTGTAGATCACGAGTGGCTGGTCGGGGCTTGGTCCCGACTTGAAGCGGCGCTCGACAGAGTTGGCGCCGATGTCCATCCCCCGCCAGCTGTCGCCGCGCTTGAACAGCAAGAAGTCGTGAAAGCCGTCGCGGACCAGCTTGGCGCCCTGGGCGGGGGTGGCCACCGCGGTCTGGGGTGTGAGCCCGTCGTTGGCGTCGTCACCCTCGCTCGAGCTCACGTAGATCAGCAGCGAGTCGGGGCCAGGATCAAAGGTCGTGAACCCGTTCTCCTGGTCACGCGGGGCGCTGGCCTCGGTCGTGTCGGCGTCGCTCCAGCAGCCAACGTCGAATTGCCAGTCGACTAAGCCATCTCCGTCATTGTCGATACCATCGTTACACTCTGTAATGACGGGTTCGTCGCACGGGCCACAATCACCCGGGCAGCTCTCACAGGTCTCGTCTGGGTCACAGGTCATGTCACCGCAACTCGGGCCCTCGGTCGGGTCCCCGGTCGTGGAGTCGCTGGAATCGCTGGAATCGCTGGATTCGCCAGTGTCCGCGGTCGTATCCGCGGTCTCGGTGGCCTGACTGGTCTCCGCTGTCTCGCCTGGCTCTTGGCACCCAGCTAGGGCCAGGGCCAGCGCACAGGCGGGGACGCACAGGTGAGTATGCATCGGCGATCTATATACGAGTCGAGCGAGCGATCAAAGCCCTGCGAAGCCAGCCTCAGCGGTCTGCGTGGACGACCAGCGCGACCGCGGTTGCCTTGCGCGAGACCACCAGCACACCAAAGGTGATCACCTGCCCGGCGTCCCGAACCTCGATCTCGTGCCGGCCCGGCTTGACCCCCCGCTGCGCATGGTCGCCACTCGTTGCGAGGTAGCGCCCATCCACGAACACGCTCCCGCGCCCACCCTCGAGCACCACGTTCAGCGCGACATCTTTACGCTTGCGGTTGGCCTTGGCCTCTTTGTTTCGCTTGCCGCGACTCATGCGTTCGCCCGGCTTCCAGGTGCCAGCGCCGCCGCCGGTGCCGTACACACACACTTCGTTGCCGCAGTCTTCGTCGGTGTCGGGCGCGGGCGCGAGCAAGGCCGAGAACGCAGCGGCCGCGATCGTGAGTAGTTTGAGCGTACCCATGCTTAGAACCTTCCTTGGAGCGCCAAGCCGCCGCCGTTGTGATCGAACCACCCGCTCATGTGGACATGGGCCTGCTCCTGCGGGCCCGCAGCCTTGCGCTTCTTGACGCCCACGACGATCAGCGCAACCCCAACACCGACTCCGACCGCAGCCACGGCCCCGCCGACGTAGGCCAGCGTGTTGGCGGTCGCGCCCTTGCGGTCGAGCTCTTCGAGACGCGCGAGCTCGGCGGGCAAGCTCAGGCTCTCGGCTTCGCGCTGGTTGGCCTGGCCCATGGCGATCCCGGCCCCGAGCAGACCGATCCCGCTCGCGCCAACGGCCAGCGCGACAGAGCCCCCGGCGATCAACCCGGTGCCCGGTTTGAGCTCGCGCTTGGGTTTGTCCGCGTTGGCGAGGCTCTCGAGCCGGGCGCGCTCGGCCGCGGCTGCAGCTGCGGCGCGCTCGGCCTCGATCTCTTCGGCTAGCTCGTGGGCTTGCGTTGCCAAGCTGCCTGCCTCACCGGCCAAGTCCGCGGCGCGGTCGCGCGTGACCGGCCGCCAGTCTGTCGCGCTGTAGTTGTCGTCATCGGAGAGGTATGAGCCAATGTCCTGGGCGACCAGCGCGAGCGACTCGGCCTCGAGCGCGAGCTCGGGGTCACGGCTCGACCGAGCCTCGTCGCGGGCGCGGGTGGCCGCTAGCAAGAACAGCTCGGGATCGCCGAGCTCCTCACCGGCGTCGCGCAGGGCCGCGACGGCGGCCCTTGGATCCTGAGCCAGGCCAGCTTCGATCTGCTCCCGTTGGGCCGCCGCGTCCTCGGGCGAATGGCCGCCCTTGGCAAGAGCGGCGCTGGGCGTCATGACCAGAGCCAGCACGATCGCGAGCTGTCGCGTGGTTCGCACGCCGTGGATGATACGTCCGCGACGGATTTCGCCCAACCCTGACCGCTTGTAACTTGATTGGCAGCCACGTTGCGGGTTGTCGTAGCATCAGGGGCCGGCCTGACGCCGGCGTTGAACTCAGGAGCTCAGACATGCTTGACCCCAAAAATTATCCATTGGCCTCTCGAAACCTGATCGTCACCCTCTGTGCGTCCGCGGCTTTGATGCTCGCGTGCACGGACGACGGCGGCGCAGACGGGATGTCGACCGACGGCAGCGACACGGCGACGAGCACCGGAGACGGGGACGGTGACGGAGACGGCGACACGATGGAGGGCAACTCGGCCGAGGCCGAGGGCGACGGCGACGGGGATGGCGACGGGGACGGGGATCCGGGCGACGGGGACGGGGACGGGGACGGGGACGGTGACGACACCGGAGACGGCGACGGGGACGGGGACGGGGACGGGGATGGCGACGGTGACACGGGCGACGGGGACGGGGACGGGGACGGGGACGGCGACGGCGACGGAGATGGCGACGGCGATCCTCCCATCTTGGACAGCGACATGGACGGCGTCCCCGATCCAGACGATCCATTCCCGGACGATCCAAACCTGCCTGGCAGCGCGCAGCCCAACTTGGTCTACGCGCACACCAGCTCGCGGCTGTTCACGATGGACCCGTTCAGCTACCAGATCGTCGAGATCGGTCAGTTCAGCTTCAACCAGAGCCAGGGCTCGGTCACTGACATCGCGATCGATCGCTGGGGTGTCCTGTACGCGGTCACCTTCAACGACATCTTCGTCTGCAACCCCGCGAACGCGGCCTGTCTCTACCTTGGTGATCTCCCGTCGAGCTTCAACGGGCTCACCATGGTCCCGCCCGGGACCATCGACCCCGACGACGACACGCTGATCGGCATCGCCAACACCGGCAACTGGTACGAGGTCACGATCGTCAACCAGCAGGCCCAGCTCAACCTGATCGGCCAGTACGGCGGCGGCATGACCTCTTCCGGCGACGTGTTCTCGATTCAGGGCACCGGCACCTTCGGCGCGGTCGACAAGCCGGGCGTCAACAACGGTGACGTGATCGTCGAGTCCGATCCAACCAACGGCATGGTGCTGGGCGAGATTGCGACGACCGTCGGCTACAGCTCGCTCTACGGCCTGGCCGGCTGGGAAGACAAGATCTTCGGGTTCAACGCCGGTGGCCAGGTGCTCGAGATCGACCCCAACGGCGGCCAGGTTCAGGTCGTCGCCAACACCAACCACGCGTGGTGGGGTGCTGGCGTGTTCTCGGTGCTTCCGCAGTAGCCACGATCCGTCACGCGCACGTCCACGACTCACTTCAGTTTGCAGAGCCTGAATGTCTCCATACTCACGACTACCGCAGCGAGCGTCTTGGCTCATTGTTCCCTCGCTCGTGCTGAGCGTCGCCGCCGTGGGCGGCTGCGTCGAGCCGGGCGGCGAGGTCTCCGACTCGACATCGGAGACCAGCGTTGACACCAGCAGCACTGAAGAGCCGGCCGACACCAGCTCGAGCACCGGCGAGACCGAGACCGACACCAGCACGAGCACCGGCGAGACCGAGACCGACACCAGCTCGAGCACCGGCGAGACCGAGACCGACACCGACTCGAGCACCGACGAGACGGACACGGGCGAGACGGACACGGGCGAGACGGACACGGGGGAGACGGACACGGGCGAGACGGACACGGGCGAGGAGCCCGAGGGCCTGTGTGGCTGGGAGCCGGGGCGTGGGATCATGGCCCTGTTGGACGAGGACACCCTCACGGTCTCGCTGCTGCGCAGCGACGGGGTCACGAGCGAGCTCGACACCAGCTTGCCCGCGGCGGCCGACGACGCGGCTTTGAACCTGATCATGGACGCGCGGGGTGAGTCGCTGTTTGTCGGGGTCTACGACGACCTTGGCGGCGCCGAGCACACTCGCGCGCACTACCGCGTCTACGACCGCGACACGGGGGCGGTCGTGTGGGAACTCGCCGATGACGAGTGGGAGCCCGAAGGACGAGCGCCCTATGTGGCCTCGGATGGGCGCGCGGCCTTCTTCGCCTATTCACCCTACAACGAGTCCGACAACAGCTACTCGCGCGTGCTCGGGCCCGACGGGTTGGTCGATCATTTCAACGGCGTGGCCGCCGGCCCCGTCATGCCCGACGACTGGATGGCGATCGAGGTTGGCGAGAGCTCCCCCCGATTCCGCAATGTGGTCACCAAACAGCAAGTTGGGCTGGCCCACTCGATCTGGGATGACTACAACAGCATATGGCTGCAATCCGAGTCGCTGCTCATCTACCTCAGCTCGATCAACGGTGAGCTCCACGTCGTCGAGCAGCACGCCAACGAGGTCACGCTGCGACCGTGGCCGGAGCTCGATCCCTACCTACTCAACGGCTGGAGCGTCAGCCTCATGGCCCTGCGCGGTCATGGCCATGACGTCCTGGTGCGGCTGAGCAACAACGGGCAGCACCGCTACTTGCACCTGGCCGCGGACGACACCAGCAACGACGTCTTGATGATCCCACCGGAGGGGCACTCGGCTACTGGCTGTGTGACGCTGCCCGTCGTCGGGGCGCAGGGCGAGCTGTTCACGATCTGGCGTGACGCTGCGAGCGCGAACATCTGGGAGCTGGTCGGCGCCAACGACGATTGGGCGCCAGCCGAGCTGAGCCTGCCGGTCAGTCAATTCGCCGGCCTCTTCCTCGGGATGCGTGACGGCACCTATTGGCTGACCGCCTACGAGACCGGCAGCTGCCCCGGGGTCTGGGATCCGCCACCAATGGAGGCCTTGCTCGGCGGCTCCACCCAGATCATGCGGCCCCAGGACAACGCCTACGTCGAGCTTGGGTACGGAGCTGGCCTGCAGGTCGCTCCCGAAGGGCGCTGCTACGCGCGCCTCGGTCCGTTGCCCGACGACCCTTGGGTTATCGAGGATCTGCTCGGCCCAGGGAGCATCGAGGTGCCGGATCTGGGCGTACCGGGTTGGATCCCCAACGATTAGGCGTCGACCTCGCTCTCGCCGGCCGACGACCTGGTCCAGATCATCTCGCCCTCGAGGCCAAGCTCGACGAGGTGATCGCGGCGCTCGGGTCAATGGACCTGCGCATGAAGCAGGGGCGCGCGCCGGTCGGTCCACCCAAGCGAGGCCGACGGCTCGCGATCATGCGTCAGACGAATATGCTCGCGGTCTCGCTTGCCTGCTTGGCGCGGGCAGCCCAGCGCTCGAGCAGATCTGGATCGCTGCACTCTCGGATCTTGGCCCCGGTCGCCGCGTCGATCGGGAGCTCACGCAGCTCGAGGATCGTGAACAAGAGCTCCGCGAGAACCTCGAGCTTGCCTTCGAGCTTGCCCTCGAGCTTACCCTCGAGCTTGCCTTCGAGCTTGCCCTCGAGCTTGCCCTCGAGCTTGCCCTCGAGCTTACCCTCGAGCTTACCGCGGTCCAACCCGTCGTGGTACGCGATGCTGTTGTATTCGAGTTCGGTCAGTTTGTGCTGTTCTTCCATGTTCATCCCTTCCTTCATCTGGTCCGCCTCGTGCTTGGGGACGGCGCTCAGGATGATCGCAGCGTAGCGCCAGCGGCGTTCATCCGCGAGCTCCAGCGCCATCTCAAAGGCAATTCGCGCGCTCCCGTAGTCACCGTTGATCGCGTGGATCACCGCCGAGAGCACCGCCCACGCCGGGCGTAATCGGGCTTCCTCGATATCGCTGATCCGCGGCATGTTTTCGTGGTCGAGAACCAGCAAACCTTCACGGATC